>NZ_JBXGLH010000009.1:0-231425 GCF_056892285.1 Haladaptatus sp. HS23 | reverse complement strand
AAGCCTGTCTGCGTTTCGGTCAGTACTGGAGTGCGCGAGCCTCTGGGAAATTCGATTCGCCGCCTTCCACTCATACTGCATTCATTGACCCTCACAGAGCATCGGCTCTGTGGGGGTTTTTGCATTTCTTTCGAGCGCCCAGTGACATCTCTCGCTGGAATATCATCGCCCGCGGACTTTCGGTATCTTGATCTCCTCTAAAGCGACCGTTTTGCTACTCGGACTTTAGCTCGACTCGGACCGCGTGGTAGGGGTGTACCTCGATGTTTTCTACCGCGTGGGGTCCCCTCCTCTTCCCGTTTCGGTGACTCGAACGCTGTACCCCCGTTTTTGTCGTAATAGCGAATTCGGGCGGCCCGGTCGACCATCATCACACTCGGACACCGGTGTGTGAGTCGACTCTTTCTCACCGGGGAATGATGACTTCGACGACGCGAACGCGGTCGTCTTCCACCAACACGTGATGTAACTCCGGTGCGGCTTCGATGGCGTTGAGCGAATCCGACCACGGCTAGTCGGACATTGTATCGGAAGGGGTCTGTGTATTTCATCGACTGTGTGTCGACGAATAATAAAAATCCGTTCCACCTACCGATATCCATTGCCACCTCCGTCCAACAATTCCGATTCACGGGAGACCGCTATGCTTAAACCAAGCCGATACGAAGGAATGCCTGCGCCAAGGTGGCAGAGTCCGGCCGAACGCAGCGGCCTGCAGAGCCGCCCATCGCCGGTTCAAATCCGGCCCTTGGCTTTCTTGTGAACCTATCTTCGTAGCGACTGCCATGTCCCATGCGACCGGATTCCCTGTGAGTACTACTCCCAGTAATACGAATTCTGGACTCTCGTGTCACACTCCAGTCTATTCCACGTTCGAAAAGTCCTCACTTTCTGACCGATCTCGTGTCGACTGGCACGCGTTTAGAACGAAATCGGTCCTCTCTCGCGGGCTTCGGTGGCGTCCACCGCAAGAGACTTCTCACAGGGAATGTGGGGACCGTGGTCTGCGGTCCGTTTCGACTATTCGGCGTGGAGTGCGTCTGGGATGTCGTGTACGGCGGCTATCTCATCGTCTTCGAGTAACCCCTCGTACGTTCCATAGGTGTGTGGTATGTCGAGTTGCTCTGCGACGGTCGCAGCACGAGATTCGCTCCGCGACGCGAGCGCAGTGACTTCGTGTCCTGCCTCCTTGATGGCCAGTATCACGGCATTTACACCGATTTTTGCCGTGCTGATGACGCCAAATTTCATGCCTCACGTTCGTTTTCGGGGCTAATGAAAAGAAGGGGTGAACCGTGTAACCAAAAAGTAACCATTATACCGAACGCGGACCGGGGCTAGAGTATGCAACGACGAGCAGCGGGCGTATACATTGCGATCTTCCTCGTCATTTCTGCCGGGGCATACTCACTGGTCGGCATGGCTCAGGAGCCGACGGTTTCGGTGAACAACCCGGATCAGACGCTCTCACAGCAAGGACAGCAGTTCACTGTCGACGGTCGGCAGTACAACGTGACGTCCTTGAGTGAGGGCTCCGCGGAGGTCGCGTGGACCCAGCAAGCCGCCACGTATTCGGCTGAACTGGCGAACAATTCGACAGTCAAACAGGACAATACGACATTCCAGGTCCTCATCCCGAACAAGTCGAAGCCGAAGAAAGCGACGCTTCGCGAGGTCCAGAACCTCACGAACGACACGCAAACGGTCAAGCAGGGTAACGAGACGTACGTCGTCACCAACGGCAGTGATGGGAACAAGTCGCTCGTTCCAGTCGACGAGTACAAACGTCAGCAGTTCGGCGAACCCGAGAGCAAGACGTTGCGCGTTGGCAACTCCTTCCAGTACTCGAACAACTCCACGACAGTCAAAAACATCACGGCTGAAGCGGTGACCCTCCAGTGGAAGGCTCCGAAGACGACGACGACGGCGCTTAAAAGCGGCACCGCAGCCGAACTCGGACCGAATAACAAGACGTTCGTCGCCCATGCTGAGGGCAAGAATGTCCTGTTGTCGTCCGACGTGAAGGCCTACAACGAACAGGAGGAGTCGATAGCACACTTCCACGAGCGCATTGCGGGACTGTGGGGCGTTTCCATCCTCAGCTTCCTCGCGGCAGCGCTCATCGGAATGCTCGCCTACCTCCCGTTCAAGGGATAAGAACGACCTTTTTTACGTCCGAACGATCCACGCCAGAGCTCCGCCGATGCCGATCGCTGCGACA
Organism: Haladaptatus sp. HS23; assembly: GCF_056892285.1. NCBI lineage: Archaea > Methanobacteriati > Methanobacteriota > Halobacteria > Halobacteriales > Haladaptataceae > Haladaptatus > Haladaptatus sp. HS23. The sequence goes on along the minus strand of NZ_JBXGLH010000009.1, from coordinate 229,204 downwards.
GCGCCGAGTATCTGCCCGAGCATGAGGAGTGCGCTTCCCGATTTGTATGCCCACGGCGTTCCGACGAGCGTGCCGATTCCGATGAGAACGAGTAGGACCCCGAACGCGATTCCGAGGGGTTCGAGCGAATCCGAAACGTAACGGTTCATATTCGGTTCTGTGTTCGGATGACTTATAATATCTACTGAATGACGTCGCTGGGCGTTCGTTTCGTCGCGAAAACGTCCCGGAAAGGGCTGTTGAACTACGCCCAAACGTTCCGGGTCGTTCGCTCACGGCCTCGCCGTCCGCATCGAGGCGCTTGCGCCTCGCAGTCGCTTCCCGGGCGTACGTTCGGTTTATTTCAAATCCTTTCGAACCGCTTCGCTCGTCACCTCCGTTCCTCGAAGAAGCGGGCTGGAAGGGATTTGAACCCCTGGCCGTCTGGTTAAAAGCCAGACGCTCTGCCTAACTGAGCTACCAGCCCTCATCTCTTCTTGCGAGTTGCGACGTTTAAACGTTTGCCATTCCATTTTCGTCGCGTACTCGTTTCCGGGGTGCGTATCGTTTTCTCCTTGGGTCTCGACTGTCGAATCATGACCGACTTTGATACAGCACAAGGCGAGGAGTTGCGCGCGTTCGTCGAACGGCTCTGTTCGTTCGACACGACGGGTGGCAACGAGGGTCCCGCACAGGAATGGTTCGCGGAGCGGCTGACCGAGATGGGGTTCGAAACGTACGAGTGGACGACCCACGCCGAGGAGCTGTCCGAGCATCCGTCGTTCCCCGACGACCCTGCCGACATCGAACACACCGAAGCGAGCACGGGCGGGCCGACCCTCGCAGAACGTCCGAGCGTCGCGGGCGTCTTGGAGTTCGGCAATCCGGACGAGGGTCCAACGCTCGTCCTGAACGGGCACATGGACGTCGTTCCGGCCGCCCGCGAATCGTGGGATACGGACCCTTTCGAACCGACGTGGGACGGCGACGGCCTCACCGCCCGCGGCGCGGTCGATATGAAATCCGGACTCGCGTCCTGTGTCTTCGCCGCGAAACACCTCCACGAGAACGGAGCGGGCCTGAACGGTCGCCTCGTCGTCGAGAGCGTCGTCGGGGAAGAAGAGGGTGGAATCGGTGCCGCAGCGGCGGCGCTGTCGAACCCGTACCCGTTCGAGCGCGACGCCGCCATCATCGCGGAACCGACCGACCTCACGCCGGTCATTGCGGTCGAGGGGACGGTCATGAAACGCCTACACATCACCGGCCGCTCCGCACACGCGGCCACGCGGTGGCGCGGGGAGAGCGTGCTCCCACACTTCGAGGAGATTCGACGCGCGTTCTACGAACTCGAAGCCGAGCGAAACGAGTCGGTCACGCATCCGCTGTACGACGAGTTCCCGATTTCGTGGCCCATCGTCATCGGAACGGTGGAAGCCGGGACGTGGTCCTCGTCGGTTCCCGCGACGCTTACCGCGGAGATGCGGTTCGGCGTCGCGCCGGGCGAAACCGTCGATGAAGTCGAAGCGATGTACGAGGAGCGACTCGCCGAAGTGGTCGAGGGGAACGAGTGGCTTCGCGAACATCCGCCGACGTTCGAGCGCTTTTCCATCCAGTTCGAGGCGGCGGAGACGGACGCGGACGAACCGGTCGTCGGCGCGCTTCAGTCGGCGATGGGGGCGAGCGGTCTCGACACGACGCTTCGCGGGGAGACGTACGGTGCGGACTCACGCCACTACGTGGCTGCCGGAATCCCGACTGCCGTGTTCGGACCGGGAACCATCGAACAGGCACACTTTCCGAACGAGACGGTGCAGTGGCCGAACGTGCTGACGGCCGGAACGGTGCTTACTGAAGCCGCACGAACGTTTCTCGACTGACACGCTTTCGACCTTTGATTCGTTTTCAGCCGAGTTCCTTTTCGAGCGCCCGAGCGACCACCTGTTCCGGTTCTTCGTCGGCGAGTGCGGCCTCGCGTCGGAGTTCGCGGTACAGGTCCGGCGGGAGCGAAAGCGTCACCTCGCCGAGCGTGACGCCGTGGTTTCGGAGCGCGCGTTCCGGCGTCGCTCCGTCGCTGATGTCGCTGACGATGGCGCGCACTTCGCGCACGGTCAGCGAGTTGTCGAGGATGGCCCACGCGAGTTGGTAGCGGGCGTCCCCGTCGACTCGTGCGATGTGCTTGGCAGCCGTCGGCGCGATGTGCCCGACAGCGACGTGGCGTCGAATCGACCGCGGGAGGTCGTGTACCCGCGCCCACTTTCGGATGAAGGCCACCGTGGTTTCGCCGCCCGCCCGCTCCGCGGCCCCTTTGTAGGATCCGACGCCGCGGACGAGCGCCGCACAGGCCGCCGCCCCGCGCAACATGTACACGTTGTCTTCGTTGCCGGGGCCTCCTCCCGCGAACGCACGGACGGTTTGAGCGGCCTCGTCGACGCTCTCCGGGTCGTTCGGATCGAACGCCTTCGCTTCCCGTGCCCGTGGGCCGGTTATCGTCTCGTCGCCACGGATGACCGGTTTGCCGACCGGTGACTTTCGGTCTACGGGTGGCTCCTCGCCGGGGCCGTTGGTCATCGTTCGTGGATTGGTCGGACGGGGTAAAAAGGAACCGCCCAAACGACCGATTTTGTCGACTGACACCCGGTTCTGGATATCGAAATCCGGTTTCAACACCGCCTCGGATGTTGTTTCTTTCCAACTGTTGTTGCTCGCGTATTGACTCTCCCGGCGTTAACGACCGGGTTCCTCCCTACGTTTATGTGCGACGCCACCCAACTTTTTCCCCATGACCGGCCACGGCTCCGACTACTCGACGGAGGAGCGCCAACTTCGAACCCGCGACGAAAAGGAGGGCGTCGAGAAGTGGGTCGAGAGCGTCTTCTTCGCCGTCGGGGAGGTAACGTTCCTCGCTCTACCGGCTTTCTACGGGTTGATGGACGCGGAACCCAACGCGCCGCTGAAGTTCGCCGCCCTGTTCTCGTGGTTGACGCTCGTCGTCTGCGTCGGGACGTTTCGCGGTCCGTGGCTCGACGTCGATTGGCCGCCGGTGACTCCCCTCCTGTTGCTCCTTCGGTTGCTCTACTACACCGTCGTCGTCGCCGTAGTGGCCTATGCTGGCGCGACAACCGACCTCGCGCTCCACTCGCCCGCCGTAACGGCGACGGTTGTGGTCCTCCTCTCGGTCGGCAGTGCGCTGGTCTTCCCGCGACTCGCGCGGGCCGTCGGTGAGCTGAAATAAGGGCTTCTCGGTCGTTCCCACTGACATCGATGTCATGTGGTGACGCTCCCGTCCGCGAGAGTATATCGTCGTTCGAAGCCAACGAACGGGTGAGAACGCCATGTCCGACGAACCTTCCACCCACGGCGAGGCACCGATAACCGCCGAGCGCCCCGATGGTGCGGTCCCCTTGACTGGAACCGACCACATCACCCTCATCGGCAGCAACGAGGAGGACACGGTCGAGTTCTATCGGGACGTGCTCGGGATGCCGCTCGTCCTTCGCCAACCGAACCTCGACGCGCCGAACGTCACGCATCTCTTCTTCGACAGCGGCGACGGTCGCATCATCACCTTCTTCGTCGAGGAGGGTCGCCAGTCGAATCCCGCACCCCAGCGAACCGGAATCGGCGCGGTCCATCACCTCGCGTTCCGATTCGACCCGGAGCGAATCGAAGAGGTCCGTGAACGACTCGAAGCGCACGGCCGCCGGTACAACGAGTTCGACCGGAGCATCTTCTACTCGCTGTACACCTCGGACCACAACGGTCTGACCATCGAACTGACGACGGACAAGTTCGACATCCCGGACGACAGACGCGCCGAGGTACTCGCGGTCGCCCAGCGAAAACGCGAGGAGGACGGTTCCGAGTACGCGAAGGGAGAGCACCTCCAAGCCGCGTTGGAGGAACTCGGCATCCCGGTCGAACCGGCAGACCTCCCCGACGCCCCGACCGGTGCGGGCGGGTTGTAGCGCAAGTTGCGGATGGCACAGTCCCGTCCGACCTCGTTAGGCGGTGGCTTTCTGTACCGTGCGGCCATAGACGGTTGCATGACCGACTCCGGATGGACCGCGGACCGAATGCCGGACGTGACCGGGAAGACGGTAATCGTCACGGGCGCGAACAGCGGCCTCGGCTACGAGGTGACGCGTGCCCTTGCACGAAACGGTGCGACGGTCGTCATGGCTTGCCGACGGACGAACCACACGAGGACGATGAAAGGTCGGATTCTTACCGAAGCCCCCGACGCGGCGCTCGACGTTCGCGAACTCGACCTCGCGGACAGTTCTTCGATTCGCTCCTTCTCGGAAAGCTTCGACTCCGAGTACGACGACTTGCACGTCCTCTGTAACAACGCGGGCGTGATGGCCGTCCCCCGAGACGAAACCGCGGACGGCTTCGAACTCCAGTTCGGCGTCAACCACCTCGGCCACTTCGCGCTCACCGGCCGTCTCCTCGATTCGCTGGTCGAAACGGAGGGCGAAACACGCGTCGTCACCCAGAGCAGCGGCTTTCACGAGAACGGGGAGATAGATTTCGACGATTTGCAGGGGGAACGCGAGTACGACAAGTGGGACGCGTACGCCCGGAGCAAACTGGCGAACCTGCTGTTCGCCTACGAACTCGACCGACGGATAGATGCCGCGGGCATCGACGACGTGGCGAGTGTCGCCTGCCATCCGGGGTACGCGAGTACGAACCTACAGGGACGCGGTCCGAAGGAGGAAGGCTCTACCCTTCGCCTGTGGATGATGCGCATCGCGAACGCGCTCATCGCCCAGAGCGCCGAACGCGGCGCGCTGCCGATGCTCTACGCTGCGACGGCGGACGGCATCCGAGGCGGCGAGTACGTCGGTCCCGACGGGTTGATGAACATGCGCGGGTTGCCCTCGGTCCAGTCGTCCAGCGAGCACTCTTACGACGAGGCAGTAGCAGAGCGCCTGTGGGACTCGTCGGAGGAGTTGACCGGCGTGACCTACGACTTCGGGCGGGCGAAATCCGTCAGCAATTGACTTCCTTCCCGTCGGAAGCGTTATTTTAACTGGTGTGAACGAGTGAGAGCGGATATGGTGACGACCGACGACGCGACGCGATTGACGACGGTCGAGGACCTCCCCGAAAACGATTCGTTCCTGTTCACGGTCCGTGAACGCGACGGGTCGGAAGAGGAGATCGTTCTCGTCCACGCCGGCGACTGCATCGCCGCGTGGAAGAACTTCTGCCAGCACGAAACCGACCAGCGACTCGACCGGGGCTTCGGGGCGGCCATGCGCGGCGGCAATATCATCTGTCCGAAACACGGCTCGATGTTCGACGGCTGTTCAGGCCACTGCGACAACGGGAAGGCTGCGGGTTCGACGCTCGTCTCCGTCGATGTGACCGTGGACGACGGCGTCGTCTACCTGACCGACCGGATGTGCGAGTTCGCACACGAAGGCGGTATGGAGGAGGAGGATGACGACGACATGCCGAGTTCATCGTCGCACCTCACGTTTTAACGTCCGGTGGCGATGAAGCATTCCTCGTCGTCAGTAGCGGTTAGGTGCGAGTTCTCAGAACGGTTCTACGGAGTTTTATCGAGTTGTCGGTCGAACTGAGTATCATGGTCGTTGTTGATGAAAAACTGGTCGATGACCTCTCGCTCCGCGACCGCGAGTACCAAATCGACGACTTCGTGAGATACCTCGAACGCCACCACCACGGGGACGAACCGGGAATATCGATGGAACGACTCGATGCCTACGCCGACGCACTCGGATACGATACGGAACACACACACGTGTTGCTCGAGGAGCGATTGACCGATTCGACGACGTGGACCCCCGGCAACAACCTCTACCGCGTGGGGGACAACGTCAGCATCTACCCGCCGTCGTGGCACGAGCAGTTGACCGACACGATGGACCTCGCCGAGTACGTGCGCGTCATGCTGGCGGAGAAAATCGAGGCGAGTGGCAGACTCCCACCCGCCCGACGGGGAATTTCGCAACCGGACATCCTCACGGCGGTCGAGGTCTTCGCCGACCTCGACCGGGAGATGGGCGAGGACCTGTTGAAACAACAGCGACAGAAGGGGAGCATCGTGATATACGCCTCCCAGAACCCCGAAGACCTCGTTCGACTGCCGGAGATGGAAGGATAACTCACCATGAAAATCACGACAGAGCGCACCGATACCGGTCAGTTCGAACTGTTCGTCCTCCTCGACCGCGAGGTGTACGCCAGCAGGCAGGTCGGTTCCGAAACCGAGTGGACAGAGTGGGAATGTTTGGAGGGTGCCGAAGGGGAGGCGCTCGCCGCCGGTCGCAACGAGGACGGCCGCGTCGAGGTGTTCGTCACCGACCCGGAACACGGAACGTATCACACGCGCCGAGCAGCGGACACCGGTGCTGACGGCCTCGGCGAATGGGAAGGATGGCGTCTCCTCGGCGACGAATCCTGTCCGGGCGAATCGGTTGCGGTCGCACCCAACGGGGACCGCCGACTCGAAGCCTTCGTTACCCACCCGCGGAGGGGGACGTTCCACGCGAGACAGACGGTGACGAACGGGACGGCGTGGACCGACTGGGAAGCACGCGGCGACAAAGCGGGGAACGAAATCGTCGCCGTGCGCGACGCGAAAGAACGGCTTCAGGTTTTCTCGCTCAACTACCCCGACGAGGAATCCGACTTGACGACGGTCGAAAAGGAGTTCCTGTACGGCGTCCACCACTGCTGGCAACTCGAACCGGACGGCAACGAGTGGGCCGAGTGGCACCGACGCGGACGGGCGAACGGCCACTCGCTCGCCGTCGGGGAGAACGAGGACGGACGTCTCATGGCGTTCCTCGTCCGGGACGACGACGTGCCGATACACATCGGTCAAGCCGGATTCGAGGAGACGGAGTGGGAGGAAACGTGGAGCGAACTCAGCTACCCGGAGGACTTCGAGATATTCCACCGCCCGAAGGCGAAATCCGTTGCGGTCGGTCGGGACGCAGCCGGCCGAGTGGAGGTGTTCATCACCGGCCGCAAACTGCACCGCCTGACACAGCAGGCACCGAACGGCGACTGGTCGCTGTGGGAGCGCTTCGGCAGGGTCAGATGTGCCGGTCTCGACGTCGCGCGAACGCAGGACGGCGGACTCGTCGTCTTCGGCCTCGAAGATACGCCGAAGGCTTCGCGCCGTCCGAAGGTTCACCAGCGCTGGCAGACGAAACCGAACGGTCGCTGGTCGAAGTGGTGGTCCCGCCCGATTTAGGGGCGCGTCGTCGCGGCGTCCCCATCGATTTCGTACCGCTCCCCGAGTTCGGGCGCGCTCGCGTCGTAGCCGTCGGCCCGTAGTTCCTCGGCGAACGCGTCACACCTGTCGCCGTGGTTGACGAGCACCGCGGCGTCGCGGTAGGAATCGAGAAACGAGAGCAGGCCGTCGCGGTCGGCGTGGGCGGAGAAGTCGTAGGACTCGACCTGCGCGCTGACGGGCATGACGCGGCCGTCGATTTCGCCGCGGCCGTGTTCGAGCAGGTCCCTGCCGGGCGTTCCCTCGACCTGATAGCCCGTCATCGCGATTTTGTTGACCGGGTTGGCACGGATTTCGGGGATGTAGGCCATCGCCGGCCCGCCGGTGAGCATCCCGGAGGTGGTCACGATGACGGTGTTCTTCCGTGCGATTCGCTTGCGCTGGCCGGTTTTCCCCGTCACGAACCGCGCGTTGGAGATGGCCCGTTGGAGGGCGTCGGGGTCGCGGACGAACTCGGACTGCTGGCGGAGCATCCGCGTAACCTGCGTTCCCATTCCGTCCACGTAGCAGTCGATGTCGTGTGCCTCGCACACCATCAGCATCTCCTGTGTCCTGCCGATGGCGAACGCGGGGACGACGACGGTTCCACCCTCCCACACCGTCGTCTTGACGCTTTCCGCGAACCGGCGTTCCGTCGCGGCCCGGTCCCCGCGGTCCACGTCCGAGTAGGTGCTCTCGCAGAGGACGATATCCGCGTCGGGGCGAGCGGTCGTTCCGGACAGTAACCGCTGATTGCCGGTGTGAAAGTCGCCCGTGTAGAGCAGTCGCGTCTCGCCGTCGTCCACCAACACGTGGGCGCTTCCCGGGATGTGGCCCGCGTTGTAGAACGTGATTTCGTGTCCGGCCGCTTCGAACGATTCCCGGTATCCGTGCGGTTCCGACACCTGCGTCAACCGCTTGATTTCCGCGCCGGTGAACGGACAGTCGTAGCTCCCGCCGTGCAGTTTCAGCGTGTCCCGTGCGAGCAGTCGCGTCAGTTCGTACGTCGGTGGTGTCCAGTGAAGCGGTGGCCAGTCGTCACCCGAGAGGAGGGACGGAAGCAGACCGACGTGGTCAAGATGGCCGTGGGAGACGACCACCGCGCCCGGGTCCACGTCGCTGACCGGGTACTGCGGTGGGTTCCCCGTCAGCATCCCGTAATCGAGGAGGAGGGAGTCGTTGACGAGAATCGCGCTTCGCCCCACCTCGCGCGCCCCGCCGAGAAACTGGATATCCATTGGAGGGAGTAACGGCCGAAGCCGTTTTTCTTCGTCGGTTCGGTCGCGTGTCGGAAACCGCCACGCCGCCGCCGGTTCCTGACCATTTATCACCACGAACGCCCGAGTTCAGTGTGATGTCGGACAGAGCCTTCAACATGGATGGCGACTGGAACGCCCTCTACATCGACGGCGAATGGATCTCCGGCGGCGACCGGGACGAAATCGACGTGATGAACCCGGCGACACAGGAGCAGGTCACGACCGTCCCGACCGCGACCGAGGACGACGTGAACCGCGCCTACGAGGCCGCCGCCGCGGCACAGTCGGAGTGGGCCGACCAACCCCCGGCCAAGCGAATCGGCGTCATCCAGTCCGCTCTCGACCTGCTGGACGAGCACCGAAACGACATTCTCCACTCGCTGGCGGTCGAGTCGGGAAGCGCGAGCATCAAAGCCTACGCGGAGTGGCAGACCGCCAAGGGAATCACCAACCAGTCCACAGAGTTCCCCTTCCGCGTCGGCGGCGAAATCAAGGATTCGATGATTCCGGGGAAGGAAAACCACGTCAAGCGGGTCCCCATGGGCGTCATCGGCGTCATTTCGCCGTGGAACTTCCCGTTCAACCTCTCGATGCGCGCCGTCGCGCCCGCGCTGGCGCTCGGCAACGCGGTCGTCCTCAAGCCCGCCTCGCCGACGCCCGTCACCGGCGGCCTGCTCCTCGCCAAACTCTTCGAGGAGGCCGGACTGCCCGAGGGACTGCTCAACGTCGTCCCCGGTAAGGGGTCCGAAATCGGCGACCGGATGGCGTCTCACCCCGAACTCGACGTGATGGCGTTCACGGGGTCGACGGAAGTCGGCAAACACGTGGCCAGCCTCGCCGCCGAGAACCTCGCGCTCCCCGCGATGGAACTCGGCGGGAACAACCCCCACGTCGTCACCGAGGACGCGGACCTCGACGCCGCCATCGATTCCGCCGTGTTCGGGTCGTTCCTCCATCAGGGACAGGTCTGTATCTCCATCAACCGTCACCTCGTCCACGAGGACGTGTACGACGAGTACGTCGAGAAACTGACCGCGCGCGCGGAGGAACTCCCCATCGGCGACCCGACCGACCGCGACAATGTCATCGGTCCCATCATCGACGAGGGCGCACGCGACCAGATTCTCGACTACATCGACTCGACCGTCGAGGAGGGTGCGACCCTCGAAACCGGCGGCCACCACGACGGCCTGTTCGTCAAACCGACGGTCCTCTCCGGCGCGACCAACGACATGGCCGCGTCCTGCAACGAGACGTTCGGTCCGACCGCACCGGTCATCCCGTTCTCCTCCGACGAGGAGGCAATCGAACTCGCCAACGACACCGAGTACGGACTGGCCGCCTCGGTCCACGCGGGCGACCTCGGCCGCGCGCAGGACCTCGCCGACGCCATCGACGCCGGGATGGTTCACATCAACGACCAACCCATCAACGAGGAACCCCACGTCCCGTTCGGCGGCGTGAAAGGCTCCGGAATCGGCCGCTACGACGGTGACGCCATCGTCGAGGAACTCACGCAGGAGAAGTGGATTTCGGTGCAGCGCGACCAGCGACGCTATCCCTTCTAGAACCCACCTTTTTATTGCGAGGGTCGCAAACCGCGCGACCCTCGATAAAAATCTGGACCAAAAGCACTCCTCCTTCGCTTCGTTTCACTCCGCTCAGTCGTCGGCCCGCTCGCTCCCGAGGCGCGGAGCGCCTCGCTTCGTTCGCGGTACGATTGCTCGTTCCGTGAAAATACGGTGTGCCTATCGCTCACTTCGTTCGCTCGTTCAGTCTCTTCGCTACTCTGCCAACGGGTTCTGCGGGATGAACCGGTTCGCGGTTCCGCCCCTCGGAGTTTGGGTTCCGTTCCCACTCGATGCTACTCCTTCGACGCCGACTCCACGACTTCCTGTTCCGACGCTTCGATCACGGTTCGTTCGGGAATCTCCGTCTCCCGTTTCGGCCGCCGCGTCAGCAGTCGTTGCAGGAGCGTCAACTCCTTCGGCGCTTCCTTCTCGATGGTGTGGTACTCAACGACGACGTTCCCGGCCTCCTCGCCGATTCGGAAGTAGTTCAATCGGTACGAGGGATAGTACACCGGCGGGAGTATGCCGACGATGGTCGAGGTCCGGTGCAGTCGCTTGAGCCACGTTCCGGTGTTGATGATGACGCGCTCGCCGACTTCCGTCAGCGAGACGCGGTGGGTGTGGCCGTAGATGTACGCAACGACGTCGGAATACTCCTCGAACACGTCCTCGGCGGCGGCGACGTAGGGTGCATCGACCGGTTTGTCGGGTTTCTCCTTTCTGACGAGGCCGAACCGTTCGAGCGTTTTCCGCACGTCGCGGGCGAAGAAGTACAGCGGTATCGAGATGACGAACAGGAGGAACACGACCACGAGGTTGACGTAGACCACGAACTCCACGAGGTCGCCGACCAATCCCAGTTGGCGGAGAAACGAGGTCGTGGCGTTCGTGACGATATGTGACCCGAGTACGCCGGTCGCTTCCACCACGAGGGCAACGAGGTAGATGAGACTGACCTGAAACAACAACAGGAACGGCAGTGCGCCGTAGCGGAGGAACGGACTCATCTCACGGTAGAAGTAGTTCGACGCTATCCAGTCCGGAATCTCCTCCAACGGCGTGAGCGACTGTATGTCCTTGAGCCAGTTGTACTTCCCCCGACCCGAGAGTTGTCCGGCCTTCCCCGTGATGTGGCGGTTGACGAAGTAGCCGAGCGGGTTGGCCCGCGGATTGCCGAACTCGGGCATTCGGTTGTGCGCGTCCTCCTGCATGCCGTGTTCTATCCATATCTTCTTCTCGGCGACGCGTCTGGTCAGCGAGAGCGTCGGGTCGAGCGTGACGTTGTACTCGGCCAATCGCTCCACGTACTCGGGATACCCCGCCAGTTCGGCGTCGTGATTCCCGGGAATCAGCGTGATGCGGACGTTCTCCCCCGTCTTCCGAAACTGTTCAAACAGCTTCGGGTGGTGTTCGACGAGCAGGTCGAACTTCTTCATCCCGGCCGACTGGGTGAACTCCCACAGGCCGAACGCGTCGCCGAGGATTATCAGCTCGGCCTCCTCGTCCGTCGTTTCGAGCGTCCGTAGGAACTCGACGAACTCGTCTTCGAACTCACACTCCTGTAACTGCTCGTCGCCCCCCACGTGAAGGTCGCTGACGAAATAATATGCGTCTGTCATCCTCCCCCGCCTCCCAAACACGACCGGATGGCGGAAAGCGGTTTCGTCCGAGAGAGTGGGTTTCGATGTCCTTTTAGGGTGTGACCGATATTCGTTCCGTATGGCAAACTTTCAGGTCGTCGTTGCGGACCCCGATTCCGGGGTGGCCTATCAGCGCGATATAGACGGACAGGATGCGAACCGATTCCTCGGCAAGTCCATCGGCGAGGACGTCGACGGCGGTGCCGTCGGCCTCGACGGGTATTCCGTCGAAATCACCGGTGGCTCCGACAACGCCGGTCGCCCGATGCGCGGCGACGTCGCCGGTCCGAACCTCAAGGACGTCCTCCTCGAAGGCGGCACGGGGTACAACCCCGAGCGAGACGGCGAGCGACGACGCATCTCGGTCCGCGGCAAGGAAGTCAGCGAGGACGTCGCACAACTCAACGTTCGCATCAGCGAGTACGGCGACGAGTCCGTTGAGTCCCTCTACGGCGAGGGCGAGGGCGACGAAGACGACGAGTAACGCGGCGGAACACTCAAACATTTACACAATCTTTTCACGAGTATGACGCAACGGGTTTCGAGTGATACGACCGAAACCGTCAGGGCGACACTGGCGCAGGCGGGTGCGACGAATCGTGCGAACATCGAGGTTCCTGCGGACGACGAGGACGCGTTCCCGGCGGACGAAATCGTCCGTATCGTGATGGACGACACGGAGTACCGCGCCCGAATCGAACGACCGTTGACCGGCGATGGCCGACTCATCCGCGGCGTGTACGACACGCCCCGCCTCGCGCGAAACCCGGGTGAGGGCGAGAACCGACTCTCCGAATGGTTCGCCGACAGCAACCGCTCGTTCGGCCAGTCGGTCCTCATCGACGTGGTGGAGGAGGGATTCAAATACGGCATCCGCGAACCCGGTTCGCGGGCGGTGTACGAGGCGACTGAAGCACCGAACGGAAACCTCGCCGACATCGCACAACAGGTCGAGGACAAATGAGCAAGCGCGAGGAGTTTTTGGCGGGCGAACGCCCGGACGACGTGGCGCTCTTTCTCGCCGATTCGTTCGTCTCGGGGGACAAACTCGCCGACTACGGCGAATCTGTTCCCGGCGGTCTGCTGTTGGTCGTTCCGGGGGAAACCGGACGGAACGTGTTCAAGAAGGCCACCGGCATGGACGCCATGAGTTTCGCGAAGGAGGCGATGGGAACCGAAGGAACCATCGCGGCGGACCTCGCGGGCGGCGACTGTCCGGAGGGCGACCACGACGTGGAGTTCGTCTTCGCGTTCGTCGAGGAGCAAAACGAGGAGGTCGGCGGCCTGTACGCCGAGGGTGACGTCGTCCACGCTTACGCTTACTGTTCCTGTGGAACGTCCTTCTCCCACAAGTGGGTTGCAGGCGAACGGTAACGGGCGACGAGAAGGGGGGAACGGTCCGACGGTCCCCTTTATTCAGAAGCAGTTAGTTATATGCCTTCTGGCTTCTTCGATAACGAAAACTGCATGGCGAACGTCGATCCGGTTTCAATTGGTCACGATTTTCCCGCTCAACTCCGAATTCTTCACGTCGACAACGACGAGGCCTTTCTTCGACTGTCACAGCGGACGCTGGAACGAGAGGACGATATCGAGGAAGTCGTCTGCGTCACGAACGACGACGACGCCATCGAGTATCTCTTCGAACGCGACGTCGGCATCGACTGTGTCGTCAGTGATTACGAACTCGATGCCGGTTCGGGACTCGACCTCCTCGAAACGGTACGAGAGCACCGTCCGTATCTCCCGTTCATCGTGTTCACCGGGACGGGAAGCGAGGACGTCGCCGGCAGCGCCATCTCCTCGGGCGCGACGAACTACCTCCAAAAGGGAACGTCGGGCGCTCGATTCGTCAGTCTGACATCGCAAATCAAACAAGCGGTCTCCCACCGTTATATCGAGAAACAGGTTCACCGGGGATTCCGGGCCATCGACACCACCCGTGAGGGCATCGCCCTGCTCACGAACGACTTCCGTTTCAACTACGTCAACGAGGCCTACGCCGAGTTGTTCGACTACGATTCGCAGACGCTCATCGGCAGGGAGTGGGGAACGACGCTCACGGACGACGCCGTGGACTTTCTCTCGTCGGAAGTCGTTTCGATGGTCGATTCCGACGGGGAGTGGAGCGGTGAAATCATGGGCGAACGACGGGATGGAAGAGCGCTCACGCTGACGCTCACCGTCTCCGCCGTCGCCGACGACGAGTACGTGTGTGCGGTTCGGGACGTGACCGAGCGCAGGGAGTGGGAAGACGCCCTCGTACAGGAAAACGAGCGCCTCGACGAGTTCGTGAGTCAGGTCTCTCACGACCTTCGTGGCCCGTTGAGCATCATCTACGGCTATCTCAATCTCGCCCGTAAGACGGGCGAACCGGACCATTTCGATGAAATCGAACGGGCGGCCGACCGAATCGAGGCCATCATTTCCGACCTCCTCGAAATCGCCCGCGAGGGGGAGACGACGTTGGAACCGGAGACGGTTTCCCTCGAAGCGTTCGCCGCGGACGTGTGGGACGGCATCGAGAGCGAATCCGCGACGCTCGACACCGAATCCGCGAACGGACGACTCCTCGTCGACCGTGACCGCACGACGGAACTGTTCGCAAACCTGTTTCGGAACGCGGTCGAACACGGCGGTTCCGAAGTCACCGTCTCCGTCGGCACGATGTCCGACGGCTTTTACGTCGCAGACGACGGTCCCGGAATTCCCGAGGGACGCCGCGAACAGGTGTTGCAGTCCGGCTACTCGACCGAAGAGTCAGGCACCGGCTTCGGGTTATCCATCGTCCAACAAATCGCGGACTCCCACGGCTGGCAACTCTCCATCGACGAAAGCGACGCCGGTGGCACACGGTTTTCGTTCTCCGGGGTCGAACGCCCTCACGTGGAGTGACTCGTCCGGCGACATCGCTTTCCCCGTTCCTGCCGAGTTTTAGCTATGGCAGAGCGTGTGCCCATCGCCGACTGGGGGGCAATCGAAACCAATCTCCGCCGGTTCGCGCCGGACGTCGATGACCACGGACCGAAACTTGTCGCGCGGATGGGCGTCGCCCGATTTACCGTCACACGGGACGGGCACGTGACGGCCGGAATGCCCTTCCACGAGTTCGACGGACGGGCGGACTCGGTCGTCTTCGACCACGACGCGGGTGCGATTCGAATCGAACGGGCGGGTGTAACCTACGTGTTCCGCAGACCGTAGCGCAAGCGACTTCTCGCCACGCTCCGACCACCCGACAATGGCATTCGACGCGGTGACGGTCGGGAGCGCGCTGGTGGACCACGTGTACTCGCTGTCGAACCTCCCCGAACCCGACGGTGGAGCGTTCGTCCACGACGAATCGCGGTCCGCCGGCGGGGTCGCCGCCAACGTCGCCACCGCGCTCACGCGACTCGGACGCGAAACCGGCGTCGTCGCTCGCGTCGGCGACGACGAGGAGGGCGCGTTCGTCGAAACCGACCTCGAAGAACGCGGCATCGACGCGACCCGCGTCCGCCGCGGCGACGAGGACTCATCGTACTGCCTCATCCTCCGCGACCCCGACGGTGAGCGCATGATAATCGCGGGCGGGAACGCGGTCCCCGCGCTCCGATTGACCGACGCCGACCTCGAGTATCTCCGCAAAGCGCGGGTCGTCTTCACCAGTGCCTACGCACCCGACGAAGTCGTTTCCCGTCTCGTCTCCGCTCGTCGGACGAACGACCTGCCACCGCTCGCCTTCGACCTCGCGGGGCCGCTCTCGGAACTCGACGGCCGAGGCGTCACCCGCGAGACGCTGGACGAGGCGCTCTCGGTCTTCGACCTGCTGGTTACGAGCGAGGTACCGGTCCAATCGTACCTCGGCGTCGGTCCGCGCGAAGCGGTCGAGGAGTTTCGCGCCCGCGGCGTCGAACGCGGTGCCGTCACTTGCGGACGGGACGGCGCAATCCTGTTCGACAGGGCCGACGTCACCGAGATTCCCGCCTTCGACGTGCCCGTCACCGACACGACCGGTGCGGGCGACGCCCACACCGCCGGATTGATTCACCGATGGCTCCTCGGGGAGCGGAGTGCGGAGGAGGCGGGACGATTCGCGGCCGCCGTGGCGGCGCTCAACTGCGGCGCGGAGGGTGCGAGAGGCGGCTTTCCGACCGAAGAAGGCGTCGAAGCGTTCCTGTAAACGGTCCGTTTCACAGCTCCTTTCTCATCTCCACAACCGTTCCCGTCACGCCCGTCGACTCGTGGCTCGAAAACTCCTGAGCGAACTCTCTCACGCGTTCGTATCCGCGTGATTCGTAGAACGGAACCGCGTTCAGCGACGCCGAGAGGCCGAGCGTTCGCGTGCCTCGCTCGCTCGCGCGATGTTCCAATTCCGCGAGGACCGCGGACCCCACTCCAGTTCGGGCGGCGGACGGATGGACGTACACGCCCGTGACTTCGCTCTCTACCGCTACCGCGTGCTCTTCTGGCGGTTCGAACCGGGCGGTGCCGAACGCCACGATGTCGTCCTCGTCTTCCGCGACGACGAACGCGCCCGCATCGGCTTCGATGACTGCCGCGTACTCCGCCGACTCACAGCCTTCCGCCCACGCCGTCACCTGCCGTTCGTCGTAGCCCTCGCGCCCGAGTTCCGTGATGGATTCGGCGTGGACCGCCCGTATCGCCTCTGCGTCGTCGGTCGTCGCGTCGCGAACCCGCATACGTCGTCGTTCGGCGTGAACGAGGTATTTCGTTCGATTTTGCGGACGAGTCTGTCCGACCTTCCCACGGGGATTGAGAGTGCGGACCCGTCACCGAAACCGTGTCTCCGAACTCAGACCCTCGAAACCAGCTTCTCGACCCTCGATTCGTCCACGCGGTTCGTCGTCTCGCCACCTTCCTTCAGCGCGGTGCCGACGATTGCGCCGTCCGCGATGTCGAGGAGGTCGCGCACGTTCTCGGCCGTCGTGCCGCTGCCGAGGAACACCGGCGCGTCCGATCCGATTTCGTCCCGACAGGAGACGACGGATTCCAGCACGTCGGTGTCGACTTCGTGGCCGGTGCCGACGCCGCTCACGACCACGCCGTCAGCGCGGCCGCGGTCGAGGGTTTCGTCCACTATTTCGGTCACGGGCCGGTCGGCCAGCGACGCGGAGTGTTTCACGTCCACGTCGGCGAGGACTTTCACGTCGGAGCCGAGTTCGTCGCGGAGGCGAAGCGTCTCGTGCGCTCGCCCCTCGACGACGCCTTGGTCGGTCATGCGCGCGCCCGTGTGGACGTTCACCCGAATGAACTGCGCGTTTGCGGCCGTCGCAATCGAGAGGGCCGACTCGGCGTCGTTCCGGAGGACGTTCACGCCGATGGGGCAGTCCACGGCCTGCCGGAGTTCGGTGACGACGCGCGTCATCGAGGCGACGACGTGTTTCGGCACGTCGTCCGGGTAGAACGGCGAGTCGCCGAAGTTCTCCACCATGATGGCGTCCACACCGCCGGATTCGAGCGCGTGGGCGTCGGTGAGCGCGCGGGTTCGGAGGGCGTCGAAGTTCCCTTCGAAACCGGGCGACCCCGGAAGGGCGGGTAGGTGAACCATGCCGATGACGGCGTCGTTCGTCTCGAAAATGCTCATACTCGGCCCTCGTCGCGCCTCGAATTAAACGAACCGAGTCGATACGCTTGCTGTTGGCCAATCGACACCACAAAGTTTCTACCGACGTAGCCGTGAGTCACCGACCGTCCAAACTATGACGAACACGAGTTTACAGACCGAGCGCGTTCCGCGGTTGGTTCGGGAAGTTCTCGGAGGCCGAACGGTCACGGACGTGATACCGGCGGACGAGGGCACCGACGACGTGTTCTTCGTCACCATCGGGATGCCGGACGGGGACCGGAACTGCGTGTTGAAATCCTGCTCGTTCGTGGACCCCACGTCGTTTCGGGCCGAACCGAGGGTCCTCGACTTCGTGAGTCGCCGGACCGAAATCCCGGTCCCCGACGTTCTCGGCTACGTGGACGACCACGACGACGTGTCCGCACCGTTCTTCCTGATGAAACGCGCGCCCGGCGAGGCGATTTCGGGTCCCGAGTCGCTGACCGACGACGCGCTCTCCCGCACCGCCCGCGACGCCGGACGCCATCTCGGCGAACTCCACGCGGCCGCCACGTTCGACGGATACGGGTGGCTCCGAGCAGGCGTGGACTCCGACAGCGAATCGACCGTCGACGACCTTTCGGTTGCGGACCTCGAACCCGATTGGCCCGCACGGCTTCGCGCCAACGCCGAGGAGAACCTCGCGCGTATCGAGGAGTCGGGGCGATTCGCCGGGTTGACCGACGACCTGCGCGCTGGCCTCGACGAGTATCTCGAAGTCGTCCCCGACACACCCGACCCGGTACTGCTTCACGACGACTACCGATTCGGAAACCTCCTCCTCGACTCGGAGACGGGTGCCGTCCGGACGGTCCTCGATTGGGGTAACCAGTTCACCGGCCACCACGAGTACGACCTCGCAACCACCGAACACTACCTCTGCGGTCGTCTGCCGCTCGACGCCGACCGACGGAAAGTCGTTCACGACTCGCTGTTGGCGGGCTATCGGGAAACCAACGAGGTGACGCTCGACGACGGCTTTAAACGGCGGCAGCGGGCCTATCGTTTCGTCGCGCAACTCTCCGCGCTCGCGTGGTTCGACCTGTGGTATCGTGGAAGCGACGACCCGGAAACAGACGCGACACAACAGAAAGAACTCGCGCGCTCGTTGATTCCCTGAACGCGGTTCGACCGTTCTCCGACCGTGGTGTTCTACTCGTTCGCTTCGTTCGCTTCGTCCGCATCGTCCGTTTCGCCCGCTTCGAACTCCGCCGCTTGATCGTCTTCGTGTTTCAGGTTCCAGAACGCCTCCAAAATCACCCGTTTCGTCACCGCGCCCTGTGTCGTCCAGTGGTGGGCGTAGTCCAACATGTCGTCGTAGATGCTGGGCTTACACCCCGCCGCCTTCGGGTGACCGCCGCCGTTGACCTGCCGTGCGACCTCGTGGCAGCGCTCGAACTCGTCGGTCCCGCGGATGCTCGCGCTTCCGGCGGGTTTGACGACGACCGAGGCGTCCGCGCCGCGTTCGCGCATCGCTTCCGCGACCTCGTTCTGCGAACAGCGGCCGTAGGTGACGCCCACCGTCCAGTCACCGATTTGCTTCATGTCGGCGCGTTCGACCGCTCGTTCGATGAGGGCCTCCTTCTCGACGCGCTGTTCCGCGAGGAACGCCTCGACGTCCTCCGGAAGGTCCGCACCGTGCGCTTGGATGACTTCCATGTACTCCTCGGGTTCCGACCAGTAGGAGTAGTCCGCCAGATCGTCGCTTCGCGGGTCGTTCCGGAGCCACAGGTCGTGGTCTCGTGTGACTTCTGCGAGTTCGACGAGGTAGTCCGGGAAGTCGTAGTCGAGCGATCGGGCGACCACGTCCGCGGTACATTCCTCGTCCGACTCGCCGACGACGAGTTCGATGCCGAGGGCGCGGACCGCCTCGGCCACCGCGTCGTCCCACTGGTGGTGGTCGAACCAGAACACTTCCTCCGCCTCCTCGACCAGCGTTTCGAGTTCCGTCGCGATGGGTTCGTAGGCGTCGGGACAGAGGTCGCAGATGAACACCGTCGCGCCGGGTTCGCTGTACGCGACGACCCGTTCGAGCGCGTCCGCGAGGTCGTGCGGTCCAGCGTCGATGAGCGCCGTCTCGCCGTAGGATTCGCGGACGAGCGCCGTCGCGGCCAATCCGTCGGCGTCCGGGTCGGCGACGACCGCCCGTTCCGCACCCGTCAGTTCCTCTTTCGCTTCCTGTTCTTCCTGCTGTGCTTCGAGCGAATCGGGGAAGAAAAAGCCCTCGCCCGGGAGGAGGGATTTTCGTTCGAGCGAGAGGTTTTCGTCGTCGATGACCCAATCTTTCATACCACCACTCCGACCCGAGTCGCAAAGAGTTCCCGGTTATACATCGCCCGGAGAAAAACGGCGGTTTCGACCCGTCTACGGGTTCGTTTCGACAGAAAAGGGCATGAATTCACCGCTCTCCGTGAGTCAGATGTCCACCGAACTAAATCGGCGGTAGCCGAGGACCACCGGAATCACGGCCCACGCCGCGAGGACGAGGAGGGCGAACCAACCGGTGTGGTAGAACACGTTCGCGGTGCTTCCGTGTACCAGCGTGTCCATCCCGTTCGAGTAGGCTTGAATGGGGCCGAGGTTCGTGATGAGTTGTGCCCACTCGGGTGGCCGTCCGCTCGGTACCGAAAATCCGTTGAGGACGTACCGAATCACGAGCGGAATCGCGGACCATCCGAT
The DNA here is from genome assembly GCF_056892285.1 of Haladaptatus sp. HS23. NCBI lineage: Archaea > Methanobacteriati > Methanobacteriota > Halobacteria > Halobacteriales > Haladaptataceae > Haladaptatus > Haladaptatus sp. HS23. Next base: position 209,216 of record NZ_JBXGLH010000009.1, on the reverse strand, counting down.
GAACGACAGGAGGAAGAACCCGACACCCGTCGCCATCGCCCGGTTGCTCGTCGGCGAGGCGGACGAGAGACAGACCGCGGAACCCGTGTACGCCGCCGCGAGGAGGAACAGCAGGACGAGGAAGGCGACGAACGACACGAGCGAAAGCGACCCGCCGAACGCGACGAAGACCACTGTCGCAACGAACACGCCGACGAACGCGGCCGTTCCGACGACTGCGGCCCGGCCGACTGCTTTGCCCGCAACCACGTCGCGGCGGGTGTACGGAAGCGCGAGCAGGAGCTTCAGGCTCCCGAGCTCCCGCTCCCCGGCAATCGCGCCGTAGCTCATCATCAGCGCCGCCAACGGGACGAAAAAGAGGGCGGTCTGCATGTAGCCGAAGAAGTCCACCGCGCCGGGATTCCGTGCGCGACTCATTCCGAGGTACGTCGGCACGGCCAGAAAGAGGACGAACCCGACGGCGGCCGTCGCGAGCGACCACTTCCGATGGGCGTCGAGGAAGTCCTTTTTCGCCATGACGCGCCAGTTCATGCCGGCACCTCCCTCGTGTAGGTGGCGAACAGTTCCTCGAGCGAGACCTCCTCGGTGTCGAAGTTCTCGATGGTGACGCCGGCCGATTCGATGGCGTCGAGCGCCGGTTTCTTCGCCCGGTCGGCACAGGCAACCACGAGCGTCGTCCCATCGGCGGAGACGTGGGCGACGCCGTCGACCGACCGCACCCGGTCGAGCGTTCCGGACGGAACTCGGTCCACTTCGACGGTCAACGAGGAACCGACTCCGGCGGTTTGGCGAAGGCCGTCGATGGAGTCCACCGTGACCAACTCGCCGTCGTCGAGGATGGCCACGCGGTCACAGACGGCCTCGACCTGCTCCAAGATGTGGCTGGAGAAGAACACCGTCGTCCCGCGGTCGCGCTCCTCGCGGATGATTTCCCGCATCGCGAGCGCGCCGTTCGGGTCGAGTCCGGTCGTCGGTTCGTCGAGGATGAGGAGGTCCGGGTCGCCAACGAGCGCCATGCCGAGAATGAGGCGCTGAGCCATCCCCTTGGAAAACCCCTCCACGCGTCGGTCGGCGGCCTCGGGGATGCCGACCCGCTGGAGGACTCGCATCGGGTCGTCGTCCACGCCGCGAGTCTCGATGACGAATTCGAGGTGTTGACGCGCCGTGAGATGGTCGTAGGCGTGATACGCGTCGGGAAGGACGCCGATTCGCTCGTGGACGCGGCGGGTGTCCCGCTGGGCGTCGTGGCCGAAGACGGTGACGCTCCCGCTCGTCGGTCGAACGTAATCGAGAATCATATCGATGGTGGTCGATTTCCCCGCGCCGTTGGGGCCGAGAAAGCCGAACACCTCCCCCTCCTCGATTCGGAGGTTCAGATTACGGAGGGCGACGACGTTTCCAAACCGTTTGGAGACGCCGTTCAATTCGATGGCGGTCATGCAGGAATCATTGCATCATCCCGCTATATATCTTCCCTACGCCTCGCTGGGGTCGAGTTGCCGAACCGTCAACACGGGCGTCGGACACGTCCGAACGACGCGCTCCGCGACGCTTCCGATGAGAAAGCGGTTCTCCCCGTGTCGTCCCCGCGTCCCCGTCGCCACCATGTCCGCGTCGTGTTCGCGGGCGTACTCCCCGATTTCGGCGGCGGGGTTGCCCTCTCGGACGGCAGTGACGACGCTCCCGTCCGTGTGGTCGCATACCGATTCGAGCGCCTCCTCGGCCTGTGCTTCGAGCGCGTCGTGGAACTCCTCGCGGAGCGTTTCCGGGGAGGACTCCACTTCGCCCGCATCGACGACGTAGAGGGCGTGAACGTCCGCATCGAATCGACGCGCGAAGTCGAGTGCGACCGTTACTGCCCGTTCGACGCTCTCGGAACCATCGGTGGCAATAACGACGGTATCTATCATCGTTCGTTCTTGCTCCTTCATCGTTATTAAAGACTGAGTGGCTAAATTGCGTCAATCCAAACTGCTAAGGTTCATGGTGCATGTTATCAGTACGCCCGACGGGGCAAGGTTGCACTCAGACCGCAATCACTCCCGATTGCGGTTTGTTCATAGCCGATACACTGTTCTACAGCATAGCCGATACGCTTTCTGTCTACTTCCGTGATGGGTCCATTCCGAGTCGCGACGCTTCCCCTCCATTCGAGCGATTCGCGTGTTCCGCGCGAATCGGTTTGCCGCGGTTTCGCCGGACGGAGTCCGGCTGACTGCCGAGCAATGCTCGGAAATTTCATCGTGTGCGTTTCGAGGTTTCGAAGAAACCTCGCCGACGACGGGAGAAGGTTTTTTGTCCGTCTCCGCGCACCCACGGGTATGTCCGAGTCGCCAGTCGAAGTGAACACGGTACTCGTTCCCGTGGACGGAAGCGACGAGTCGGTGCGTGCCGTCGAATACGGGACCGCCGTCGCCGAACGATACGGGGCCGACGTCCACGCCCTCTACGTCTTCGGTGAGGAGGTGTCCCGCGCCATCGAGACGGGTGCCATCGAGGAGGACGACGTCATCGACGAAACCGAATCGTTCATCGACAGCGCCCGCGCCATCGCCGCGGAGTCCGACGTCGAACTCCGCAGTTCCATCGCATACGGCTTTTCGACCAGACGCAAACTCCAACATCCCGGAAGCGCCGTCCTCGACTGCGCCGACGAAATCGACGCCGACTTCGTCGTCATTCCACGGGAACCGCTCTCGGGGGAACCCGGCGAGGTGCTGGAAAAGGCCGCGGAGTACGTGCTTCTCTACGCCAGCCAACCCGTTCTTTCGGTCTGATTTTCGGTTCGTCCTTCGTCTCTCCTGTCCCACTCCGATTCTCCCTCTCGATTCGAAGTCGCTTTTCCGCGAACCGCGATGACACAACAACGTTTTTACGGGAAAAACTCACCCATCGGTGTATGGACGGTTCGACGCCGAACGCCACGGCGCACTCACGGGCGATGCCACACTGGGAATCCGTCATCGCCGACATGGAAGCGACGACGGTGGAGTACGACGACGAGGGCTGGGACACGGTAGAACTCCACCCTGGCGACGTCACTCCGCTCTGGATGGACGAAGACGGCGAGTTCGGTTTAGACGTACTCGTCCCCGATAACGAGTTCGAAGACTTGGAGGACCTGATGGACGGCGGCGTTTCGTTCGACGCCTTCGAAGCCTATCGCGCCCTCGCCGACGGACTCGTCTTCGCTGTCATCGTCATGGAGGACCACGGGAGCGAAACGGCGGTTCTCTACCCGGTGTACTACGACGTACAGGGGTCCGAAGAGATGCTTTCCGACGCGGCCGAGGCGGGGAAGATGTACTCGTTCATCCGGACGCTTGGCGAGGACCGCATCCGGTTCACGCACGACGACCCGTCGCTGTTCCAACCGCCCGAGGATCCCGAGGCTGAGGACGCAGAGTCAACCGAGGAATCCGAAACGGACGAATAAAATCACTTTTCGCCGCCGATTTCCTGTCCGCAGTGTGGACACTCCATCTCGTCGTGGCGCAGTTCCTCGCTCGATTCGCGGACCTCGCGCATGACGCTCGAAATCTTGTCCTCGGCCGCGAGTTCGTCCTCGACGGCGAGGTCCACGCCCTCGACTTCGAGCAGGAACTTCGCCACCTCGGTCACCTCGTACATCACGTCGTCCAGTTCCTCGGCGGTGAAAAAGCCGGACATCGCGCCGTAGAGGAAGGTAGCGCCCGCCTTTCTGACCTTCTCCTCGAACGCCGAGCGGGCCTGATTCACCGCTTGCGGGGTGTAGGTGTCGGTCATGAACGGGACGAGATACGGGAGGTTGTTCCCGATTTTCGTCATCTCGACGCCCGTTTCCGTTCGGAAGTCGGCACAGAGGCGAGCGATAGCCCACTCGCGCGCGGTGACGTACGTACGGTCGCGGAGGAACTCGTTGACCCGGTCGTACTCCGCTCCGTCCATCTTCTTGAACCGCGCGTACTTCTGCACTTCCGGCGGGATTTCGGGGACGGTATCCGTCTCCTCGGTCGCCGTCGCGTCGTCACCCGTCGGTTCGCTGGCGGCGTCTGTCGCTCCGTCAGCGTCGCCGGTCGTGTTCGGTGTCCCGTCGTCCGCCAACTGCTGTGACACTCCCTCGTTCATCTCGTGGGGATGTTCCTCGTCTGCGTGTTCGTCTTCGGCCTCCGGCGCGGACGGGGAGGGGTCGTTCGACATGTTCCGTCGTTACCGAGCGGAGTGCAAAAGCGTATCGCACCCAACTGTTTTGATACCCGGCGGGAATGGAGATAGTATGAAGGTATTACTGGGAATGGGCGGGAGCGACGACTCCCTCACCGCGCTCGAACGAACGGTATCGCGCGCGGTTGCGGCAGACGACGAACTGACGGTCGCGCTCCTCGACAATCCACAGAGCGACCGGGCGAAAGAGGACATCCGCGAGAAAGCGGAAGCGGTGCTGGACGACGCCGGACTGGAGGCGTCCGTTCGGGACGTCTCGGGCGACCCCGGAAGCCGCCTGCTCGACGTCGCGGAAAGCGAGGGGTTCGAGCAGATAGTCCTCGGCGGCGGCCAGCGCAGCCCCATGGGAAAAATCCGGCTCGGTCAGATAGCCGAATTCGTCCTGTTGAACTCCCACGTCTCGGTGAAATTAGTACGATGACCCACGACCGACGCTTTCCGGACGACCCCGCCGGTCCGTTCCCGGAGCCACCGCAGGCGTTCAACGACCGCGAGGGGCGCGAAATCGAAATCCGTCCCTTCGAGGAGGGAGACGAGGAGGCCCTCGTCTCGATGTACGTCGATTTCGACCCGGCGGACCGGGCGCAGGGAATCCCGCCGGCTACGGAGTATCGGGTGCGGGACTGGGTGGAGACCCTGACCGAGGGAGACGGGTTGAACGTCGTCGCGTGGAACGAAGATAACGTCGCGGGGCACGCGACGCTCGTCCCGGATTGCGACTCGGCGTACGAACTGGCCATCTTCGTCCATCAGGACTACCAGCGGGCGGGTATCGGCTCACATCTCATCCGTACGCTCCTCGGATACGGACGAGCGCAGGACATCGACAAGGTCTGGCTGACGGTCGAACGCTGGAACCGCGCCGCGGTCAACCTCTACCGAAACGTCGGGTTCGAAACCGCGGACGCCGAGAGCTTCGAGTTGGAGATGGTGTTGCGGCTCTGAGGTTCGACGACGATTTTCCACTTCACCCGCTCGCTCCTCCCGACGATAACGTTTCCAAACCGATAGCCGGAATATACCTTTCGTTCGCGTGTCGCATGCTACACCCAACCGAACCATTTTTCCTCACGCGACAACCATTGCCGCGTAATTGTGACCGATTTACTGTCCATCTCGAATCTGAAAACGCAGTTCCACACGGAACGGGGGACTGTCGAGGCGGTGGACGACTTCGAACTGAACATACGCGAGGGCGAAACCATCGGCCTCGTGGGCGAATCCGGGTCCGGGAAAAGCGTCACCGCGCTCTCGGCGATGCAACTCATCGACGAACCGGGCGAAGTCGTCTCTGGCGACGTCCGTTTCGAACACGAGGAGGTCGCCACCGAGTTTGCCGACAAGTATCCGAACGGCGTCGGCGAGTACGTCTTTCCCGACGAGGGGTACATCGACATCATGGCCGCGCCCGAATCCGTCATGCGGGACATCCGCGGCAGCGAAATGGGGATGATATTTCAGGACCCCATGACCTCGCTCAACCCCGCGCTGACCGTAGGCGAACAGGTCGCGGAGAGCCTGCAACTGCACCAGTACGGCGGCAAGCGGAAGGATAGCTGGTGGAACGCGGTGCACGAAATCGCCCCGAAAATCGGCGGGGACGACATCGACGGCGAACTCCTCGAGGACACCATCGACATCCTCGAAGAGGTCGGGATTCCCGAACCCGAATCCCGCGTCGAGGAGTACCCCCACGAGTTCTCGGGCGGGATGCGCCAGCGCGTCCTCATCGCCATCGCGCTCGCGTGTACGCCGAAACTGCTCATCGCGGATGAACCGACGACGGCGCTCGACGTGACGATTCAGGCCCAAATCCTCGACCTCATCAACGACCTGCAGGACGAGTTAGGTATGTCGGTCTTCATGATCACTCACGACCTCGGCGTCGTCGCCGAGACGTGCGACCGCGTCGCGGTGATGTACGCGGGCGACTTGGTGGAGGTCGGACCGGTGGACGAAATCTTCCACAACCCGAGCCACCCCTACACCTACGCCCTCCTCGAATCCATTCCGCGCGAGGACAAGGAGCGTCTGACTCCCATCGACGGAAACGTCCCCGACCTCATCGACATGCCCGAGGGATGCCACTTCGCCGACCGATGTCCGTGGGCACAACCCGAGTGTACGCAGGGTGAGATTCCAAACCTGCAACACGGCCCGGACGGGGTCGACCATCGCGCGAAATGCGTCCTCGAATCGTTCGACGGTGCGGAGTACGTCGAGGAACAGGAGAGCGTGACGACGGGCGAACACGCCGTCGGCGACAGGCTCGTCACCGTGGACAGCTTGAAGAAACATTACTCGCGCGCGGACGACTTCCTCGACAAGTGGCTTTCGGACGGCGACGACAGCGTGAAAGCGGTCGACGGTATCTCGTTCGACATCTACGAGGGCGAGACGGTGGGATTGGTCGGCGAGTCCGGGTGTGGCAAATCGACCGCCGGTCGGTCGCTCCTCCGCCTCGAAACGCTGACCGACGGGCGCGTCGTCTTCGCCGGAACGGACCTCGGCGGATTGGACGACGACGAGATGCGCGAGGCGAGAAAGGACATGCAGATGATCTTCCAGGACCCGCTGTCCAGCCTCGACCCGCGGATGAGCGTCGGGCAGATAATCGCCGAACCGCTCCAGATTCACGGCCTCGCAAAGGAGAACCGGTCGGAACGCGTGAACGAACTGATGGAGAACGTCGGGTTGGACCCCAGCCAGCGCGACCGGTATCCACACGAAATTTCCGGCGGCCAGCGCCAGCGCGTCGGCATCGCCCGCGCCCTCGCGGTGGACCCGGACTTCATCGTCGCCGATGAACCGGTGTCGGCGTTGGACGTATCCGTGCAGGCCCAGATTATCAACCTCCTCGAAGACCTGCAAGACGAGTTCGGCCTGACGTTCCTGTTCATCGCTCACGACCTCTCGGTCGTCCGGCACATCTCCGACCGCATCGCGGTGATGTATCTCGGCGAAATCGTGGAAGTCGCGGACACGGACGAACTCTTCGACGACCCGAAACACCCCTACACCCAAGCCCTGCTCTCCGCGATTCCCGAACCCGACCCGCGGGCGGATACGGACGACCGGGTCATCCTCAAAGGCGACGTGCCGTCGCCCATCGACCCGCCGTCCGGGTGTCACTTCCGCACCCGGTGTCCGCAGATAATCCCGCCCGAGGGGATGGACATCGACCAGCAGGCGTACCGTGAAGTGATGAACTACCGCGAGCGCGTCGAGAAGCGCGCAATCAACCTCGAATCGGTTCACGAACAGGCAACAGATGGGGAACAATCGCCACGCGCCGCGACGGACGGCGGTGAGAAACCGACGGACGCCCGGCCCTCGGCGGACGCGGACTCCGGCGTCTCGACGAGTACTCAAGGAAGCCGACAGCCAGCGAAGAACTCGTTCCACGCCGCGCTCTGGGACCGACTGTTCGAGACGGAACCGACCGGCGAACCGCGGGAAATCGTCGCCCGTTCGTTCGACCACCTCTCGGACGGTGACTGGGAATCGGCCGAATCGCTCCTCGCGGACAACTTCACGAGCATCTGCGAACGGACGAGCCCGACCCTTCAGGACACCACGCATCCGTCGGCCTGCCACCTCTACGACCAACCGTAGTAGCACGGCTGCCGGTCTCCTTCCTGATAGTTCTCGGATTCGATACTCTTTCTCGTCGGTCTGCGGCGTTTCGCCGAATAGCGGACGTTCGAGACACTCGTTTGGGAGGCTCAACGGACCCCTGACGACCGACATGCGAAGGGGCTCAAAAGGGTGGAAAAAACGCCGAGAGATACGTGGTCGAACTCGTCTCCGAATCCGTTCCACATGTAGAATCGTTGAAAAATCAGCGACTGTCGGATGATTCCGTATCGACCGGCGGATGTTTTGGACGACTGACGGCTAATGCGCGTTACTATTTTCATTTTTTCATTCGTTCATTGAATACTAAAGCTCCGGTATGTTTATATAGAACATATGACCACAGTGGCGTATGGCGTCACGCGACAGATTGACTGACAGACGTAGTTTCCTCAAAGCTGCTGGCGGCGCGGCCGCGGCAGCGACACTCGCGGGTTGTATCGGCGGCAGTACGGACGACGAAACCACCAGCTCCGGTGATGGAAGCGGTGACGGTAGCGGCGACGGTAGCGGTGATGGAAGCGGTAGTTCGGGCAACACGCTCACCTACGCCCGCGGCAGCAGTTCGGGGTCCCTCGACTTCCAGAACTCGACGAGCGGCGAAGTCGCGAAGGTCACGAACCAACTGTACGACACCCTCATCGCGTTCAAACCCGGCAAGACCTCCCTCACGGAAGGGCTCGCGACGAACTGGAACGTGGACGGCAAGACGGTCACGCTCGACCTCCGCAAGAACGTGACGTTCCACAACGGCGAGGATTTCACCGCGGACGACTTCGTGGCCACCTATCGCCGGTTCGTCGACGAGAGCTACGAGTACTACCCCGGCAAGAAGTACGCCTCCTCGTACGGGCCGTACACGCTCGGCGTCGTCAAAAACGTGGAAGCGGCGAGCGACCACAAACTGAAGATCAACCTGGAGAAGAAGTACGCGCCCATCCTCCCGAACCTCGCGATGTTCGTCTCCGCAGTTCACTCGAAGAAGGCCATCGAGGCGAAGGGCAAAAAGCTCAAATCCGACCCCGTCGGTACCGGTCCCTTCAAACTCAAGAACTGGGATACGAGCAACAACCGCATCCGCCTCGAAAAGAACGCGGACTACTGGGGAGACGGTCCCCACGTGGACGAAGTCGTGTTCACCGTCGTCGGGAGCAACACGTCCCGCGCCCAGACGCTCGATTCGGGCGACGCCGACATCATCGACGGCCTCGGCGCACAGTCCTCACAGCAGGTCGAGAAGTCGGGCAACGCTGAACTCGTCTCCGACGCGGGTATCAACATCGGTTACATGGCGTTCAACATGGCGAAAGTCGAGGCCTTCCGGAAGAAGAAGGTCCGTCAGGCCATCAGCCACGCCATCAACACGAAGGCCATCGTCGACACCATCTTCAAGGGCATCGCGAAGCAGGCGAATCAGCCGATTCCGAGCAGCGTGATGGGGTACAACGACAGCCTCAGTCCGTACGAGTACAACCCGGAGAAGGCGAAGAAACTGCTGAAGGAAGCGGGCTACGGCGACGGCTTCTCGTTCGAATTGGCGACGTTCAAGAACCCGCGGACGTACAACCCGAGTCCGATTCAGGCGGCCCAGACCGTCAAGTCCAACCTGAACCAGGTAGGCATCGACGTGACCATCAACCAGCAGGCGTTCGACCCGTTCCTCAACTACACGGAAACCGGGAAGCACGACGCGTGTTTCCTCGGATGGATGACGGACAACGCCGACCCGGACAACTTCCACTACGCGCTGCTCCACCCCGGCGTCTCCATCGACGAGGTGCCGGACGGGCAGGACTGGGTCAGCTTCGACTCCGAGAACTTCAACACGCTCAACGTCGCCGGATGGGCGAACACGGACTTCATGAAGCTCGTCGAGGACGCGCAAGTGACCTACGACAACGCGGCGCGGAAGAAGAAGTACAAACAGGCCGGAAAAATCGCTCACGACGAAGCGCCGTGGGTGTTCATGGACCACGCGAAGGACCTCCGCGGCGTCCACAACAGCGTCAGCGGATTCAAACTCGCACCCATCAGCGGTCCGTACCTGCGTCTAGTCAAACTCAACTGAGACCACGGTAACGAGTCTTTTTTGACCCCCCGCTGTTTGAGATTGAAGTAGATGATATCCAAGCGGTTCGTTATCAAACGTCTGTTGCTACTTATTCCCGTGCTGCTCGGGGTGGCGACGTTCGTTTTCGCCATTCTCCAACTTTCGCCGGGCGACCCCGCACGCGCGGTCGCAGGTCAACGGGCTTCGGAAGCGTTCGTCCGTCAGGTCCGCCACGAAATGGGGTTGGACCGCCCGATTTGGGTCCAGTACGGACAGTTCCTCTGGGATACGGTGCATCTCGACCTCGGACAGTCCTATCAGATTCGAAAGGGCGTCTCGGTCACGAACATCCTCCTGCACAGGCTCCCCGTCACCGTCGAGATGGCGCTGTACGGACAACTGTTCGGCATCCTGTTCGGCATCCCGCTCGGCGTGATTTCGGCCATCAAACAGGATTCCGCGACGGACCACCTCACCCGAATCGGCGCGCTGACCGGTATCAGCATCCCGATTTACTGGAGCGGTCCGCTTCTCATCCTCCTCTTCGCCCAGATACTGCACGTCTTCCCGCCGAGCGGCCGTATCGCCTCGGAGTACAGCATCAACCTCGTAACCGGCCTCATCACGGTCGATACGCTGCTGAACGGGAACTTCGCGGCGTTCAAGTCGGCGGCCATGCACCTGATACTGCCCTCCCTCGTCATCGGGATTTACTCGATGGCGCTCATCTCGCGGATGATGCGGTCGTCCATGCTCGAAGTCGTGCGGCAGGATTACATCCGCACCGCCCGCGCGAAGGGGCAGGGAACCAAAATCACGATGTTGAAACACGGCTTCCGCAACGCGCTGATTCCGGTCGTGACGGTCATCGGCATCCAGTTCGGCACCCTGCTCGGCGGCGCGGTGCTGACGGAAACCGTCTTCGGTATTCCCGGTATCGGAACCATGTTGGTGAAAGCCATCGAAGTCGGTGACTTCCCGGTGGTACAGGGCACCGTGTTGATGTTCGCGCTCCTGTTCACCCTCGTCAACCTGTTCGTCGACATCACCTATTCCTATCTCGACCCGAGGATTCAACAATGAGCACGCAAACAGAAAACAGCGAAACGGTCTCTCGCGGGTTCTTCGAACGCCTGCGAGCCTCGCCGTTCCTCTCCGAACTCCTGTCGAATCGGCTCGCAGTCACCGGCCTCACCATCATCCTCTTCATGGTCGTGGTGGCGGTGTACGCGAGAGTGTCCATCGACCTCTCGGCTATCAAACAGTCACAAATCGGTATCCAACCGAGTCTCCATGCTCCGAACGGAACCTATCCCTTCGGGACCAACCTGCAAGCACAGGACATCTTCCCCCGCGTCCTCTACGGCGCGTGGTACGCCATGCTGTTCGGAACGGTGACGGTCGTCGCCTCGACGGTTCTCGGGGTCGGACTCGGCGTCGTCGCGGCGTACTACAGCGACCTGACGGACAACGTCATCATGCGAACGATGGACATCCTGCTGGCGTTCCCGTCCCTGCTGCTGTCGCTCGCACTGGTCGCGGTGTTTCCCGATAAATGGGGATTGTGGCGTGCAGTCGCCGCGCTGACCCTCGTCTACACGCCGCGATTCGCCCGCGTCGTGCGCGGGGCGGCGCTCAAGGTCCTCGAAGACGAGTACATCGACGCGACGGTGGCGTTGGGCGCGAAGAACCCGCGCGTGTTGGCACGACACGTCCTCCCGAACTGCCTCGCGCCGATTACGGTGCAGAGCACGCTCAACTTCGGGCTCGCCATCCTTGACCTCGCGGCGCTGTCGTTCCTCGGGTTCGGTGCCGACCCCGGAACGCCCTCGTGGGGGCTCATGCTCTCGAATGGCGTCAAACACGGCCTGTTCAGCGTCCCGAGCGCGTGGTGGTGGTCGTTCTTCCCCGGCCTGTTCCTCGCCGTGACGGTGTTGGGATTCAACCTCCTCGGCGACGGGATGCGTGACGCACTCGACCCACGGATGCGGGAAGCCGTGGACTGATGGATTTCATCGGCTATCTGCGTCCCCGCGTTCTCCTCGTCTCCCGGTTCGGTGCCATCGGGTTCTTCCTCGGTGGCATCGGAATTGCGCTCGTGGTCGCCGCGGGCGAGACGGTTTCTTTCGCTAGCCGAAAGACCTTCGCCGTCGCCGCACTGGCGTTGGGATTCGCCGTTCTCGGGTGGTCGGGGTCGGTGTTCGCGGGGAGCGCGGTGGAAAACGCACAGGAATATCTCGACACGAACACGGGATGGACCGAGGCTGACTCCCGTGAGGCCATGACGGTCATCGGCAGTTTAGGTGCCGGTGCCATGCTCGGGGTGACCGTGATGACGCTCGTCTTACGTGCGGCATACTGAGCCGCAAATGTTTTACCATATATCATTCTTGTGGCTGTTATGGTCGTGCTCGAATCGCTACTTCTGGGCGTCATATTCGCCGGTATCGGCATCATCGTGACAGCTAAGCCACGAGAAATGTTCGAAATAAGACAGTCGGTTGCCGTCGCCTCGCCCGGCGAACTCAGCGGATTCGGAGTCGCTCGATATCAGACCTATGGGTTGCTCTGTGTTCTCCTCGGCTTGCTGCTCGCGCTCGTCCCGTTTTTCCTTCCCTGACACGAACCGTCCCGCGAAGCAACCGGCACGGCGTGCATCAGAGTCGTGATGAGAGCCACTCTCCCGCGAGCGTCGCAACCGATTCCAGCGTCCCCGCCTCTTCGAACAGGTGTCCCGCGCCTTCCACGACTTCGAGGCGTTTCTCACAGGACAAGCGGTCGTAGCCCTCGCGGTTCAGTTCGAGTACGTCGGTGTCCAGACCGCCGACGATGAACAACGTCGGGGCCGTCACGTCGTCCAAGACGTCCGTAGCGAGATCCACACGCCCGCCGCGCGAGACGGTTGCGCCGATTTCCGGGCGACGTGCCGCGCCGCGAAGTGCAGCGGCGGCCCCGGTACTCGACCCGAAGTAGCCGAGGCGGTACGCTTCGGTTTCCGCGCGATGTTCCGCCCACTCCGTTACCGCGACGAGACGGTCGGTCAACAGTCCGATATCGAAGCGGTTCGCGTACACCTCGTCCTCAGCCTCCGTGAGCAAGTCGAATAGGAGCGTTCCGAGGCCGAATTCACGGAGTCGCTCGGCGACGAAATTGTTTCGTGGACTCTTCCGACTGCTCCCGCTCCCGTGCGCGAACAGGACGATGCCATCCCCGTCGGTCGGGAGGTGCAAGTTTCCCTCCAGTCGAACCGAATCGACCGGTATCTCGACCGCGTTTTCCCCCGGCATATCACGTCACCTATCGACATCGCAATGCCTAATCGTGATGGCTCTGATGCACCTCCTCCACCCCACCGCTCACTGCCGAAGCCGTCGTTCGGCCGTCTCCCGCTCTCCCGGCGTATTGACGTTGATGGACCACCCGTCCGCTCTCATCACGAACATTCTGTTGTCAGCGACGAACCGTCGAATCGACTCCGCGAGTTCGTACTCGCCGCGTACCGATAGCTCCGTCTCCGCACACGCGTCGAACATCGCCGGACTGTAGACGGCGAACCCCGCCGCGATGAGACTCGGTTCCGGTGGGTCCTCGGGTTCCTTTTCGATTCCCAGAAGCTCCCCTTCGTCGGTCACGTCGCAGATGGCCTTGACGCGCGCCTCGTCGGTCGAAACCCGCTCGACGTGCTGCACCGCGTCCACTCCGTCCTCCCGCTGGCGCTCGACTAACGGTTCGAGGTCGCACCGAATCACGCAGTCGCCGTCCACGCATATGAAATCGCCGTCGACGTACGGTTCGGCCTGCAGAAGCGCGTGGGCCATTCCCAACTGCTGCTCCTGCCGAACGTACGTAATCGGCACGTCGGAAAACGACTCGCCGTACCGTTCCCGAATCTTCTCACCCTGGTAGCCGACCACGACGACGAACTCCTCCGCGCCGAGTTCGACCGCTGTTTCGAAACAGTGCGTGAGAATCGGTTTCTCGGCGACTTCGACCAACGCTTTCGGTTTCTCGTCGGTCAACGGTCGCAGTCGGGTTCCCTTTCCGGCGGCGAGGAGGACTGCTTGCATACTTCCGTTTCTTCACACTGGTTGATATTTCTTGGCCTACGCGCGAACGTTTTCCCCGACGTTCTCACCGAATTCGCCGTCTTCGAAGACGACGCTTCCGCGCACCATCGTCATCTCCGGGAACACGCCCGTCCAGCCCTCGAACGGCGTCCAATCGCAGTTCGTGTGGAGGTCGTCCGCGCGAATCTCGCGGGTCGCGTCGGGGTCTACCAGAACGAGGTCCGCCATCCTGCCCTCCTCGATGCGCCCCTTCCGCGGCAGGCCGAACACCTTCGCGGGGTTGTAAGCGGTGAGTTCGGCGACGCGCTCGTAGCTGAGGGTGTCCTTACGGGCTTCCTCCAACAGGAGGGGAAGCATCGTTTCGACGCCCGGAACTCCGCTCGGCGCGTCCCAGATACTCGCGTCCTTCTCCTCGCTGGTGTGGGGTGCGTGGTCGGTTGCGATCATGTCGACCGTCCCGTCAGCGACGCGGGCGAAGACTTCCTCTCGGCGCTCCTCGCTCCGAAGCGGCGGGTTCATGCGACCGTACGTTCCGAGTTCGTCGAGGTCGTCACGCGAGAGGAGCAGGTGATGGGGCGTCACTTCGCAGGTCGCACCCACCTCGGCCGCCGCGTCGATTCCTTCCGGCGTGCTGGTGTGTGCGATGTGCAATTGTGCGTCGAGTTCGGTACCGATTTCACAGGCCCGTTCGACGGCGTCCGCTTCGGCTTCCGCCGTGCGGTAGGCGCTCCATGCGTCCGCGTCGTCACGCGACTTCGCGTCCGAATCGAACAGGTCGGCGTTCTCCGCGTGTACCGTCACGACGAGATATTCGTCCGTAGCGCGTTCGACCGCCGACCGGAACAGGTCCGCTTCGATTCCCATCTCTCCGGTCGAGTCGGCTAAAAACACCTCTCCGAGCGCGAGAATCGGCTCTTCGAACAGTTCGTCGGGGTCCCAGTCAGGTGTGACGCCGCCGTTGATGCCGTAATCCACGTACGATTCCGTGGCGAGTTCGGCTTTGACGTCGAACGACGCAGCGTCGATAGTCGGTGGATTCGTGTTGGGTTGGTCGACGACAGTCGTCACGCCGCCCGCGGCGGCGCTTTTGCTTCCCGTCTCCCACGTCTCCTTGTGCGAAAATCCGGGCTGACGGAAGTGAACGTGCGCGTCGATTGCACCGGGCAACAGCAGTTTTCCCGTCGCGTCGATGACCTCGCCGGACTCCGTCAGCGAAGAGCCGATAGCGGAAATTCGTCCCGCGTCGGTTTCGATACGAACGTCGCGCTTGCTTCCGTCTGGAAGCGTCGCGTTCCGAATGATAAGCATATACTCGGCAGTGTTCCGGGAATTGTCCTAAATCTCCCGGTCGCGGACGTGTTCGACCGTCACGTCCGCGTCGCCGACCAACATTCCTTCGATGGTTTCGGCGACCAGCCTCGGGTCGCTGTCGCCGTTCACTTTCGCGATACTCCCCACGGAGTTCGGATTGAACGGCACGTCGAGAGCGGCGTAGATTGGGTCGAGAACCCCCGATATAACTTCGTGGTCCTCCACGATGACGACGCCGGAGACGAGCGCCGCACCGGTTCGAACCCGCTGTGCGATTCCGGCGACTTTTCCCTTCCATTGGAGCGAATAATCGCCCGGACAGAACGACCCTTCGGGTTCACCGCGCTGGGCCGGAACGCCGAATCGCCAGAACGCACGTTGAAGCGCCTCGGTCGTTTCGGCGTAGCGTTCCTCCATTCCGGTTCGCATGTCGGAGAGTGGAACCGTTTTGGCGAACGTCATCGTGCTCCCTGTGTACGCGACGGCACGACCGCCGACGCTCCGCTCGAGCGGTTCGAAATCACACGCTCGCGCGATGGATTTCGCCACGTTGTACTTCTCGGCGCGGGCGTCCCGCCGTCCGAACGCTATCTGCCGATGTGGCGCCCAGACACGAACCGCCGGTTCACCCGTGTCCGCCGTTTCCGTGAGCATCGCGGCGGTGACCTGTCGGTCCTCGTCCCGAGTTTCCGCCCGACCACGAAGCACGCGCATAGCGTTCCATTGGACCCGATGTATGTAAACGCTCCCGGTCGAAACTCATCCCATGGTCGGGCTTTCCCCGGAAGTGTTGTCACGCTATCCTCGCTTTTCGGTCTACAACTCGCCGTACGTCGCCCACGACGACGGCAGTGCCATCGACCTCTATCCCGACAGCGGGGAGCCACGGACGCCGCTCGCGCCGAGTCCCGTCGCCGGAGAGGTGGTCGAAACCCGGGCGGTGACGGCCCCGTCGAAACCGTACGCCGTCGCTCACGACCACCTCATCGTGGTCGATACCGGCGACTACCTCGCCCGGATGTTGCACGTCGCACCGTCCGTGGAACCGGGAGATACGGTCTCGGTCGGCGATTCGTTGGGTGAACTGATTCGCTCCGGCTTCTTCGCGCCGTGGGTCGCAAACCACATCCACCTCGGTTTCCGGGAACGCGGAACGAACCCCGTCCGCGCCTCGGGGTCGCTTCCGTTCGACGTTCCAGTCGAAACCGAACCCCTCGCGTGGGACGGCACGGGTCGCGTCGTCGAGACGGGCGAGACGTTCGTGGTTCTCGATTCGCCGACCCATCCCGCTCCCGGCGAGCGGTTCGCGGGAATCGAGGCCGTGGTCGGTGAGGACGGAACCCGCGTGGTGGTCGATGGCGGACTGCCGCATTACGAGGGAGGTGGCGTATTCCGTACGGCGGATTCGCGGGCGGCACCGCCGCGAGACGATGGGGCGCTCCGCATCCCGGATTCGCGGGCGGTCTCTCCGCGAGATGGTGAATCCGCTCCCGTTTCACTCCTCGGCACGCGTATCGGGCGGGCGGACGGCCGCACCGTTACGTGGGACGACGTGGAAATCCGTGCGAACGGGGAACCGATTACCGGCCTCTCGCTCTTCGTGTCGCTGGAGCAGTTCGGCGCGAAACTCGTCTGTCCGACCCACGACTTTTCGGTCGACGACTCGATTTCGGTGAGCGTTCGCTGAACTCCGTTTTGGCTTACTCCGCGCGATTTCGATGCTCGTCTTTCAGTCTCTGGTATCGCTCATCGTCGCGAATCTGGTCCCATTCTCGTTTAAAAACCTTCGCAGCCTCCCGTTTTTTCGGGTCGGCCCACCGTCGCGGTTCGCGTTCCTCGCCGTCGTCGTACTTCTTCCCGCCGGGATACTTCGCGTAGCGCATCGCCCGCGTGAACCCCATCTGGCAGTACTTTCGCGCCATATCCATCCCCACGAAGTCCCCCTCTTCGCGGTACGTTTCGTACTTTTCAAACAGCTTTTTCGCGGATTCTCGGGCCGACTCGCCGTCCGCGTACGACCAGTGTGGCAACAGTTCGGATTTGTACGGTTCGACTTTGAACACACCCTTCTCACTTCCGTCGATTTCGTACTTTTCGACGTACTTCTCGGGATGCTCGCGGTAGTTCACGTCGTCTTCGGGGTCGTCGGCCATCACTCGAACTCGACGTCGTCCAGTTCGACGCCCTCGCCGAACAGCCACGCCGCGTGTTCGACGGCGTAGTCGCGGTGGTCCTCCTCGATGTAGCCGACGGCGTCTTCAACGATGACCGGTCTGAAGTCGCGCAGTCCGGCGCTTCCGGCGGTGTGGAGGACACAGACGTTCGCCAGCGTTCCACAGAGGAGCAGGTTGTGAATCCCGTGGGCGTTCAGATACCCTTCGAGGCCGGTCTGATAGAAGGCGTCGTAGGTGTACTTCGTGACGACGTGGTCCTCCTCGCGGACGTCGAAATCGTCCACGATATCTGCCTCCCACGACCCTTCCACGACATGTTCGCCCCAGCGCTCGAACTCGTCGTAGTAGTGGTTGCCTTCGAACTGCTCCGGCGTGTGCACGTCGCGGGTGAAGACGACTGACGCGTCGGCCGCCCGGGCGCGCCCGAGGAGGTCCCGAATCGGGTCGATGACGGTTTCGCTGGCCGGTGCGTACAGGCTTCCGTCGGGGTGACAGAACCCGTTTTGCATATCGACGACGACGACGGCCGTCGAGTCGGAATCGAGGTTCATACTCGGGGATACGGTCGGTTTTCACGAAACGGTTTCGTCCGTTCGGAAGCGCCCTTCATTCCGATTCCTTTTCAAGACCTTTTTTACATCAGGGTCCTAGCTTGCAGCCACGAGAATGCGAACGATTACCGTAGTTGCCCTCGCCCTCATGCTCGTCCTCGCCGGCTGTTCGCAAGCCCCGGGAACGAAGACGAGTACGACCACGAGCGGCCCAAACGTGACGCAAACGACGGAGAACCCCGGTACCGAGGTGTCCGGGCCGGACACGAACGAGGCCATCCATCCCGCGGACCCAAAATCAGACGTTCTCGGCTGGGAGAACGGTTATTGGTACAACGAAACCCTGTCGATAGACCAGAGTGACGGGCTGAACAAGTCCGAAATCGGTGCCATCGTCAACCGCTCGATGGCCCGCGACGAGCGGATTCGGCAGTTGGAGTTCAAAAAGAGCGTTCCGGTCAAAATCGTCTCCCGGAAGCAGTTCCAGAAGGACCAGAATAGCAACAACGTCTCGGCGAACCGACGGCTGTTCGACAACGCGAAGTACGAGTCGCTGTTCATGATCGGCGAATCGACCGACTCCATCGGCGTGCAGAACACGAACTCCGGGACGTCCATCGGCGGGTTCTACAGTCCGTCGAAGGGGTCCATCGTGCTGGTCTCGAACAACAACGAGAACCTGCACGTGAGCGAGAGTACGCTCGCACACGAACTCATGCACGCGCTACAGGACCAACACTTCGACCTCACGTCGTTCAACCAGTCCACCCGCGAGCGACACAACGCCATCGATGGCCTCCTTGAAGGCGAGGCGAACAACATCGAAGCCATCTACAGCAACCGGTGTCGGAACGCGTGGAAGGGAACGTGTCTCTCCGACACCACGGGAAGCGGCGACGGCGGCGACGGACTCGCCAACATCGGACCGTATCTCATCAAATATCAGCCCTACAGCGACGGTCCGGCCTTCGTCCGCCACGTTCGCAAGCAGTCCGATTGGGAGGGCGTCAACGACGTTTACTCGAACCCGCCCGCCAGCACCGAACAGATAATCCACCCGAACAAGTACCCCAACGACGAACCGGCGACGGTTTCGGTACAGGATTCGACGAGTAACGGCTGGACGCGGCTACAACCCGAGGGACGACCGAACTACGGCGAAGTCGGCGAAGCCGGTCTCTTTGCTATGTTCATGTATCCCTACTACGAGAGTCAGGGGAGTACGCAGATAATCCCTGCAAACGATTTCTTCAACCGGAACTCGGAGGGTAACCTCCGGAAGGTCGACCCGCTCAACTACCAAAGCAAACCCACGAACGGGTGGGACGGCGACAGAATCGTCGTGTACACGAACGACGACGGGCCGAAAAACGAGACCGGTTACGTCTTCAAGACGAAGTGGGACTCGAAGAAGGACGCCACGGAGTTCGTGGACGCCTACGAGAAACTGCTCAACTATCACAACGCAAAATCGGTCGACGGCAAGGAGAACACGTGGACGGTGCCGGACAGCACCGGATTCGGCGACGCCTTCTCGGTTCGCCAAAACGGTAACACCGTCACCATCGTGAACGCACCGACGGTTTCGGACCTCTCCGACGTTCACGGTTCCGCCGCGTCGTAATCCATACGCACCTGCTTTTCCCTTTCACCCTACTCCCATGTCGTAACTCTCACGTTTTTCCGCCTCTCGACACCGACGAATCCGGTTCTTTTTCTCTCTCGCCGGGAATACCCCGGATATGCAAGACAGGTGGTTCGCGTGAGCGACCGATTCGACGTGGTTCCCGAGGAGTCGATTCGAGACGGAACCGCGACGGACGCCTACTTCCTTCGCACCGAAACGACGCTCGAAGCCGCCGGGAAGAATCCCCACGTCGTCGCCGAAGTGACGGCGGACCAGTTCCCGACCGGCGAGTTCGAACTTCTCTCCGGCGTGAAAGACGCCGCACGTCTCCTCGAAGGACTCCCGATAGACGTGGACGCGATGGCCGAGGGACGACTGTTCGACGGCGGTCCGGTCATGTCCATCGAAGGGAGCTATCTCGATTTCGCGCGATACGAAACATCGCTGTTGGGCTTTCTCTCCCACGCGTCCGGGATGGCGACGAGCGCGCTCGATGCGCGACTCGCGGCCCCCGACTCCGTCGTCCTGAGTTTCGGCGCGCGCCACGTCCACCCGTCGATTGCCGCCGTCGTCGAACGCTCGGCCCTCATCGCGGGGCTCGACGGCTTTTCACACGTCGCCGCGGGCGAGGTGCTCGGACGGGAACCCGGTGGAACCATGCCCCACGCCCTGTTGCTCTGTTTCGGCGCGGGCAATCAGGAGGAGGCGTGGCAAGCGTTCGACGCGGCGGTCGGCGAGGAGGTGCCACGGGTCGCGCTCTGTGACACCTTCTCCGACGAGAAAGACGAGGTACTCCGCGCGGCGAACACGCTCGGTGACGATTTGGACAGCGTCCGTATCGACACCACCGGGTCGCGGCGCGGTGACTTCGAACACATCCTTCGGGAACTCCGCTGGGAACTCGATTCCCACGGCTTCGAGGACGTGGACATCTTCGCGAGCGGCGGCCTCGGACCGGACGAACTCCGTCATCTCTCCGACATCGTGGACGGGTTCGGCGTCGGAAGCCACATCAGCAACGCCGAACCGGTCGATTTCGCGCTCGACATCGTGGAAGCCGATGGCGAACCGATTTCGAAACGCGGCAAACTCTCCGGCCGAAAACAAGTGTATCGGACCGACGAGGGCGGCCATCACGTCGGTCTCGCGCGCCACGAGGCAGCGGGCGAGCCGCTGCTCCAGCCGTTGATTCGTGACGGCGAACTGGTGCGGGAGTTCGATATCGACGCCGCTGCTCGTCGGGCTACTGAAGACGCGACGGCAGTCGAATTCTGAGTTATATCCGCTCGATGCTACCTTCCGGTTCTCGCTCCCGGAAGACGGGACCATCGACGAGCGTTACCATCACGTCGTCGTCCTCCCACGCGCCGTGGGGAAGTCCGGCCTTTCGACACGTTCGGTCGAGGTACTCGAACGTGCTCCAGTTGTGTTCGACGGGGAGTGTCGGATACATCCACGCTCGGCTTCCGTGACCCTCGACGGCGACTCCGTGTCGACCAAGTCGAATGTCGTTAGCCGGGTCGTTGCTCACCATCGTGTCCTCGACGATGAAGACGGAGATGTTGAGGTTGGACAACTCGGCGGGTTCGATTTCCGACCCACAGGAATCCTCGCTCGCGGCCGCGATGGCCGAATCCACGATTGCGTGCCCTAACTGTTCGCTCGTGTCGTAGGCACCTGCGCACCCGCGTAGGCTTCCGCGGCCACGGGTGGATTCGAGCCGGACGAAGACGCCGGTGCGCGCGTAGAACGCCTCGCGCATGCTTCCCGGCTGTTCTCGTTGTCCGTTGATAACGTAAGAATTGACTGCCTCGCGTGCGAGTTCGACCGCTCGCGTGCCATCCTCATAGGTGAGGGTTACTGCCTGTGCCTCAGACATACAGATATCTTATGCACAGTAACATCTTCAACGCTTCCCTTCATCCTGGCTGGCTTTAAGCGGACGTGACTATCCGTATCGAACGGCTTAAACGCGTGCAATGGCTAGTTTTCTTCGGCAGAGGGAGCCCGGTTTCCGCGGTGCGCGCGACAATCGTCGCGTGCGGACGGTACCGATTACGGTACCTACGTGAGGAAAGTCCCCCCACCAACCGGGCAGGCAACCGGACGCAAGTCCGGAGTGGGAGACCACTGGCTCTGGAACAGAAACGAGACCACTTCGCGCGACCGATGAGGTGTGCGAACCGACCCGAGAGGGAAGGGAGTTAACCCACCGAGGGAAGCGCGGTGACGTACTGTCACCGCGCAACGCGTGCTGACGCTGTCAGCACGTCGACCGCGAAGAATGGGTGGAACGGTGAATCCTTGCCGGTGCAAGTCCGTGCCATATTGGTAGCCCGGTCACGTGTCGGAACCTCCGACACGCCTCCGGACCACATCCGGAGATGGTTCGGACGCTAAGCCGAATACTGGGCCGAACAGAAGGGGGCTTACTCCCCTCAGCCGTCATTCATATTCCGAACGCGACTGCCAGTAATGCGACCCCAGCGAGTATTTCTATTGCCACGACCGCCAAGGCGGCGCTTGCTTTGATGTACGTCATGCTGCCCAGTTCGGGCAACGGTAGCTTCCCCAATAAGTAAGAACGATGGTTATGCACAGTTTCCTGATTCAACGGAAAAATAACGAATTGAACGGTTCAGAACCGTCAAATGTCGGTTCGAAACGTCTGCTGGAACGAATGGGAACGTCTGACATCGCCGTTCAATCCGTCATTACCGCTCTCGAACCGACCAGAAAAATCCACTATTAGGTGCTGTATAAGAATCTTCAGTTCGAGTCGCCCGTTTCGGCCGTCGTTTCCGAAGGCGGAAGGTTTGATAGTACGACGAACGAAACGATACCAATGAAGTGGCGCGCGTGCTTGCTCATCGTCTGTCTCGTCCTGTCGGGCTGTGCCGGTACGCAGTTCGGCCGCGTGACGACACACACGGTGACGGATGGCCCTACCACGGGAGAGACGGGAACGGAAACCGTGACAGGATCGGGGATGGGAACGGTCGCGGACCTCTCGAACCCGTGGGGCGGTCCGGTGACGGTCGCCATCAACGACAGTGTGGACGGTTCGCGCGACTACAGCGCGGACGTTCGGCAGGCACTGGACTACTGGGAACGCAACAGCGAGCAGTACGCGGGCTACTCGATTCAGTACGATTTCGCCCCGAACGCCGAGAACCCGGACCTCGTCATCAACTTCGTCGATTCCGTCGAGAGCTGTCCCCGCGTGAACCACGCCGTCGGGTGCGCGCCGTACATCACCGATGCGGCACAGATTTCACCGCCGATGCAAATCGACGTGGACGATTCGTTCTCGGACGAGTCGACCGTCCTCATCCTGAAACACGAACTCGGACACACGCTCGGGTTGAACCACAGTTCCGCACCGCAGTCCATCATGGCCGCCGAGGCCGCACTCGCCTCCCAACCCGTGACGGACGCGACGGACCGCGACCTGCCGTGGGCCGACGCGTCGTTCACTGTCTATCTCGGCCGGACGGCGGACCGACCGGCCGTGAAACGGCAGGTCCGCCACGCGCTCGATTACTACGCCGACGGTGCGGCCGGAACCGTCCCCTCGAACGTCTCGTTTACGTTCACTGACGACCGCTCCGCCGCGGACATCCTGGTTCGCTTCCCCGACAGTCTCCCATGCAGTCCGGGAACGACCGGTTCCTGCGGCGGCGTCCGCGGAACCGACCCGGACCAAGACGGCGCGCTGGAGGAGTACGACCGGTTGACGATTTCGATTTCGGGCGTCGATACGGCCGCCGTCGGTTGGTACGTCGGCTACTGGTTGGGCTACGGATTCGGACTCGAAGAGCCGGAACTCGCACCTCCGTTCCAACACGCTTCCGCGCGCGAGCGACGAAGCGAGTGGTGGACGTAGACCCGTTTGAAAACTACCCCTCGAACCCGTCTTCCCACCGGAAAGTGCACGTTCCACCTTTTTACTCGTCGGTTCGGCTTTGCCGACCACTCCTCGCAAAAATCTGGACCAAAAATCCCGCTCGCACGGGAAGACAACCCGTGTCTTCCCCACCCTCGTTCGCGTTGTCGCCAGCGCTCCGCGCCGGCTTCCAGCGGGACCGCAGGTCCCGCCCGACTCACGAGGACTCCACTCTCTCGCGGTACTATCGCTCGAAGACTACCCCTCGAACCCGTCTTCCCACCGGAAAGTGCCGTTTCGTTGGACGACGTCGCCGTCGATTTCCATCCGTGACTCCTCGCTCATGTCGGTTATCATGTCGATGTGGACGGCGCTGTCGTTGCCCGTCTCACCCTCGGGAAGGCAGGCGTCGTAGGCGCGTCCGACCGCGAGGTGGACCGTATCTCCCATCTTCTCGTCGAACAGGACGCTGTCGGTGAAGCGGTCGATGCCGCGGTTCATCCCGATGCCGAGTTCGCCGAGTCTGCGCGCACCCTCGTCCGTGTCGAGAATCTCGGATAGCACGTCTTCGCCGGTTTCGGCGCTGAAGTCCACGACTTTCCCGTCCTCGAACGTAAGGTGGACGTTTTGGATGCGACTTCCTTGGTGTGTCATCGGCACGTCGAAGAACACCTCGCCCTCGGTCGCGTGCGGTGCCGTGAACACCTCGCCGCTGGGGAGGTTGTGCGAGTCGTAGGTCACCGACGCACAGCTGTTGACCGCGGTTCGGTCCTCGATGGACATCGTGAGGTCGGTGTCCTCCTTGACGATTCTGACCTCGTTCCCCTCGTCTAACAGCGTCTTCATTTTCGCCATCTCCTCGGCCAGCGACTCCCAATCGCGGAGGACGGCGCTGTACACGAAGTCCTGATACTCCTCGTAGGCCATCCCCGCTTGCTGTGCGTGGGCGCGGGTCGGATGCAGCGTCGAAATCCAGTTCGTCCCGAGCCGGGTCTCTCGAATGAGCGCCCGCGCTTTTTCGTACGCCTGCTTCGTCTCCCCCGGCACGTCGGCTTTCCCCATCGTGTTTCGACTCCCCCTGAGAACGAGTACCACGTCAGCGCGCTCGTACATCGACAATTCGGGTTCCGGGTTTTCATCGAAGTCACCGTCGTGTGCCCGGAGGTACGCACGCATGATTTCGTCGGACCTGTACAGGGTCAGTAGGTTCGCGTTTCGTTCGCCCAACTTCTCGCCGACGGCGACGGCGAGGTCGTGTGTCCCCTCGTCGACCATGACGACGACGTCGTCGCCTTCTTCGACCCGTGCGCTCCAATCGACCAGTACTTCGGCGTGTTCGTGAACTCTGTCGTCCATACCACGACAGTTGGAGACTGGTAGAAAAGTCCTCGTGGTTTGCGACGCGAGGGCCGTCTTCGACCGCTCTCTACGGGAAGACGAGGACCGTCGCGTGTTCCGTTTCGAGCACTTCGACTTCCTCGCCGCCTTCGGCGCGGTACTCCTCTTCGATTTCGACCCAGTCGCCGTCGAGGGTGACTTCCTCGCCCGCGGCGTCCAGCGTGATTTCGCCGTGGGTGTCCAACTGCGCCTTGAGTTCGGCGGGGTCCGTCGATTCGAGCGCCCCGACGACCGCCCCTGCCTTGTCGCGGAACTTCGGTCCGATGGACGAGTGGTCGGGGTCGACGCCGACCGGCGCGAGTTCGACGTTCGGTCGTCCCTCTTCGAGGTAGACCGGGCCGTTCACCGCTTCGCTCAGGTCGTAGGTGTCGGGATGGCGCTCGGCGTCGGCGTACAGTTCGATGCGGCCGAGTTCGCCGTTGAGGGCTATCCCTTCGTCGGACTTCCACGCCCTGACTTCGCTCGCGACTTCCGCGATGATTTCTCCCGCGAGTTCGGCCTCCTCGTCGTGCATCTCGACGTCCGGCCACGAGGCCAGATTGACGCTCTCCTCGGTTCCGGGGAGGTAGCTGTAGACCTCCTCGGCGAAGAATGGCGAGAAGGGCGACAGCATTCGAGCGACGGACGAGACACACGTGTACAGCGCGTGGCGGGCGGCGTTACGTTCGCCCGGCCGTCCCTCGTAGAGGCGGCCCTTCACCAGTTCGAGGTAGTCGTCCGCGAGGTCCTCCCAGACGAACTCACGGAGCGTTCGAAGCGCCCGGTCGTAGCGATACTGCTCCATGTCGTCGGCCACGCTTTCCGCGGTGTGTGAAAGCCGGGACAGAATCCAACGGTCCGCGTCGCGGTAGGCCGGGTCGCTGACGTTCGGCGTGTTCTCGTCGAAGTGGTTCGTCGAGAACTGGAGGATGTTCCAGATTTTGGTGAGGAACCGCGAGGCCGACGTGGCTTCCTTCGGCTGGAACTGGACGTCGCTTCCGGGTTGGCCGCCGAGGACCAACGCCTGTCGAACCGAGTCGGCACCGTACTCGTCGACGGCGTCCGTCGGCGTGACGACGTTGCCGCGGGACTTGCTCATCTTGTTGCCGTCCGGGCCGAACACCATGCCGTTGATGAGGATTTCGTCCCACGGACGCTCGCCGGTGAGTTCACCGATGCGGAGGAGCGTGTAGAACGCCCACGTTCGGATGATGTCGTGCCCCTGCGGGCGGAGCGACACCGGTTCGAACTCGTCCAAGTCGAGGTCCTCGGGCCATCCGCTGATGTGAAGCGGCGTGATGGACGAATCCATCCACGTGTCCATCACGTCGGTTTCGCCCGTCCACGCGTCCGCACCGCACTCGGGACAGTCGCCGATTGCGGGGTCGGTTTCAGTCGGGTCGACCGGGAGTTCGTCGATGTCGGCGATGTGCCAGTGGCCACACTCTTCGCATTCCCACGCGGGAATCGGCGTGGCGAACACGCGCTGGCGGGAGATAACCCAGTCCCAACTCATGCCGTCCGCCCACTCTTCGAGGCGGGAGTACATGTGTTCGGGAATCCACTCGACTTCCTTCGCCTTCTCGACGATTTCGTCCGAATCGACCTCGACGAACCACTGTTCCTTCGAGAGGATTTCGATGGGCGTGTCACACCGCCAGCAGGTGCCGACGGACTGCTCGGTGGGTTCCGAATCGTTCAGGTACCCCTCCTCGGCGAGGGCGTCGGCGACTTCCGTCTTCGCCTCGTCGATGGTCAGGCCCTCGAACTCACCCGCGAGTTCGTTCAGGTGGCCGTCCTCGGTGAACACTGGACGAAGGTCGAGTTCGTGTCTGGCCCACCAGTCCACGTCCTGTTTGTCCCCGAACGTACAGATCATCACCGCGCCGGTTCCGAAGTCGCCGTCGACGTCGTCGTCGCCGACGAGTTCGATTTCCTGTCCGAACAGCGGGACTTCGAACGTCTCGCCGATTCGGTCGGCGTAGCGTTCGTCCTCGGGGTCGACGGCCATCCCGACACACGCCGCGAGGAGTTCGGGACGGGTCGTGGCGATTTCTATACCGTCGTTGTCCACACCCTCGAACGTGACGTAGTAGAGCGTCCCCGTCCGGTCCTCGTTCTCGACTTCCGCGTCCGCGATGGCCGTCTCACAGCGCGGACACCAGTTGACGGGGTGTTCGTCACGGTAGACGGAGTCTTCCATCTCCACGAACGAGCGCTGGGTCTTCCCCCAGTATTCGGGGTCCATCGTGCGGAACTCGGCGTTCCAGTCGATGGAGAATCCCAACTCGTTCATCGTCTCCTTCATCGAGTCTATCTGCTCTTCGGTGTGCTCGATACAGAGGCGGCGGAACTCCTCGCGGGAGACTTCCGTCCGGTGGATGTCGTGGTTCTCCTCGACTTTCACTTCCGTCGGAAGCCCGTGGCAGTCCCATCCCTGCGGGAAGAGGACCTCCTCGCCCTTGAGGCGGTGATAGCGCGCCGCGAAGTCGATGTAACTCCACTGGAGTCCGTGCCCGATATGGAGGTTGCCAGTGGGGTACGGCGGCGGCGTGTCGATGACGTACTCCAAGTCACCGTCGGGAGTGTACACGTCGGAGCCTTGCCACTCTTCCCGCCACTTTCGCTCGATACGCTCTGGTTCGTAGTCGCTTGGAACGTCAGTCATGGCTGCAAATTGCTGTCGCTGAATGGTGAATCGGTGAGAAACACTATCGGCTCGCCGCCTGCGCTAGAGACGTACTACCGACACCATCGCGCTCATACTTGTGACTCTGAGTGTGGGCGCTGATAAAGGTTCCCGTCCATTTCCCGTCTGAATCAACTTCGAACGGTCCGATACGTCCGGAGGAGGACGAGTCCTCCCATCGTCGCAAGCGCGGTGATGACCGCGTACAGGAAGTTCGGGAAGTGGTTGAACACGAACAGGAAATACGGTATCGAAATGAGAACGACTAACACACAGAGGAGGGCGATAACGAGGTTCAATCGCAAGACGATTCTATCCTCATCCATACCCCTTATTCACCTTCCGTACTGTTATTTGTTTGGTCCAACAATGAAAATAATACTCTCTGCCTCATTGTACATTCATATTGATTAGGAAAAAATTCTATAAACGTAGAATTTCATTTTATGCACTAGAAATATGAATCCGGAAACACGTAAGAGGGTTATCGTCCTCCTTCTGGTCCTCCTTCTCATCGGTGTCATCGGCGGGTTGGCTATCAGGCCGACCGTTGCCGCGCACTCCGATTCGAAACGGAATACGGTCGCGAACGCCAATACGCTCGGTGTTTACCCCGACGGTTCTATCGATATGGTCGGTCTTCTCGACGCCGATTTCGCTCTCGTCTCGACCGATTCGAAGGCTGTGTGACGGGGTGGGTCCCCTGCCATCCATCGTTCGCCGATTCGATGTGTACGACCGAATCCGCTATTTCACCGACGCCTCCGTGTTTTGAAGCGTTCCTGTTTCACAACGTATCCTGTGACTTGCACTACTCGAGGCGCGCTTCCCCCGGTCCACGTCCGCGTGACCCGCGACTGGAACCGCAATCCCTACCTCACCCCCACCTCCACCTACTCCCATGCAACTGGGCGTCATCGGTTTGGGGCGAATGGGTCGAATCGTAGTGGACAGAACGCTGGCTGCTGGACACGATATCGTCGCCTACGACGTGGCCGAGGAGGCCGTCGAGTCCGCGGCCGAGGCGGGCGCGCAACCGGCGGATTCGGTCGCCGACCTCGCCGAGCAACTGGGCGAGGAGAAACGGATTTGGTTGATGGTACCCGCCGGGGAACCGGTTGACGCCGCGCTCGAAGACTTGGAACCGTACCTCGACGGCGACGACGTGGTCGTGGACGGCGGCAACTCCTACTTCGAGGACTCGGTGCGCCGAGCGGAGACGACTTCGGCGGCGTATCTCGACTGTGGAACGAGCGGCGGCCCGGCGGGTGCCGAACTCGGCTTCTCGCTGATGGTCGGCGGACCCGAGTGGGCCTACGAGGAACTGACGCCCGTCTTCGACGCCGTGGCAACTGGACCGGACGGCCACGACCGGATGGGCGAGTCGGGGTCGGGCCACTACGTCAAGATGGTTCACAACGGCGTCGAGTACGCGCTGATGCAAACCTACGGCGAAGGGTTCGAACTCCTCCACGAAGGCCGGTACGACCTCGATTTGGAGACCGTTGCCCGAACGTGGAACAACGGCGCGGTGATTCGCTCGTGGCTCCTCGAACTCTGCGAGGAGGCGTTCCGCGAGGAGGGCACCGATTTGGGCGACGTGGCCGACCACATCGCTGGCGGTTCGACCGGCACGTGGACGGTCCAAGAGGCGCTCGAACAGGAGGTCCCGGTGCCGCTCATCTACGAGGCGCTTTCCGAGCGGTTCGGCAGTCGTTCGCCCGCCGAAGGTCGCTTCTCGCGGCGACTGGCGAACCGACTCCGGTACGGTTTCGGTCGACACGAAGTCGCGCGGGACTGAGCGGGTTCACTCTCCACTTCGGGCGGATTTTCCTCGCCGGTTTTTTCGCGTCGTTACCCCTTGGCTCGGAAAGTACGCGTGGTCTTGCGGGAGTTCTGCGTCCGAAAGGGATTCCCACGTGTTCTCCTTCCGATGACGCCACGCGTCCGCGTCAATCACAATGCTGTTAAACCACCGTTCCGTAGCCACCGCCATATGGTAAACGAACTGGGTCTGGGACTCGGGCTACTACTCGCCCTCATCGTGGTGGCTCTGCACTACACGAAGGGTACAGAGTGGCGAATCGCGGACGACATCTCCCAAGAAGTGCTCGACCAGCGGGCGGCGAGCGTTCCCGAAACCGACTTCCCCGAACCGATGAACCGGTCCATCGGTGGTGGCGGTGCAGTCGCCATCGGCGGCGGCGCGGAAGGCGAACTCGCGGGTGAAGGTGAAGAGGAAGAGGATACGGGCTTCGACCCGTCCGCAATCCCGGAGGACGAAGTCGAGTACTTCGAAGTCGAGTACGTCAACGAAGGCGAAACCATCGAAGTCGCCAGCAACGAGACCATCCTCGAAGCGGGTGAAGACGAGGGCTGGGACCTTCCCTACTCCTGTCGGGAGGGCCAGTGCCTGTCCTGTGGTGCGAAACTCGCCGATGGGGAACCCGACGACATCGTCCACAGCAACAACGATACGCTGAGCGACGACGAACTCGAAAAAGGGTATTTCCTCTCCTGCACCGCGTACCCACAGGCGGACATCGGCGTCGAGACGAACGAAACGCCGTAACCACATCTCTCGCTTTCATCTCGGGGCTCCGCCCGACGTATCGACGTTCTACTCTATCTCCCGACGGCTAGCTTTTCGACAGGAACGATAGTCAGGATGGCGGAGGCACAAAACTAAAGCCCTTCTGCACGAAGGAACGGTTGAGGGCGCGTAGCTCAGTGGACAGAGTCCTTGGTTCCGGACCAAGATGCCGCGGGTTCAAATCCCGTCGCGCCCGCTCATTCTGTGACGAACGGACGTGAGGAACGAACGAGCGAAAGCGTGGGATTCTGAAGTAGACCGAGGTTCTGCGCGGAGCGCAGGTTCCCGGGCGTGGTTCAAATCCCGTCGCGCCTGCTCATTCTGTGACGTCTGTGAACCCCAACTGGACCGAGTAACGCCGTTCCCACTCGCCGATATCGCGCTTCAGGGGGACGCTACTCGGTTCGTAGCTGGTAATTACTTAATTTTTCGGCCGTTGTGGTTGGCGTATGCCCTTCGAGTGCTTTCCAGAATACGCGGTCCGCAATCCGTCCCAGTGTCCTATCGTCCGTCAGGTTTCGCGCCACGAATGGGTAGCACGAACCGAGGAGGGGCGCTTCGCTTCCGGTCCGACGCCCGCCAGTGCCATCGCACGACTGAAACGGTAACTCCCCGTGGCGACGCTGTCCGCGAAACGGCGTTTCGATCGAGATATCCGTTCGGAGAGCAGGGCATCGCGATGTTCGAAACGACGTGTTAAAATCCGCTTAGTAACCGTTTAACCCACTGATGAACCCGTTCCAGTCATTTGCCCGTTTCGACCGTGTACGGTCTTCTATTCGGTATCGAGACGAGCGAACGCCGACCGGCGCGTCGAGCGGATTGCGGCACATCTTACCGACCCGTTTGCGATTCGAAATATTGAAACGGACCTATTTCGTTTCGAAAGTACGATGACCAGCACACAGCCCAGTAGCTCTATCACGGACGGTGGGCTGGTGCGACCGATGTTCGAACTCGCGTGGCCGATAGTCGTCATTCAACTGCTGCAGGTGATGTACAACGTTGCGGACACCTTCTGGTTGGGTCGACTGTCGTCCGACGCGGTCGGTGCGATGAGTATCGCGTTTCCGCTCATCTTCTTCCTCATCTCCGTCGCGGGCGGGTTTACGACGGCAGGGAGCATCCTCGTCGCCCAGTTTACCGGTGCGGACAGCGAAGGGTCGGCGGGAAAGGTCGCGGGCCAAATCCTCACCTTCGTGTGCCTTCTCGCCATCCTCCTCGGTATCATCGGGTACTTCCTCACCGACCCGATGCTCGCGTTGATGCCTTCACAGGGGGCGACGACCGTACAGGTCGTTCCGCGCGCGCAGCGCTACATGGAGACGTACTTCCTCGGACTGCCGTTCCTGTTCGGCTTCTTCGTCTTCACGTCCCTGATGCGCGGATACGGTAACACGCGCACTCCGATGCGGATAATGATGGTCAGCGTGGCCGTCAACGTCGTCCTCGACCCGTTGCTCATCTTCGGCTTCGGGTCGCTCGACGGCATGGGCGTCCAAGGTGCAGCGCTCGCCACCATCTCGGCACGCGCCGTGGCGAGCATTCTCGGCCTGTACGTCCTGTTTTTCACCAGCGCGGGACCGACCGTTCGACTGGACGACTTGGTTCCCGACTTCGGTCTCATCTGGAAAATCGTCCGC
Source organism: Haladaptatus sp. HS23 (assembly GCF_056892285.1). NCBI lineage: Archaea > Methanobacteriati > Methanobacteriota > Halobacteria > Halobacteriales > Haladaptataceae > Haladaptatus > Haladaptatus sp. HS23. Next base: position 177,409 of record NZ_JBXGLH010000009.1, on the reverse strand, counting down.
ATCGGGACGCCGAGCGCGCTCGAACAGTCCACGAGTTCGCTCGCGATGATTTCACTGACGGCGATGGTCGTCCAGTTCGCGCCGCCCGTCGTCAGCGCCTACGGCCTCGGGAACCGCCTCGCGTCGCTCGTCTTCCTCCCCGCGATGGGGTTGGGGCGCGCGACGAACACCATGGTCGGGCAGAACCTCGGGGCGAAGAAACCGGACCGCGCGGAGCGAGCGGTTTGGCTCGCGGCGAAGGTCGGTGCCGGTGTGATGTTCACCGTTGCAATCGTTGCATTGCTGTTTCCACGTCCGATAGTCGGCGTTTTCATGGCGACGGGAACCCAGCAGGCGGACGCGACCATTCGACTCGGCAGCGAGTATCTTCGGATTCGTTCCGCCGAGTTCGCGTTCATGGCGGTTTTACAGGTCCTCCTCGGCGCGTACCGTGGCGCGGGGAACACGAAACTGGCGATGGCCTTCTCCATGATAACCCTCTGGCTCGGCCGCGTCCCGGCGGTGTATCTCCTCGCGTTCGTCCGCGATATGGGACCCACTGGCGTCTGGGTAGGCATGGCCTTCGGGAACATAATCGGTGCCATCGTCGCCGCGCTGTGGTTCACTCGCGGCACGTGGAAGCGCACGGTTATCGATGAACCCGGCGTTACGGTCGCCGACGGCAAAGGCGAATAACGATTGGCTGTCCGGTTTAAGAGTAACATAATAAAATGATTGGAGAGTGTAGGTACCCCCAATGAGTCTGGCGACCGTCGCACTGCAAGATGACACCCCTTGCTTGGCGAACGAAACGAAAGCCGCGGGTCGAAACTACTGCCTGGGTGATAAAAAATGAGCAACGTAGACGTTCTTCTCATCGGAATCGACGCCGGATGTCTGCCCGTTTTCGAGCGCCTGTACGAAGACGACGTTATCCCGAATATCCGCTCTATCTGCGATGGCGGGGTTGCCGCACCGCTGGAATCACAGATGCCGCCGTGGACGCCGAGCGCGTGGCCGTCGATGTACACCGGGGTCAACCCCGGAAAACACGGCGTCTGCGGGTTCGTCGCGTACGACGGATACGACTTTCACGTCGTCAGCGGCAGCGACGTCGAGGAACACGCCATCTGGACGCTGTTGGACAAACACGACCTCACGAGCGTCGTCGTGAACGTCCCTGTGACTCACCCTCCGGACGAAATCGACGGAGCGCTCATCCCGGGATTCATCGGTCCCGAGGACCCGCGCTGTCATCCCGAGGGACTGTTGGAGGAGGTGCGCGACGCCATCGGCGAGTACCGCGTCTACCCGACGTACTCCCGCGAGGAGTCCGATTACACGGACGCACAGAAGATGGACGAGTACACGAGTCTCGTCCGAATGCGCGGCGAGGCGTTTCGCTATCTGGCCGACAAACACGAACCCGACTTCGGCTTCGTCCAGTTCCAAAAGCCCGACACCGTCTTCCACGAGTTCGACGGCGACTGGGACAAGGTAAAGACCGTTTACGAGGAGACGGACAGACAGGTCGGCAAACTCCTCGAAGAGTGTGACCCGGACACCGTCTTTATCGCGAGCGACCACGGCATGGGACCGTACGAGAAGTACGAGTTCCGCGTCAACGAGTTCCTCCGCGACGAGGGCTACGTGAAGGCCCGAAAGGGCGGCCGCGGAATGCCGTCGTGGAACCCGATTCAGGACGAACTCCGGGAGGGGAAGGACACGAAGACGTGGGAACCGAACACGCTCGAACGGATGGCCGCGAAGGCGGCCCAGTTCGGTTTCACCGCCCACCGGATTCGAACCGGGTTGGAGAAGGTCGGACTCGCGGAAATCGCGAAGCAGTACGCGCCGAAGAACGTGGCGCGGACGGCCAACGAGCAGGTCGACTTCCCGAAGTCGGCCGCCTACATGCGCGCCCGAACCGAACTCGGCGTGCGAATCAACCTCCAAGGACGCGAACCGAACGGCATCGTTCCGCCGGACCGGTACGACGAGGTTCGGGACGAGTTGATAGAGAAACTCAGCGGGGTCGAAACCCCGGACGGCGAACCCATCTTCGGTGAAGTCGCGCCGCGCGAAACGTACTTTCACGGGAAGAACGCGGACAACGCGCCGGACATCGTGACGATTCCGAACGAGATGGGGCAGTTCCTCTCGGCACAACTGCTCGGCGAGTACTTCGCGCCGCCGACGGAGCCGTGGAATCACAAGCTCGAAGGTATCGTCGCCGCGAAGGGGGAGGGAATCGACGCGGATTCGATGCCGACCAAGGCGCACCTCTTCGACGTCGCGCCGACGGTCATGTCAGCGCTCGGAATCCCGTACAGCGACCGGATGGACGGCAGCGTCATTCCGATAGTCGAGGACGCCGGCGCGCAGTCCTACCCCGCCTACGACGAGGGTGACTCCGTTTCGATGGAGGAGGACGCGGACGTCGAAGAGCGATTGGCGGACCTCGGCTACATGCAGTAACTCCGGACGGCCGCCTTTCTTATTCCGACGACTGTCGAACCCAACTCTGGGTTTCAATGAACACGAACGATTTGCCGGGGGAAGACGCATCGCTCTGGCTAGAGACGACGGACGGGACCGACTACGATTCGCTCGAAACTGACCTCGACGTCGACGTCGCAATCGTCGGCGGCGGTATCGCCGGCCTCTCCACCGCCGCGGAACTGACGGGGTCGGAAAAGACGGTTGCCGTCCTCGAAGCCGACCGTGTCTGTTCCGGCGTCACGGCGCGGACGACGGCCAAACTGACGAGCCAGCACGGATTGAAATACGACCGGATTCGGTCACGGTTCGGGCGCGAGCGCGCCCGACAGTACGCGGCCGCCAACGAGGCAGCCATCGAAACCGTCGCCGAACGGGCGACGACTATCGACTGTGATTTCCAGCGACGACCCGCCTACACATACGTCTCCGACGAGAACGACCGAAAGGACGTGCGGCGCGAAGTCGGTGCCGCCCACAGCGTCGGCCTTCCCGCGTCGTTCGTCGAAGAAGTGCCGACCGTTTCGGACGCGGTGGCGGGGGTTCGATTCGACGACCAAGCGCAGTTCCACCCGCGAAAGTACCTCCTCGGCGTGGCGGAGGAAGTATTGGAGGGTGGCTGTGACATCTTCGAAGGGACGCGAGTGACGGACGTTCGGGCGGGTTCTCCGTGCGAAGTCGAGACGGAGGGTGGAACGGTAACAGCCACCGACGTCGTCCTCGCGTCACACTTCCCGATACTGGACCCCGCAGGTTACTTCGCTCGAAACTACCCGAAACGGTCGTACGTGCTGGCCGTCCGGACGCGCGACCCGAAACCCGAAGGGATGTTCTACCGGTCGGGCGAACCGTACTTCTCCGTCCGGCAACACGAGACGGAGGGCGAATCGTTCCTCCTCGTCGGCGGGCAGAATCACAAGACTGGACAGGGCGGTTCGACCGCGGACCGCTATCGAGCGCTCGAACGCGAGGCGAGACGACGGTTCGACGTCGAGGAAGTAGTCTACCGGTGGTCGACGCAGGACTACCGTTCGGTGGACGGCGTGCCGTTCGTCGGTCCCATCGCGCCGTGGCGGAAGCACATCTACGTCGCCACGGGGTTCGGCGGGTGGGGAATGTCGGGCGGTATCGCGGCGGGTCGTATCCTCGCCGAGGAAATCGCGGGCGACGGAAGCGAGTGGGCCGACGCGTTCGACCCGGGACGACTGCCGCCGCTGTCGGACCTTCCCTCGCTCGCCGGGGAAAACGCGAACGTCGGGAAACACTTCGTCGAGGATTGGCTGTTGAAACCGAGTAAAGCGGGAGCATCGCTCGCGCCGGGCGAGGCACGGGTCGTCCGTGAGGACGGAGCCCCCGTCGCCGAATACCGGGACGAGGACGGGGAACGCCACCGCGTCTCCGCTATTTGTCCGCACTTGAAGTGCGTCGTCGAGTGGAACGACGGGGAGCAGTCGTGGGACTGTCCCTGTCACGGGTCGCGTTTCGATTACGACGGTACCCTTCTCGATGGCCCTGCCGTTCGTGACCTTCCGAAGGAATAGCAGCCACGGGACAGAACACATCTGTCCATTAGTGGATTCTTGTGGCCATTGGAGTAGATTTATGTTCATGGGGCCGGTATCAGTCTCCCATGTCTCAGCAGAACACGACGGAGTTCGGGACGTTCGGCGGCCGTCACGTCCCCGAACCGCTCGAAGAACCGCTCGAAGGGTTGGCACAGGCCTACGACGAGATTTCGGGGACGGAGAAGTTCCAACGCGAGTTCGGACGACTGCTCGAATCGTTCGCGGGGCGGCCGACGCCGCTCTATCACGCGGAACGACTCTCGGAGGCGTACGGTGCACAGATTTATTTGAAGCGGGAGGACTTGCTCCACGGCGGCGCACATAAAATCAACAACTGTCTCGGACAGGCCCTGCTGGCGAAGCAGGCGGGAAAGGACCGACTCATCGCCGAAACCGGTGCGGGTCAACACGGCACCGCCACCGCGATGGTCGGCGCGCTCCTCGACATCCCCACCGAGATTTACATGGGGAAAAAGGACGTGGAGCGCCAGAAGATGAACGTCTTCCGTATGCGTCTGATGGGTGCGGAGGTGAACGAAGTCACCCGCGGCGACTCCGGATTGGCCGATGCGGTCGACGCCGCGTTGGAGGACTTCGCGCACAACGTGGACGACACCCACTACCTCGTCGGCAGCGTCGTCGGTCCCGACCCGTTCCCGCGGATGGTCCGCGACTTCCAGTCGGTCATCGGCGTGGAAGCGCGACGCCAGATTCAGGAGGAGACGGGAGAACTGCCCGACGCGGCGGTTGCCTGTGTCGGCGGCGGGTCGAACGCCATCGGCCTCTTTCACGCGTTCCGCGACGACCCCGTGGAACTCTACGGCGCGGAAGGCGGCGGCGAAGGGTCGGATTCGACCCGCCACGCGGCCCCGCTGGCGAACGGAAAGACCGACATCCTCCACGGGATGCGAACCCGCATCCTGAACGACGACGTGGAGGTCCACTCCGTCTCGGCGGGACTCGACTACCCCGGCGTCGGCCCGGAACACGCCCAGTTCCGCGAAACCGGCCGCTGTGAGTACACCGGCGTCACCGACGACGAGGCCCTCGCCGCGTTCCGCGAACTGAGCGAGTTGGAGGGGATCATCCCCGCGCTCGAATCCAGCCACGCCGTCGCGCTGGCGAAACAGCTCGCAGAGGAGCGGGACGAGGACGACGTGATTCTGATCAACCTGAGCGGACGAGGCGACAAGGACATGGAACAGGCCGCGGAGCTGTTCGACCTCGGCAACTGAGAAAAATCGCGGTTCGAACCCCGATTGCGGGACGTTTACCCGTCAACTCGTCACGCTTCCCGACAGTCCGGGCATCGGCCCTCCTCGACGTATATTTCGAGCAATTGTTCGCCCACTCGACACATCGTTTCAATATGTCTTCCTCTTCCACGTTCGTTCACGCCGCAATCGAAATCCGATAGAAATAGTCGTATCGGTTTGGCTAGTGTTAGAAATCCACAAGCACTACGTCGCTGTACGTCCCGGTGTTGCCGTTCTCGGCACGCTTCACTGCATCGGTGGCGTCCACGAAGCCGCTCCCGATGTTCCACGGGGTGTAGCCGCCGTGTACGTCTTCGGCTTCGGCCGTGAGCGTGTTGAGCAACTCCAACGGGCCGATGTCGCCGCCGTTGTTCTGTCGGTACGCATCGACGACGAGCGTGGCGATGCCCGCGGTCATCGGTGTCGCCATGCTGGTTCCGCTGATGGTCGCATACCAGAGTCGACCGTCGTCCGGGCTTTCCGCTTGTAGCGCATCGGCGGGTGACATCGTGCTGACGATCGCGTTGCCGGGTGCGCCGATACCCGGACGATAGATGCCGTAGGGGCCGGAACTGCTCTCCCCGGCGTGATAGGCCGTGAGGTTGTCGAGTGCGGTCTTCCTGCCCCAGTTGTCGGGCGTGTTGGTGCCGTCCTGTTTGCGCCCGCGGGAGGAGAAGTCCGTGACGTGCTTGTCGTCCTTCGTCGCTGCGACGCCGAGAACGTGCGGTGCTTTCGCGTACTGGTTGAGGGTGTTCGTCCCCGGTCCGCTGTTCCCCGCCGCAAATATCGGCAACAGTCCCGTTCGGTAGGCCTGCCACGTTGCGACGTTGAGGGCTTGGTCGGGGTGGAACACTTCGCCGTTCGAGGAACCGTAGGAGTTCGATACGATCTTCACGTCGCTCTTCCCGCTCTGGACGCGCGACAGGAGGTGATCATATGCCGCCGCCGCTTTCACGACCAACAGGGTGGCCCCCGCGGCATACACCGTCAAGTCAACATCCGGTGCCATCCCTCGGAACTGTCCGTCGCTTTGGGTCCCGTCGCCCGCAATCGACCCCGAGCAGTGTGTCCCGTGTCCGATCGTATCGGTATCCGCGATACTCGCCCGGGCCCACAACGTCGGCGAGTCGAGGGGGTTGCCGACCCACTGCCAGTTCGCAACGAGGCTCGATTTGAGGTCCGGGTGGTCGCCGTCCACGCCCGAGTCGATGACCGCCGTGTGGACACCGTCCCCCGTGTAGCCGAGGTCCGACTGTACGTCATCGACGCCCGTCACTTCGCGGCTATCGTCGTTGTAGTAATTCAACTCGACGTTCTTCTGCACGTATTTAACCGATTCCCAACCGGCCACCGACTCCAACTGATTCACTGACAGTTCCGTATAGCCGATGGGAAGCACCTCGAACTTGTGATAGCCGTTCGTGAGATTCAGCGTTCCGAGTCGGTCGACGTCGTCGTTGCTGTCGAACACGACGAGGGATTCTTGCAGTGCATCCGTGGTACGGTCGAACGCACTGTCCAAAATTCCGCCGCCCGCCGTCGCCGTCGCGCTGAGCGGAACCACGGACGCAACTGCCGCCGCCCCGGTCGTTTTGAGAAATCGTCGCCGATGTTGTGATTTGTTATCAGCCATCCCGATTTCCGGTCGGTAATAAATAAACTAAAATATTGTTGCCGATGATTGAAAATTGGTTTTTGCTGTATTGTTTTGGGAAAGTAACTGACAGGGTGTTCGACTGTCTGTTACTCCAGATTCTCGCCCTGATAGTCGCCGTCGTAGGTTTCGTCGTGGTCCGCCTCGGCGAAAACGAGTTGCGCGATGCGTGCACCGCGTTCGAGTTCGATGTCGTGGTGAACCTGCAACAGTCCCTCTCCTTTGCCCTTGTAGCCCGCATCCCAAACCGCCGTGTTGAGCATGCAGGAGTTCCGCATGAGCGACGAACGGGGGTACACGAAGCCGACGTGTCCGTCGGGTATTTCGATGGTTTCCGCGTACTGGACGATGTAACCGCCCTGAGGAAGGTAGTAGTTCTCCGGCGATTTCTCGGTTATCTGCTCGGACTCGACCTGCTGGCGGTCGCCGATCTCCTTGCCGTTGCGCCCGATTCGGCCCGAGTCCCGCTGTTCGTACACCGTTTCCAGCGTCAAATCGACGCCGTTCGGTTGCACCTGCTGCCGCCTGACCTCCGAGACGTGTTCCGCGACGAACGTTCCGCTCTCGAACATAGACGGACGGCGTGTCCGAGATGGTATAGCCGTTACCGTTCTCGGGCAGTTCGGGTGACACTCACTCGCTCACCCGTATCCGTCTTTTACTCCCGTCGTTCGACCGTCCCGACGGTCGCTCCGTCCGCCGCGTCGAGTTCGTCGGTCCGAACAACCTCGGCGCGGGCGTCCGAACCCAAACGCACGTGGTCGCCGACGACCGTCCCGACGTCGACGTGGTCGAGTGCCACGTGGTCGCCTTCGACGCGTTCCGCCCGAAGGAACCCGTCGGGCCGATGTCGGGCGACGACGACGGAATCCCCGATGAGATGTGAAACCACCGAGTCGGACACGAGGTCGAACTCGATGTCGTCCGCCTCGATGCGTCCCGCTTCGATTGCACCGCGAATCCTGACCGTCCCTGCCTGCATCGTCCGGGCTTCGACCGCACCGGACGCCTCGAACCCGTCGGCTTTCACGTGTTCGAGCTGCACCGACCCCGAACACTCGAACGCATCGGCGGCGGTCGTTCCGGTCGCCGACAGCGACCCCGAGACGGTGATATCGGCCGTCGTCACGTCTCCATCGACGTTCGTCGCCCCGGAGACCGTCATCGAATCCCCGTGAAAATCGCCCTGCACAGTGGTCGCGCCGGACAGCTTCGCCCGCTCGACCCGAACGTCGCCGTCGACGGTCAGTACGCCCGAAACGTCCAACCGGTCCGCGATAACCTCGTCGTACGTCGCGATTCCCGAGACCCGAACCCGCTCGTCGTGCCCGCTTTGTGTGTGCATCGTTCACGGTGTTCCGTGGGGTGTCTCATAAATCTATGCACTAACTGTGAGTACTATGTGAGTTGGATGTGATTTGAGTGTGTGATTTATGGAAACCGTTATGCTTCTCGGGCTGGTAGTCGGTTTCATGAGTCGAGATATCCGAATCTCAATCGACGACGACGAGGTGTTCGAACGGCTGAAACGGCGAAAGCGCCAACTCGACCTCTCGTGGGAGGAGGCCCTCCGTCGCGGATTGGAGCGCGGACACGGTGGACACTGGGACCTTCACGGCGAGAACCCACACGCGCGCTCGCCACGAGGGATGTCTCCCCCGTCGGGACACGACTCCCGAAAGCGCCGTCACGGTCGCGGTCGTGGTCGTGGTCATGGCCGTGGTCGCGATAACCGAGACAAGGGGTACCCGAGCCCGTTCGACCCCGATTTCGGCGACCGACTTCGACGCGAAATCGAGGAGTCGGTACAGGAGTCGATGCATTCGGTCGAAGAGTCGATGCACGCCGTCGGCGAGTCGGTAGGTGCCGTCGGAGAGGGATTAGGCACCGAAATCGACCGACTGGAGGACGCGGAAGACGCCGTCCTCTCCTTCCCGTTTCTCACCGACGAGCGAGCGCAGGTACCGCTTCGGGTGAATCTGAAGACCAGCGCCGACGGGTTGACCGTCGACGTCGTCGCGGTTCGTCGCGGCAAGAGTACCGGGGAGACCAACCGGTTCGCCGACGACCAACGGGCCGAGATAAACCGCTGGCTAGCGGAAGGGAAGACCGTTCGACTCGAACTGCAAAACGGAACCGAAGCCTACGACGTCGTTCCGGCGCTCTCGTGGAGCCGCGCCGACGACGGAACGCCGACCGTGACCGACGTCGAAATCGCCGACGTTCGGTTCGACTGACGGTCGCGTACCCACCGTTTTGGTCCCTTTATTTTCGCAATGATTGCCGGACGAGAGCCGAATTTACCACGAATGATGAAAACGTAAACACGCGGGATTTATACCTTCGGAGGGTCGATATTCGTCCGATATGGGACAAACACTGACGGAAAAGATTCTCGGCGACCACCTCGTCGAGGGCGAACTCGAAACCGGTGAGGAGATCGGAATCGAGATCGACCAAGTTCTCACACAGGACACGACTGGGACCCTCGTGTGGCTCCAGTTCGAGGCGCTCGACATGGACGAGGTCCAGACCGAGATCGCCGCGCAGTACTGTGATCACCAGACCTACCAGTTCGACTTCAAGAACACGGACGACCACCGCTTCCTCCGCTCCGCGGCGGGCACGTTCGGTGCACACTACTCCCGTCCGGGTAACGGTATCTGTCACAACGTCCACAAGGAGAACTTCGCGGCACCCGGCAAGACGATGCTCGGGTCCGACTCCCACACCCCGACCCCCGGTGGTCTGGGTGAACTCGCTATCGGTTCCGGCGGTCTCGACGTCGCAGTCGCCATGGGTGGCGGCCCGTACTACATCGAGATGCCCGAAATCGTCAGCGTTCGCCTCGAAGGCGAGCTTCCCGAGTGGGCGACCGCGAAGGACGTCATCCTCGAGATGCTCCGTCGCTTCTCCGTGAAAGGCGGCGTCGGCAAAATCTTCGAGTACACCGGCCCCGGTGTCGAGACGCTCTCGGTCCCCGAGCGAACGACCATCACGAACATGGGCACGGAACTCGGCGCGACCACCTCCATCTTCCCGACGGACGAGAAGACCGAGGAGTGGCTCTCCCGACTCGGCCGCGAGGACGAGCACGTCGACCTCCAGCCCGACGACGACGCGGAGTACGACGACGAAATCGTCGTCGACCTCTCCGACCTCGAACCGCTCATCGCACAGCCGTCCATGCCCGACAAGGTCGTCCCGGTCCGCGAAGTCGCAGGCCAGTCGGTCGATCAGGTCATGATCGGTTCCTGTACGAACGGTGGCTACGAGGACATCCTCCCCGCCGCGAAGATGCTCGAAGGCCGCACGGTCGACCGGAAAACGGACCTCATCGTCGCGCCGGCGTCCAAGCAGGCCTCCGAGATGCTCGCCCGTGAAGGCTGGGTCGCGGAACTGATGGCGGCAGGAGTCAACTTCTCCGAGGCGACCTGCGGTGCGTGTATCGGTATCGGCCACGTTCCGGCGTCCGATTCCGTCTCGCTCCGTACCTTCAACCGCAACTTCGAGGGTCGCTCCGGTATCGAGGACGACTCGGTCTACCTCTGTTCGCCCGAAGTCGCCACGGCGGCGGCCATCAAAGGCGAAATCGTCGACCCCCGTGACCTCGCCGACGAACTCGGCGACCTCGATGCACCCGAGTTCGAACTGGGTGACAACTACGGAACCAGCGCCGACGACCCCGACCTCATCTCCCCCGACCAGGCCGTCGACGACGAACTCATCAAAGGCCCGAACATCGGCGACGTCCCGCTGAAGGACGAACTCGATTCCAAACTCGAAGGCCCGGCCCTGCTCAAGATGCAGGACAACATCACGACCGACCACATCATCCCGGCGACCCAGGACATCCTGATGTACCGGTCGAACATCCCGAAACTCTCCGAGTTCACGCTCTCGCGCGTCGACGACACGTTCGCACAGCGCGCGCTCGACGCCGACGGCGGCTTCCTCGTCGCCGGCGAGAACTACGGTCAGGGTAGCTCGCGCGAACACGCGGCCCTGTGCCCGATGTACCTCGGCGTGGAAGGCGTCCTCGCACAGAGCTTCGCCCGCATCCACAAGGCCAACCTGTTCAACTTCGGTCTGATTCCCCTCGAAATCAGCGAGGAGGACTACGAGAAGTTCGAACAGGGCGACGACGTCGAAATCGTCGACGACGTCGCGGAAGCGGTCCGCTCCGGTCAGGAAGAGTTCACGGTTCGCGTGAACGACGACTGGGAACTCACCGCGACCCTCGACGCCTCCGAACGCGAGCGCCAGATTCTCGCCGACGGTGGCAAACTGCCGCACACGAAGAAGCAGGTCGAAGGCGGCGACGCGGCGGCCTCCGCGGACGACTAACGACCTTTTACGACGGTCAAGGGTTCGCAGTCGCGTGCCGTAGCGCGCGACTGCGAACCGTCTTCTTCACGGCTTCGCCGTGAAGGAACGAGAGAGCGAAGCTCTCTCGCATTCCCTGTAAAAGCTCGACCAAAAGCACTCCTCTTTCATTTCGCATTGGAAGAGCTTCGCTCTTCCATGCTCCATTCAATCGTCGGCCCGCTCACTTCGTTCGCGGTGAGTGTGCTAATTCTAACGGTTGGTCGGCCTGCTACCAAACCAGCAGTGTGACATTCTACGAGCAACTGCAAGCGACACACCTGCCAGCGGTCAGCTGTTCACCGGAAAATCTTCGATTTTCCGGGTCAAGGGACCCCCGACGGAGCGACTGAAAGGAGCGACGAAAGGAGGTGACGCTGTGCTTTTAGTCCAGCTTTTACGACGGGAAGTGACGCCGCTGGCGCACTTCCCGTCGTAAAAGGTGATGGTTGGGGGTTGATGTTTTAGTCGTGCGCGTCGAAGGGCCACTCGTGACTTCCACAGCGAGCGAGACGGGTTCGATTTCGATTCGCCCCGCAGAGGAAGCCGACTTGCTCGCCATCTTCCGCATCGAGAAATCCTCGTTCAGTCAGCCGTGGCCATTCGCGGCGTTCGAGCGATACGTGGACGAACCGACGTTTCTGGTCGCCACGGACGGGATGAAAATCGTTGGCTACGTCGTCGCCGACATGATTCCGAACCACGGCCGGGCGCTCGGCCATATCAAGGACATCGCGGTCCACCCGTCGCGCCGAGGAGAGGGAATCGGGAAAAAACTGTTGAAGCAGGCGCTTTCCGGCCTTCACGTGCGCGGAACGTACAGCGTCAAATTGGAGGTGCGGGCGAGCAACGACCCCGCGATTTCCCTGTATCAGGAGTTCGGGTTCCGGTATCTGCGGACGATACCGCAGTATTACGGCGACGGCGAGGACGCACTCGTGATGATAGTCGAACTCGACTGACCCGCGGACTGAACGGTTTTTCAGTGCGGACGCCATACATCGGTCCATGGGATATGCGTGTCCGGTGTGTGAGACGCCACAGTCCGACGGGGAGCACCTCGCCAACCATCTCGCCTTCGCGGCCATTCTCGGCGATTCGGACCACGAATCGTGGCTCGACGAGTACGCGCCGGGATGGAGCGAGGAGGGTCCCGACGAACTCGCACCGCGAATCACGGAGTTCGCGGACGAAGAGGAGTACCCGCAGGTGTTCGAGGATACGGTTCACGACCACGGTCACAGTCACGGCCACGGGAGCGGCGGATTGGAGGACGAACTCCAGCAGACCGGTGGCTACGGTCGGGACGCGAACATGGGCGCGGACGCCCAGCAGATAATGGCAGAGGCGCGACAGATGACCGAACGGATGTTTGACGACGAGGAGGACGCCGACGACGCGGCCAACGCGGACGACGAATCGAAGGACGAAAACGAATAGTTTCTTCCCCGAGAACTACTCGCCATGGAGACACACGGAATCTTCGCTCCGGAGACCGAAGGCGCTGTCCGCGAACAGTACGAGGACGTCGGACCGGTCGCACAGACCGTCGTCAAGGAGACGGCGAAAGCGATGGACTTCGACCGCGAGGAGTACGGCGAACGCGTGACGGGCGACGTGGTTGAGACGGCACGGGACGCCCTGTTCGCCTCGCTCCTCGAAATCAAAACTGGAACGCGTGACGAATTCGAGGCGGACGTTCCCGACGGGTTCGACGTTCACGTCGAGGGAAGCGACAACGTCGATAACGTCGCATGGCACGTCGCTCCGGCGGCGGAAACGGCCGTCGCGGCGACCTACCAGCAAAAGGAGGAGGCGGCGATTGCAACCCTCCAACGCATCGCCTTCGGCCGGGTGTACCGGGACATCGTTTAATTGGTTCCCGCCCGATTTGTCGGTCAGTATGACCGTCGAATACGGGCAGTTCGACCGCGGGCGCGGGATGAACTACTGGCAGTACGACCCCGTTTTACAACACGAAGTCGAGCGTACCTACCCCGGCGACAGGGGCTGGGCGGAGGAGCGCTTCGACGAGTTCGGCGACATCGTCGGGCGAGTCGTTGCCCCGAACTCGGACACCATCGACGAACACGGCCCGGAACTGCACCGATACGACCGATTCGGAGAGCGCACGAACGAAATCGAGTACCACCCGGCCCAGTTCGAAAACGAGCGATTGGTGTACGGCGCGGGATGCGTGGCCGACTCGTTTCGCGCACCGCCGGACCGCGACGCCCCGGCATCCATGCTGCACCATCTGACGATGGACTACCTCCTCGCGTACGCGGACGTGGGACTGACGTGTCCCGTCGCCATGACCGCGGGTGTCGCCCTCGTGTTGGAGCGCTTCGACGGCGGCCACGACGGCCCGCTGTCCGATTTTTACGACCGACTGACCACCCGAGAGTACGACGACTTGCTTCAGGGTGCGATGTTCCTCACGGAACGACAGGGCGGAAGCGACGTCGGCGCGACCGAAACCGTCGCGGAACGCACCGACGACGGATGGAAGTTGACCGGCGAGAAGTGGTTTTGCTCGAACGTCGATTCAGGGGCCATTCTCACGCTCGCGCGGACGCCGGATGCGCCCGACGGAACGGACGGCCTCTCCCTCTTTTTGGTTCCGGGAACCAAACCGGGTGCGGACCGAAACGACGTTTTCGTCCGTCGGTTGAAGGACAAACTCGGGACGATAAGCGTCCCCACCGGCGAAGTCGAGTTCCGCGGCACCGACGCGTCCCTCGTCGGCGAACTCGAATCCGGGTTCCGGTACATGTCCGAGATGCTCAACCTCGAACGCATCGCCAACGCCTTCGCGTCTTGCGGTCTCATCGGACGAGCACTGTTGGAGAGCAAGGTTCGGGCCGCGAACCGCGAGGCGTTCGGCAACTCCATCGACCGGTATCCGCTCATGCGCCGCGACTTGGTGGAGATGGCCGTGGCACACGAGGCGGCGACCGCGTTCACGTTCGACGCTGGACGTGCGTTCGACCGCTACCATCGCGGCGACGACGAGGCCTTCGCGCTCATGCGCCTCCTCGTTCCGATCGCCAAGTCCCGAACTGGCAGCATGGCCGTCGATATCGCGTCGTACGCGATGGAGATTCACGGCGGCAACGGCTACGTGAACGATTTCGTTACGAACCGTCTCCTGCGCGACGCGCAAGTGCTTCCGATTTGGGAGGGCACCTCGAACATCCTCTCGCTCGACGTGCTTCGTGCGCTCGCGCGCGAGGAGGCGCACGAACCGGCGATGGCCCTGATTCGTGACCGATTAGACGGCGTGGAACACGACGACCTCGCCGACCTCGTGGCGACCACCCGCGACGAACTCGATGGCCTCCAGGACGCCTTGATGACGCTGGCAACGGCGGATGAGGAGCACGCCCAACTCCACGCGAAGGAACTAGCCGAATACGTGTTCGACGTGTATACCGCCGCACTGTTACTGTCGGAGGCGGACGGCGAACTCGCGGCGGGCAACGAACGAAAGGAGTTCGTCGCTCGCCAGTTCGTCGCCAACGCGTTCGGTCGCTCCACGGGGCGGGGAATACCCTCCGGAGATACCCTTCCGCTCGACGCCTTCGAGAAAATCGTCCGCTTCGCGTAGAACCGTCCGAGTCGCTTACTTCGCTTCGACGTCGCGCACGTCGTCACAGCACTCGTTGTACTCGCTCTTCGGTGCGCTACACTCCCCGGCACACGGGTGGTCGATGTGTTCGCGGATGCGGGCCGCCACCTCGTCCGAGAGGGCGTTCCCCATCTCCCGCGCCTCCTCTGGGTCGTCGATTTCGAGGTCGCCCAGCAGGAAGTTCTCCGCGAGGCAGTGTTTCCACATGACTTCGCGTGCGGTGTCCTCGCCGTCGTCCGTGAGGGTCGCGCCCTTGTACTTCTCGTAGGTCGCAAGGTCGCGCGCTTCGAGTGTCGTGAGCATCTCGGTGACGCTGGCCGCACTCACGTCCAACGCCGTCGCCAACTCGCCAGTTTTGGCCGGACGGCCGGTGCTCTCACTGACGAGGTGAATCGTACTGAGATAGCGTCCGACGCTCGCGGAAACCTCGCTCATCGTCTGACTCTAGCGGGTGTCACGGACATAAATCATTCCCACCGTCCGATTCGCCCCGAAAATCATGAACGAACGTCGAGACGGTCACTCGAACAACCCGTCCACGTCCGTCTCCCGGAACTCCCGCTTTTCGACGTGCTGACCGAGGCGCTGTGCTATCAGCGCCCTGTCTTCTGGTTGGCGGACGAAATCCATGAGGAACGTGATGAATCGACTCCCCTCATCCCCGGATTCCAAGTCTGCGCGGGCGAACTCCACCGCTCGTTCGAACGTCCCTTCGTCGTAGTCGAACTCCTCGGCTAAAACGACGGCGGCGACCGCTGACGCGTCGAAGTCGAGGTCGTCCGGACGGAGAGCGATTCCGTCGCTCGTCAGTCTCGGCGGCGCGCTGCGCTCGATGTGTTCGGGGTCGTCCCGAACCGCGCGGAGATAGGAACGAACCGCTTCGACGTTGACGCCACGATAGTCGTTCGGGAGTCCGTCGAGATATGCTGCTGCACTTTCTGTGAGGCCGCGTATTCCGGTCCAGTTCCCGTCGCCCGCGTGGTACACGACCGCCGTGAACTGAATCAATCCGTGGAGGAGCCGCTCGTCCTCGGTATCCCGTTCGAGGTCCAACCAGTGGTCCTCCCACGCGTCGTGGGCGGCGTGGAACTCGCCAGCGTTGTAGATTGCGACCCCGGCCCGTAGAAACGCGTCCATACGGTCCATTCCCTGCCGACGAGGAAAAACTCCTACGGATGGTTGCTCTTTCGAATGATGGCGAACGGCACGAAAAGGGTGATGCAGTGACCTGACGGAGCCAACGTCAGTGAGTGTAACCGTCGAAAACGGTTACTTCGCGGTTTTCTTGACGGCCCATTTCTTCAAGTCACGAACGAACAGTCGGTAGTTCTCAACTTTACTCATACACGAGTAAATATCCACGCGAAGGTCAAAAGTGTCACGGTTCGCGCCATATTTGGCCTGCTACACCATGGCAAACGCACGGTCGGCGAAACCTGCGCGAACGACAACGGCCTTCGCGGGGGTCGTTCTACGATTCGTATGGACGACATCGAACGGAAGCGGGCGACGACGGATTCGTTCGGCAGCGTCGCGGCCTCCTACCTCGACAGCGACGTTCACCGGGACGGTGTGGACCTCGAACTCCTCGCCTCGTGGTGCGAGGACGCCACGCGCGGACTCGACATCGCGTGCGGTGCCGGACACACCGGCGGTGCGCTCGCCGAAACGGTCCCCACCGTCATCGCCGCCGATGCCACGCCCGCGATGGTCGAAACGGCCACCGGCGCGTTCCCCGTCTCCGGCACGGTCGCCGACGCGGAGCGACTCCCCTTCGCGGACGAAACCTTCGACGCCGTGACCTGCCGCATCGCGGCCCACCACTTCCCCAATCCGCAGGCGTTCGTGAATGAAGTCGCCCGCGTACTCACGCCCGGCGGCGTCGTCGCCTTCGAGGATAACATCGTTCCCGACGACGAGGAGCTAGCCGTCTTCTACAATCGGTTCGAACGCCTCCGCGACTCGACCCACGGCGAAGCCTATCCGGTCGCACAGTGGCAGGATTGGTTCCGCGACGTCGGACTCACCATCGACGAGTCAGTCACCATGCGCAAGGACCTCGACTACGAATCGTGGGCGGAGCGCACGAACCCCGGAGAGAGTGCGCGAGAGGAGTTGGACGAACTCGTCCGTGGGCCGGAAGCCGAAGCCGTCTACGACGTGACCGTCGAGGACGGAGCAGTGACCGACTTCAGCAACGAGAAGGTGCTGATTCGCGCGGTGAAGTGAGAGAAGGGTTCGCTGCGCTCGTCGGTGTTGTGTTGGCAGAAACGTCCTGACGGAGTTTCACGCGAGTGAAACGAGCGTGAAGCACGTCGGGCCGTAACGGTCCGACGGAGTCTCACACGAGCGGACGCGAGCGTGAGGCAAGTCAGGTCGTGAACAAAGTGAACGTCCTGACGGAGATTTGAACTCGCCGAGACGGTCGCGCTCACATACGTTCGCGCACTGCGTCTCGTCTGCTCAAATCTCCGCGAGTCGTTTTCAGAGCGAAGGCTCTTCGCTTCGCTCATCGCGTTACGCTCTGAAAACGTCCTGACGGAGATTTGAACTCCGGTCCCTGGCTCCGCAAGCCAAGAGGATAGTCCACTACCCTACCAGGACTCATTCATTCATTTCGCGGTCGGCTTAATAGCGCTTGCGATGTGACGACGGTGTGGGGATGCGACCCACCCGCACGAATCGCGGACGCGGCGACCGTGCGGATAACTCAAATCCCCATTTTTCCTTACGCCAGTGCTTTTAGAACGGAAGTGGTGCTCTTTGGTATGCAACGACGAGACATCCTGAAACGTGCGGGTGCGGCGACGACGGTCGGTCTGCTCGGCGGTTGTCTAAGTCGAGAGGGTGGAAGTCCGGGTGGTTCCGGGGAAGACGGGGCTGGAACTGGTACGACCGAGACCACGACGACCACGGCGAGCGAAACCACGACTACCGAAGGGACGACGGAAACGGGAACGACGACGCGGACCTCGACCACGGATACGACCGTGAAAGACCGATCGCTGAAAGTTCTCGGCGCGGAGTGTGGGCAGCCGAAAAACGATGCCGCTATCGAGTTCAAGGACTCGAAAAAACGGCTCGTCGTCACGGGCTCGATGACTGGAAGCGATTCGTGTACCCGACCCACAATCGAGAGCGCAAAGTTCGATTCCGAGTCGGACGCGTTCGTGGTGACGATGGGCACCAAGCAGAAGGACGGCAGCGTCGGGTGCTCCGAGTGCATCACCGAAATCGAATACCGAGCGACGTTCACGTTCGAGGGAGCGCTTCCGAAGTCGGTGAAAGTCACGCACAAGAGCATGGGGGAGTCGAAAGTCGTCGCGGATACCGACAGCGAAAGTTCCACCACCACGGAAAATTAACTCCGACGAAAACATCATTCAGGCACGGAGCGTAGGTTTATCAGTGAAGGGGGAACCACTGTTCTGCATGGAACGAATCGCATCGCAGTCGGCGAACTCCGTCCGATTGCCGACACAAAGACAACGCTTAAGCGACGGCCAACCCTGCAACCGAGTACGATTATGGGCGTTATAGACGAGGTACACGGGGACCTCGACGCCGACATCTCTCTGGACGAGTTCCGGGACGCCGTCGAGGAAAAAGTCGAACAGATGGGCGGGCTTGCGGACGAGGAAACCGCCGCAATGCTCATCGCGCACGAACTGGGCGAAAGCGAGGTGAACGGGGTCGCCGACATCGAACCCGGCATCGAGGAAGTGAAGTTCGTTGCCAAGGTGACGAGCATTGGCGACGTTCGGACCTTCGAACGCGACGGGGACGACGCGGAGGACGGCCACGTCCTGAACGTCGACGTCGCGGACGAGACGGGTTCGATTCGCATCTCGCTCTGGGACGAACACGCGCAGGCCGCGGAAGACCAACTCGAACCGGGGCAGGTACTCCGAATCAAGGGCCGTCCCACGGACGGCTACAGCGGGACCGAGGTCAACGTCGACCAAGCGGAACCCGACGACGACACGGAAATCGACGTGCAGGTACAGGACTCCTACTCCGTGTCCGACCTCTCGCTGGGCCTCTCGGACGTGAACCTACAGGGCAAACTCATCGACACGGGAACCGTCCGAACCTTCGACCGGGACGACGGGTCGGAAGGTAGGGTCGCCAACCTCACCGTCGGTGACGAGACGGGACGGGTCCGAATCACGCTGTGGGACGAACGCGCCGACGCGGCCGAGGAATTGTCTACCGGAATCGCCGTCGAAGTCGTCGACGGTTACGTCCGCGAGCGTGACGGTAACCTCGAACTCCACGTCGGCAACCGCGGTGCCGTCGAGGAGATAGACGCCGACATCGAATACGTGCCGGAGAGTACGCCGATTGAAGACCTCGAAATCGGCGACACGGCCGACATCGTCGGCGTGATTCGCTCCACGGACCCGAAGCGGACCTTCGACCGGGACGACGGGTCGGAAGGACAGGTGAAAAACGTCCGCGTGCAGGACGAAACCGGCGACATCCGCGTCGCGCTGTGGGGCGAAAAAGCGGACCGCGAACTCGCGCCGGGCGACAAAGCCGCCTTCGCGGACGTCTCCATCAAGGACGGTTGGGCCGACGACATCGAGGCCTCCGCTGGATGGCAGTCCACCATCTCCGTCCTCGACAACGGCTCGCCGACGGACGCGGTCAGTGGGAACGACGAAAACGACACGACCGATTCGGAAACCGGTCTCGGTGCGTTCGAAAGCGGGAGCGATACCGACGGCACGACGGATTCCGAAACGAGCACGACGGACGAAACGACGACGGAAAACGCCGGTACGGCAACGACGATCGACGACGGCGAGTTCGTCGAATTCACCGGCACGGTCGTCCAAGCGGGTAATCCCGTCGTGTTGGACGACGGCGACGAAACGCTAAGCGTCGAGACGGACGCGGACGTTCATCTCGGACAAGAAGTCACCGCGCGCGGTGAACGACGCGGCGGGAAACTCGACGCTGAAGACGTCTTCTGAGTCTGTCTCTCCGTTTCCTTTTCGCAACCGACTTCGCTACCTTAACTCTGGAACGGCTCTTCGTCGCGGTGGTTGTCCTTGTTCTGTTCGTCGGTCGCCGCGTCCTCGCGGGCTTCCTTCTGTTCCACTTCCGTCTCGTCTTCGAGTTCCTCCTCGCGGGCTTGTTCGGCCTCCTCTTTGTCCTCCGCTTCCTCGGATTCTTCCTTCTCCTTTGCCATCGTTCGGTCGCGTTCGTGTGGGTCGCTCATCGTGTTCGGAAGTTCGCCGTCTTCCTTTTTATTCGTGCTGGCAGTTTTCCCCCGCCCGCTTTGCCGCGAACAACGGTAGGGAAAGATTAAGGGCGACTGACTTCCGCTGTTGGATTATGAGCGTTGAGCTTCCGTTCGCGCCGGTCGATACGATAATCCGACGGAAAGCAGGCGACCTCCGCGTCAGTGCGGACGCCGCCGAAGAACTCGCACGACGGATTCAGATTCACGGCGCGGAGTTGGCCGTAGACGCGGCGAAACAGGCGACGAAGGACGGACGGAAGACACTGATGGCGGCGGATTTCGGCGTCCAACAGGTCATCGACAAGGACGACCTCGTCCTCCCGGTCGCCCCCGTGGACCGAATCGCTCGTCTCGATATCGACGACGATTATCGGGTTTCGATGGACGCGCGCGTGGCGCTCGCCGACATCCTCGAAGACTACGCCAACAACGTCGCGGCCGCCGCGACGATACTCGCCCACCACGCGGACCGGCGAACGGTTAAGGCGGAGGACATCGAGACTTACTTCAGGCTGTTCGAATGAACTTCGGCTACAGCGAGGTCTGTCTAGCTCACGATACCGGGAAGCGACATCCCGAGAATCCCGACCGACTGCGTGCGATTCGACAGGCCCTCACACGAAAACACGGTGTCGAATACGTCGATGCATCGCCCGCGACCGAAGCCGAAGTGACCGCGGTCCACGACGCGGGGTACGTCGAGGAGTTCCACGAGTTCTGCGAGAGCGGCGGCGGAAACTGGGACCCGGATACCGTCGCCGTCGAGGAGTCGTGGGACGCCGCGCTCGAAAGTGCGGGACTGGCTGAATGGGCCGCGAAGGCGGCTCTCGAGGGAGACGACGGTCGTTCGACCCCGTTCGCATTAGGTCGTCCTCCGGGACATCACGCCGTGGAGGACGACGCCATGGGATTTTGTTTCTTCAACAACGCCGCCGTCGCGGCCCAAGCGGTCATCGATGACGGCGATGCGGAGCGGGTCGCGATAATCGACTGGGACGTTCACCACGGCAACGGAACGCAGGACATCTTCTACGGCGAAGGGGACGTGTTCTACGTCTCGATTCACGAGGACGGACTGTATCCCGGCACGGGCGAAATCGAGGAATCGGGCGAAGGGAATGGGGACGGAACGACCCTTAACGCCCCGCTCCCGGCGGGGGCTGGCGACCCGGAATACCGTTCGGTGTTCAACGACCTCATCGAACCCGCGATTCTCGACTTCGACCCGGACCTCGTGCTCGTGAGCGCGGGATTCGACGCCCACCGTCACGACCCCATCTCCCGAATGCGCGTCTCGACGGAGGGGTACGGCATGCTCACCGCTCGCGTTCGAGCGCTGGCGGACGAGGCGGGTGCGGCGCTCGGGTTCGTCCTCGAAGGCGGATACGGCTTGGACACGCTTTCGGACGGCGTCGCGATGGTCCACGAGGTGTTCGACGGGATGGACCCCGTCGTCCCCGACGAGGAGGCGAACGAGGAAGTTCGCGACCTGATTGGGGACGTACGCGATACGCACCCGGCACTGGAGTCGGATTCCGACGCCTAACCGTCCGTGACGTTCCCGACTCGTTCCTGATTCCGGATTTCCCTGTTCGCCTCGGTCGGCGTTGCATTCGAGCGCGCCCACATTTTCAAAAATAAGCCACAATTTATCAGCTAACGCGCTGTAGCATCGTCACGCTCAGGGGTGGGTCGATGAGACAGGAA
The DNA here is from genome assembly GCF_056892285.1 of Haladaptatus sp. HS23. Classification (NCBI taxonomy): domain Archaea; kingdom Methanobacteriati; phylum Methanobacteriota; class Halobacteria; order Halobacteriales; family Haladaptataceae; genus Haladaptatus; species Haladaptatus sp. HS23. The sequence continues at coordinate 155,502 of NZ_JBXGLH010000009.1, read as the reverse complement.
TCACGCGACGTAGCGATATTGCACGATAGGTTTCCCGCCATGGGGGGCGGCGAACGGTTCGCCATCGAAGCCGCACGGGTACTCGATGCGCCAATTTACACGATGTACGTGGCGGACGGCGTCCGCGTTCCCGACGACGTGACCGTCGTTCCGATACGGCAGGAAAAGTACACGCAGGGGCTTTCGGGCAGGTTGCTCGAATGGAAAAACGAGGGGATAAACCCGCTGGAAACGCTTTCCGTGGCGCTCGATTTGACCGACGCGCACGACGAACTGACGGAGTACGACGTCCTCCTCGAAAGCGCGCCGCTCTCGAAGTCCTACGTTCCGCCGGTCGAACAGACGGTTCTTCACTACCCGCACAGCCCACCGCGATGGCTCTATGACCTCTACCGCGAACGACTCGCCGGGTTCGACTACCCCGGCATCGAGTTCGCGCTGAAGGGCTATGCGAAGGTGTGGCGGGCACTGGACAAGGAAGGAAACGAGTACGTCGACCGATTCGTCGCCAACAGCGAACTCGTTCGCGACCGAATCCAACGCTACTACGACCGGGACGCTGCCGTTATCTATCCGCCCGTCACCGGCGACTGGCAAAACGACGGCGACGACGGTTATTTCGTCACGTGGTCCCGCCTCGCACCGGAGAAGCGCATCGACCTCATCGTCGACGCATTCGCGGGCTTGGACGAACGTCTCGTCGTCGTCGGCGACGGGGGAGAACGTGACCGCCTCGAACGGAAAGCACGTGGGCACGACAACATCGACCTCCTCGGATACGTCGAGAACGTCCCGGAAGTCGTCTCCCGCGCCACCGCCGTCGTCTACGCGCCGAAAAACGAGGACTTCGGATTAGTCGGTGCGGAGGCGTTGACGGCCGGGAAGCCGCTCATCGGCGTGGACGAGGGCTACACCCGACAGCAAGTCGTGGAGGGACGGACGGGGCTTCGATTCGACCCGTCGGTCGAGTCGCTCAGGGAAACCGTCGAACGGTTCGACCCGGACGACTTCGACGCGGACGAAATCCGACAGTTCGCCCGTCGATACGACCGGGCGACGTTCGCCGAATCCTTGCTCGAACTGGTCAACAGAACGCACGCGGAAGCGGCCGAAAAGCGTGCCGCAGTCGATGCCGATGATACGAAAACCATACACATCCGATGAGCCGCGGGTTTCAGTCGTCGTTCCGACGCTTCCGGGGAACGACCACGACGCGGTGGTCGCCGCCCTGCGAAATCAGACCGTCACCGATTTCGAAGTCCTGTTGGTAGACGACGCGTCGCTCGACATCTGTGAGGCGCGGAACGCCGGAATCGAGGCAGCAACCGCAGACGTGGTAGCGCTCACCGACGACGACTGTCTTCCACCGCCGGATTGGGTGGAGACGGTCGAAAACGCCCTCGCGGACGACGCCGTCTGCGTCGAGGGGAGGGTCAGCGGCGGACGTATCTACCGCGGAGCGGGCCTGTACGTCGGGTGCAATCTCGCCTTCGACCGGGAGACGGCACTCCGCGCGGGTGGGTTTCGAAGCGAGTACGCGGGGTGGCGTGACGACACGGAGTTCGGATGGCGGATGGAGGCCTACGGGTCGTGTCGGTACGACTCGGCGTTGGCGATGTCACATCCCGACCGCCCGCGTGCTGACATCGACACCGAGAAAGAGGCGCGCCTGAAACGCGAGTATCCGCGGCAATACGAGGAGCGAATCGTTCCCGAGACGGCGCTTGGCAGGGTCAACGACTGGCTGTGGCGGCAGGGGGTCTGGAACGCGATTGACAGAGTTCGGAGCGTGGGGGGCGGTCGATGACGTTCGACGATTGGGTCGAAGAGAGTCGCGACAGACTTCATCGAGACGGTTGGCGGAGTGCGAATACGTCCGCGTACGAACTCTACAAAGGGATTCTCCGTCGAATCGGCGAACACCGGCAGTTCGGCGAGTCGATATACGACCATCGGTGGGACGCGCTCGTCGTCCTCGACGGTTGCCGGTTCGACTGCATGTGCGAGGTCGCACCGGACGTTCCCTTCGTGGAGCGCGTCTGGCGCTTCGATTCGGCGGGGACCCGTTCGGACGAGTGGATGCGCGAGAACTTCGGAACGCGGGATTGCTCGGATACGGTCCACGTCACTGCGAACCCGAACTCCGCGCACCACCTCGACCCCGACAACTTCGCCCGATTGGACGAAGTGTGGCGCGACGGATGGGACGACCAACTGGGGACGGTTCCCGCCCGCACCGTCACCGACCGAGCAATCGTGGCCGGACGCGAGGAGGACCCGAACAAACTCGTCGTCCACTACATGCAACCGCACTTCCCGTCGATTCCGGACCCGCTTCCGGGCGACGCCATGAGCAAGGACGAGTTCGGCGAGCGCGTCGGCGTCTGGGAGCGCTTGCGGCGCGGGGACCTCACCCGCGAGCAGGTGTGGCAGTCGTACCGCGACAACCTCCGGTACGCCCTCTCGGAGGTGGGCGTTCTCCTCGACAACCTCGACGCCGAGCGCGTCGTCATCACGGCCGACCACGGCAACGGTTTCGGCGAGTGGTACGTCTACGGCCACCCCGACAGCACGCCGATTCGCGCCCTCCGCGAGGTCCCGTGGGTGGTCACGACCGGGACCGATACCGGAAGCCACGACCCCGAGGAGTGGATGGAAGGGGCCGTCGCGTCGAACGACGGACGGGCGACGAACGAACCCAACGCATCGGTCGAAGAGCGCCTCTCGGAGTTGGGATACCGATGAACGTCGCGCTCGTCGTCCTCGACACCCTCCGGAAGGACGCCTTCGACAGCCACTTCGACTGGCTTCCGGGAACGCGGTTCGAGAACGCCTATTCGACCTCCCACTGGACGGTTCCCGCCCACGCCTCCCTGTTCGCGGGGAAGTATCCGAGCGAGTTGGGCGTCTACGCCGGGGCACAACGACTCGACTGTCCCGAACCGGTCCTCGCGGAATCGTTCGGGTCGTCCGACTACACCACCCGCGCCTTCAGCGCCAACGTCAACATCTCGCGCCCGTTCGACTTCCACCGCGGGTTCGACCGGTTCGAGGGGAGTTGGCGACTCGACGCCCTCTCCGAGGACGTCTTCGACTGGGACGGCTTCATCACCGAGACGCGGGACATGGGGCCACAGCGCTATCTCGTCGCCCTGTGCGACGTGCTGTTGGGCGACTGCGATACCGTCCCGTCGTTAAAGCGCGGCGCGTTCCTCAAACTCCGTGATTTGGGAATGGGCCGGACGACCCGCGACGACGGTGCGACGGAGGCGCTCCAGTTCGTCCGCGAGACGGACTTCGACGACGACGAGTTCCTCTTCGTCAACCTGATGGAGGCCCACACTCCCTACGCTCCGCCCGAGGAGTTCCGAACCGTGGACCCGCCGGAACTCGACGGCCTTCGGGCGACGCTCTCGTCGCCGGACGCGGACCCGGAACGAATCCGGCGGGCCTACGACGACGGCGTTCGCTACCTCGCGGACCGGTATCGCGCCATCTTCGCGGAACTGGGGGCGGAGTTCGACTACGTCGTCACGCTCGCGGACCACGGCGAAGCCCTCGGCGAACACGGCGCGTGGGAACATCTCTGTGGCCTCTATCCCGAGGTGACGAAGGTACCCCTCTGCATCTGGAGCAAAGAGAACGAACCCGGGAACTCCGACCGCCGCACGGACCCGGTCAGTCTCCTCGACGTCCATCGAACGATGCTCGACATCGCGGGCATCGGCGGCGACTCGCGGGGACGGAACCTCCTCGGCGAACCGGACGCGGACGACGAACCGGAGTGGTTGGTCGAATACCACGGCCTGACGGACCGCCACCGCGCCGCACTGTCCCGCGACGGGTTCGATATCGACCCGCTCGATACGGAACTGCACGGCCTCGTCGCCTCGAATTACTACGGCTGGGAGACGCCCGACGGCTTCCGCGAGGACGGCGAAATACAAAAGCCGCGTGAACGGATTGAGTCATTAGTGAACGATTTGGACCGACGCACCGTGACGAACGACATGGCCGTTTCCGCCGCCGTCGAGGAGCAACTCCGCGACCTCGGCTATGCATGAGCGAGGCGGCGAAAACCAACCTCAGTAGCGAGACGCTGGGCGGAACCGTCGCCCAGTTTACGATGGCGCTCATCGGCTTCGCCGGAACCATCATCTTCGCCCGATGGCTCGGGCCGAGCGCGTTCGGCGGGGTTTACCTCCTCTACGCGCTGGTGAAGTTCGCGGACCGACCGATGAACGGGTGGTCGCTCGCCGGGAAAAAGCGCGTCTCCGAATCCGACGCCCTCCGTCCCTTCGCCTTCGGCGCACAACTGCTGTTCGACGCCGGATGGCTCCTCCTCGCGGGAATCGTCATCTTCCTCGCGGGTGACGCCCTCCGCAACTACACCGGACTCGCGCTCGCTCCGGTGTTGCTCGTCTGTCTGCTCGCTACTGAATCGGTGTTCGAAACGATAGCGAGTCTCGCCCAAGGCCGCGGCCGAATCAGTGCCACCACGTGGGTCGATACGCTCAGGTCGGTGTTCACCCTCCCGCTCCAAATCGGGTTCGTCGCCCTGCTCAGCACCGCGACCGTCGTCGGGTCGGCCGGGATGGTCTTCGGCCTGTCGCTCGCCTCCGCGCTGACCGTCCCGTTCGAAGTCGGTCTCGTCGCGGCCCGTCCCGCGCTTCCGTCCCGCGCGTTCGTCCGCAACCTCGCCGAGTACGCACGATACAGTATCCCCTCCACTTTTCTGGGAACGACCTACGACCGCCTCGACGTGCTTCTCCTCGGCTTCCTCCTCGCCAACGGCACGGCGGCGGCCGGGTGGTACGAAGTCGCGTGGAAGTTTACCCTCCCGGCCGTGTTCGTTGCCGACATGGCCGGTCGCGGTCTGATGACGACGGTCAGCGCTCGGGACGAGCGCGTCGGCGGTGCCGCCCGCGACATCTCGAACACGCTGGCCTACGCGGGTATCCTCGCGTTTCCCATCCTCTTCGGGTCGCTGGCGCTCTCGAAACCCCTCGTCGTGACCGTGTACGGCCCGGACTACAAGAATGCCGCCGTCCTGCTCATCGGTCTCGCCGCCTATCGCGTCGTCCGCACGCAGAGCGGCCCGCTCTTGCAGGCCATCAACGGGTTCGACAGACCGGACGCGGCGATGCGACTCTCGGCGCTCGCGGTCGGTATCAACCTCGTTTTAGGCGTCCCCCTCACACTTGGATACGGTCCGATAGGTGTCGTCCTCGCCACCATCGTTGCGGAATCGGTCATGTATCTCGGCGCGCTCCGATTCCTCCGGGCCGAAATCGTCGGCATCACCCCCATCTCACGCCCGATGGCCGCACAGGTCGGTGCGAGTCTTGTCATGTTCGTCGCCGTCTCCATTGCTCACACGTTCGTTCCCGTGGCGTCGTGGACCGACCTCCTCTCGCTCGTCTCCCTCGGCGGTGCGGTCTACGTCGGCGTCCTCCTCGTCGTCAGTCCCGGCGTTCGACACACGCTCGGCGAGGCGGTTCGCGGGTCGTTTCCCTCATCGTAGCGCTTCCGACCATCCGTCGTGATTTTCGACGCTCCGACCCTCGACGATGAGCGTGTCGACGGTATCGGACTCGCCGTGAACCGGGCGGATGATGACGTCGAGCGCGAGACAGCCCAGCCTTTTCGTCCAGTTTCTCGTCCGAAACCTGACGAACTCGTCGTCCGCGGCCTCGTCGATTCTGTCGCGCAACTCCGCCTGTACGTCCGCCGAAAACGACCACCACGGCGTCTTCCAGAACGATTTTCCTTCGACTGTCCCCGATTTTTCATCGACTGCGTCGAGGGCGGTCTGATTGACCGCGATGACGGTCCCGTTCGTTTCGAGGAGTCCGATGAAGGAAAAGGGGTCGTTGAACACGGCCTCGAATCGCCGTTCGCTCTCGTGGAGGGCGCACTCTGTACGGTATTTCTCCACGGCGTTCGCCACGACGTTCGCGAGGACGGTGTACTGGTCCACGCCGCTCTCCTTCTGGAGATACCCCGAGATGCCGGCGGAAATCGCCTCGCTCGCTATCTCCTCGCTTCCCTTGCCGGTGAACAGGACGAACGGCAGTTGGGGGTGGTCGTCTCGAACCGCGTCGAGGAGTTCGAGGCCGTTCATGGTCGGCATGTCGTAGTCGCTGACGACACAGTCGAAGTCGTCGGCTTTCAGTCGCGCGAGCGCGTCGCCGGGGTTCGTCACCGCGTCCGTCTCCAGCGCGTCGTGTTCCCGTTCCAAAAACAGGGCCGCCATATCCGCGAGGTCCCGTTCGTCATCGACAAGCAACACGCGGATCGGCATTACCATACCCGTTGGTGTCCGCTGACCATCGTAAGCTTGACGGGTCTGGCATCCACCGATTTGTTTTCTGTAAAGAATACTGTGTTAAAAGGCGCTCGGGGACAGAAGCTATAACGTTGTTCCGTGACGAATGGAATGGTGATGTCACTCCTCAAGATCAACATCGAAAAGCCGGCGCTCGTCGAGGAACGAGTGTACCCCGACGAGGATTCCGCACCCGCGACCGTCAGCACGAGTACCACGACGGAGTCGGATTCGTCGGGTCCGTCGCTGACGACGCTGTTGAAACCGCTCTTCGGCGTGCTCTTCGTCGCGGGCCTCGCCCTGTTCGTCGCCAAACGTCGCTTCGGAACGGGAGACGACGAGGAAGACGAAGTCAGTGCGGACGATTTCAGTTCCGAACCCGCCGGAAGCGGGAAACTCACCCGAAAGCTCGGCCTCCTCGCCAGTCTCCTCGGCGTCGTACTCGTCGCACAGAAACGACGCGGCGCGGACTCGGACGAGTAGCCTCGACTATCAGATAACTGAACTGCGTTTTCTCTATCCTGTCGCACCAAGAGTTAAATAGGTTGAACTGCCTGTATTCTAAATATCGAATGAGTATCAAGACAGCCGATTACGACCTGCGCGAACTCCGCAGGATGGCTGACGAGGACGAACCACCCCTCGACCTCGCTGCGGACGACGACGAACGAGCGGCGGAGAACTTCCTTCGGCTTGGTCAGCGCGAGGAGTTGCTGAAACTCCAAACCAAGCTGTTGGCGTCCGGGTCGCTCCCCGAAAAGCCATATCTGACGGGACTGCCGACCCGCTACGGTGCGGAAGTCATCGTCTTCGAATGGCTAGACTTCCTCATCGAAAAGGCGGGCTTCGAGAACACCGGCAACGCGCTCTCGTACTACATGGACGTCGAGTGGCTGAGCGAACCCGCCTACGAGTCCCTTCGGTCGTACATGTACGGTTTCTCGGAGACGGACCGATTCGGTTCGGCGGGACCCGCGCCGCTCGATACGAGCGACCACGTGCTGAGCCTCATCTACATCGCTCGCCTCGCGTCGCTCTGAGCTGGCTCTTCCACCTGCCCATCGATACTCCATCTTCCCATCTCCCATTCTTCGAACGGAACGGCGGAACGATGCCCCGTCTACTCGGCTTTGGCTCGGTCGTGAATGGACTTCGTCCCCTCCCGGAGGTGTGACCCGCTCCGACCGTTCCGCACGGCGAGCGCCTCGCCGACCACGCTGTGTGCGACCTGATACGGCGCGCCGCCGCCGAGGTCGAGACCGACCGGCGTGTACACGTTCTCCCGTTCGGTCGACGGAATCTCGACGCCCTCCTCCTCGAACGCTTCGAGCATCTCCTCGAAGCGCTCTTTCGGCCCCATCATCCCGATGTACGGGACGTCGGTTTCGAGCAGGGCTTCGAGCGCCAGTCGGTCGTCGATGAAGTTGTGCGACATCACGACGACGTAGGTGTTCGCGTCGAACGTCACGTCGTCTGTCAGCGAGCGCGGCGAGGTCGCCACCACTCGGTCGGCGTCGGGGAACCGGTCCTTCGCACCGTCGGCACCGCGGAACGTGACCACCGTCACCCGGAAGTCCACGTTCAGCGCCAAATCCACGATGGGCGAGACGTCGTGGCCGCTCCCGATGACGACCAACTCGGCCGGCGGGACGATACGGTCCACGAACACCGACACGGTTCCCGCGTCGGTTTCCACGTCCACGGTGCGCGATTTTTCGACGTCCGCGGCGCGAATCGCCGCTTCGACCTCGTCGGGCAAGTCCTCGAAACCGTCCGCCGCTCGGTCTCCGACGGAGACGCCGTCGACGTCGCTCGCCACGACGGTCGCAACCGTCGTCTCCTCGCCCCGTTCGTAGGCCTCCACGGCGGGTCGTATGCTTTCGTCCAACGGTTCGAGGAGGACGTCGATGACGCCGTTACAGCCGACGCCGAAACCCCACACGTCGTCGTCCCCCGTCAAATCGAACGTCTTCACCGTCGGTTTGCCGCCGTCGAGGACCTGTTCTGCGAGCTGTCGGACCTCGGATTCCAAACAGCCCGCGGTAATCGCGCCGACGCCGCCCTTCGACGGCGAGACGACCATCTTCGCTCCCGGTCGTCGGTAGGCACTCCCCTCGACGTCCACGACGGTGGCTACCATCGCCGGTTCGTCCGCGTCCAATCGGTCGCGGACGTGCGCCATCAGTTCCCGTTCCGGTACGCTCCACTCGGTTCGTTCGCGTTCAGTCATTCCTTCTCACGTTGATTTCTCGATGTGGTTCCCGCGCGGTCCCGCCACCGTTCGCTCGGGACCGTGTCGGGAGAGTTCGTCGGCGATTCGATTCAGGTCGTCCGGCCCGGCGAAGCCGTACAGTCCGTCGAGATACGGGAGCGACGCCTGCATCCCGCGGCAGGCCGGTTCGTAGGCGGGCGAGACGGCTAACGGATTCAACCAGAGTACCCGTCCGGCACGCCGAGAGAGCCACGCCATCGCCGCTGAGAGGTCGTCCGTGTCCCCGCGCTCCAACCCGTCGCTGAGGATGACGACGGTGCTCCGCCAGTCCACGGCGTCGGGGTACTCGTCACGAACCGTCCCCACCGCAGCACCGATTCGCGTCCCCCCGCCCCACTCGGTTCGTGCGGCCTCCAACGCGGCCAGCGCGTCGTGCAGCGTCGGTTCGTCGAACGCCGAACTCACTTCGCGGAGTCGGGTATCGAAGAAGAACACCGGCGTTCGTCGCCACGTCCGTCGTACCTCGCGGAGGAACTGTAGGAGAAACCCGCGGTCCACGGTGTCGAGAACCGACTGGCTCACGTCCACCAAGAGCGCGCCGCGGGCTGCCGTCTGCTTTCGGCCGCGGCCCGGAAGCGGAAGCGGCACGCCGCCGCTCTCGACGCTTCGTCGGAGGGCGCGCCGAGCGTCCACTCCCCGTCCGGTGGCCTCCCAACGCCGTCCCGGCAGCGACGACACGGCCCGCGTAAACGCTGCCGTCGCCGTCGCCACGTACTCCTCGTCGTGGACGGCGAGAGTCTCCGTCGAGACGCGCTCCCCGTCGCCGCTGGAACTGTATCTCGCGGCAGTCACGGGCTGCTCATCGTTCGACCCGTCCGGCGAGACGGTCGCTCCCGCTCCCGTCTCCGCCCCGCTCGACCGTCCGTTTTGGTCGCCTCCGTCCTCGTCGTTCCCGCTTTCGTTCCCGTCCTCTCTCGCACCTGTCGGGCCGTCGTTCCCGACGTTCGGTCTGCCGGGCGACGGCGCGTCCGCCGGTCCGGCGGGATAGGCGCGCTCCTCGCCACGGATACGTTCCCAGAAGACGGAAAACAGTCGGTCGAACGTCTCCCGGTCGGCGACGTCGGTGAGGAGCGTCGCTCGAAGCGCGGTCCGCACCCGATTTCGCTCGAACCGTTCGACCGCGGTCAGCGCTCGGGCGGCAGCGAGCGCTCCGTTCGTGGGGACGGTGACGTTCTCCTGCCCGAGGCGATTCGTGAACCAGACGAGTTCGTCCCGCAATCGGTCGGCGGGTCGCTGGTCTTCGGGTGGCGTCGTCACGACTCTCCGTGCACCTCCGCGAGGAGCGACGCGAGTTCGTCGTCGTCCACCCGTTCCACGTCCTCCGCGTCCTTCAGCAGACAACCGAGCGTTCGTCGCGCCGTCTCGACCGAAAGCTGTCCGTTCTCGCCGTCGAGGACGGTGAGCGCCTCGGCCCAATCGAGCGTCTCAGCCAGTCCGGGTCGCTTCCTCAGCGGTCGGTCGCGGAGTCGCTGGGTGACGCCGCAGAGGTCGGCGGCGATGCCCTCGTCGAGTTCCGGTACCTTCCGTTCCACGATGGCTCGTTCCTTTTCGGCGGACGGCGGGTCCACGTAGAGGTAGAGACACCGCCGCTTCAGGGCGTCGCTCAACCCCCGTGTGCGGTTCGAGGTGAGTATCACCACCGGCGGCGTCGCGGCTTCCACGGTGCCGAGTTCGGGGATGGACACCTGAAAGTCCGAGAGGAGTTCGAGCAGGAGCGCTTCGAACTCCTCGTCCGCCCGGTCCACTTCGTCCACGAGGAGGACGGGCGGGCGCTCGCCGTCGCCCGAGAGCGCTTCGAGGAGCGGTCGAGAGAGCAGATAGCTCTCGTCGAAGACGGAGTCGTCGTCGGCGACGCCGCCTTCGCCCGACTGGATGGCGAGCAACTGCTTCGTGTAGTTCCACTCGTAGAGGGCATTCTCGGCGGCCAGTCCCTCGTAACACTGGAGGCGGACGAGGTCCGTCTCGAACCCCGCGGCGAGTACCTTGGCGAGTTCGGTCTTCCCAGCGCCGGGTTCGCCCTCCACGAGCAGCGGTTTGCCCATGCGAAGCGCCAGCAGCACAGTGGTGACGATGTCCTCCTCGGCGACGTACTGCTGGTCGTCGAACACCGCGCGAAGGTCGCTTTCCGTCACCTCGGAAAACCCGTCGCTGGTCACTGACTCCCCCCCGGTGGGCCGGGCGACCCCGTCCTCGTCTTCGTGTCGATTGCTGTCACGGTCTGCCATAGGGGCTGACGGTTCAAGGGTTAGTCGGCGGCCGCCGGGCCGTCGCCACGCGCCCGTTCGACTGCCGTCCCGATCGCGCGCTTCGTGTACACCGTGAGGAGGTGGGCGCGGAAGTCGGCCGACGCCTGCACGTCGTCCATCATCAGCATCTCGTCCAAGTCGTCGCCCGCGTGGTCCGCGGCCTCGGCGATGGCGTCTTCGTCCGCCGACTCGCCGACGAGCGCGTCCTCGACGGGTTCGAGGCGGACGCCGTGGTCCATCACGCCGTTCGCGGCGATTCGGGCGGATGTCACCTCGTCGCCGTCCACTTCGAGGGCGGCGGCGACGCCGACCATCGCGTATCCCGAGGACGGACTCGGCTTCTTCGCGTACGCCCCGCCGACGTCGGGTGCGTTCGGGAGACGAACCCCCGTGAGGAGTTCGTCCTCCGCGACGTCCGTCGCGTACATCCCGAGGAAGAAGTCGTCCACCGGAATCTCTCGTTCGCCGTCGCGCCCCTCCACGACTATCGTCGCGTCCGCGGCGAGGGCCGCCGCCGGGAGGTCAGACGCCGGGTCAGCGTGCGCGAGGTTGCCGCCGATGGTACCGCGGTTTCTGACCTGCACGTCGCCGACCTGTTCGACGGCGCTCGGGAAGACGGAGACGTTCTCGGCGAGGTCCGACGAGTCGATGACGTCGACGTAGTTCGTCGTCGCGCCGATGGTCGTCGTATCGCCGTCGGTTTCGATGCCGGAGATGGCGTCGATACCGCTGATGTCGATGAGTGCATCGGGACTCGCGAGCCCCGATTTCATCGTCGGAAGCAGGCTGTGCCCCCCGGCGAGGATTTCGGTCTCCTCGCCGGCGTGTTCCTCCATCAGGTCGAGCGCCTCCGAGACGCTCGACGCTTTGTAGTAGTCGAACTGCGCCGGGAACATCAGTTCTCACCTCCGTTCTCCTCGACCGCACGCCACACGCGTTCGGGCGTCAGCGGCATCTCGATGTCGTCCACGTCGAACGGTTGCAGTGCGTCCGTGACGGCGTTCACGAGCGCCTGCGGTGCGGCGATTGTTCCGGCCTCCCCGACGCCCTTCACGCCGAGCGGGTTGTGCGGACACGGCGTCACCGTGCTTCGCGTCTCGATTTCGGGGATGTGTTCGGCCTTCGGCACCACGTAGTCCTGCATCGACCCCGTGAGGAGTGTGCCGTTGTCGTCGTACTCGGCACCCTCGTAGAGCGCCTGTCCGAGGCCCTGTGCGACCCCGCCGTGGACCTGTCCCTCCACGATTTTCGGGTTTATCTGGTTGCCGACGTCGTCCACCGCGACGTAGCGTTCGATGTCGATTTCGCCCGATTCGGGGTCCACTTCCACGACGCAGGCGTGCAGACCGAACGGGAACGTGAAGTTCTCCGGGTCGTAGAACGACGTCGCCTCCAAGCCGGGTTCCATGTCGTCGGGGATGTCGTGGGCGAGATACGCCTGTCCGGCGATTTCTTGAATGGTGACGCTCTCGTCCGGCGCACCGGCGAGGTGGAACTCGCCGTTCTCGAACTCGACGTCCTCCTCGTCGGCCTCGAACTGGTGGGCCGCGATTTGTCGCGCCTTCTCCACGATTTTCCCGGCGCTCGTCGCCAGCGAACTGCCGCCGACCGCCGCGCTTCGACTGCCGTAGGTACCCATTCCCTGTGGCACCTCGTCGGTGTCGCCCTCCACGATTTCCACGTCGTCGTAGGGCACGCCGAGTTCGTCGGCGATGATTTGGGCGTAGGTCGTTCCGTGACCCTGTCCGTGGCCCGAGGTTCCACAGTAGGCGGTGACGGTTCCGGACGACTGCATGCGGACGAGCGAACTCTCCCAGAGTCCGGCCTGCGCGCCGAGTTGCCCGGCGAGTTCCGAGGGTGCGAGTCCGCACGCCTCGATGTACGCCGAGAGGCCGACGCCGATGTATCGCCCCTCGTCACGGAGCTTTTCCTGTCGTTCGCGGAGTTCATCGTAGTCGAGGGCGTCCAGCGCCTCGTCTAACGTCTTCTCGTAGTCGCCGCTGTCGTACTCGACGGCGACCTCCGTTTGATACGGGAAGTCGTCCGCTCCGACGAAGTTCTTCCGTCGGAACTCGGCCGGGTCCTCGCCGATTTCGCGCGCGGCGAGCGCCATCATGCGCTCCACGACGTAGGACGCTTCGGGGCGGCCAGCGCCCCGGTACGCATCGACCGGCGGGACGTTGGTGAACGCACCTTCCACGGCGACGTGGATGGCCGGGATGTCGTACTGTCCCGAGAGGAGCGTCCCGTAGAGGTAGGTCGGCACCGCCGGTGCGAACGTCGAGAGGTAGGCTCCCAGACTGGCCTTCGTGTCCACGTCGAAGCCGGTGATGTTGCCGTCCTCGTCCAGCGCCATCTTCGCGTGGGTGACGTGTCCTCGTCCGAGGGCGTCCGTCTCGTAGGTCTCCGTTCGCGTCGCGACCCACTTCACGGGTCGTTCGAGTTCGCGGGCACAGAGCGCCGTCAACGCCTCGTCCGCGTAGTGGTGAATCTTCGACCCGAACCCGCCGCCCACGTCCGGCGCGCGGATGTGGAGTTTGTGTTCCGGGTGGTCGATGACCCCGGACATCAGGAGTCGATGCAGGTGCGGGTTCTGCGAGGTCATGTTGACTTCGAGGTCGCCCGACCCAGCGTTGTACTCCGCGACGGTCGCACGCGGTTCCATCGCGTTCGGGATGAGATACTGGTTGTGCAGGTCGGCCTCGACGACGGTGGCGGCGTCCTCGAACGCCGCGTCGGTCTTCTCGGCGTCGCCGAGTTCCCAGTCCAGCGCGACGTTGTCCCCTTCCTCCTCGTGGAGGACGGGAGCATCGTCTTCGAGCGCCTCGTCGGGGTCCGTGACGGCATCGAGACGGTCGTAATCCACGTCCACCGCGTTCGCCGCTTCCTGTGCGACGTACCGGTCGTCGGCGACGACGACGGCGACCGCATCGCCCTGATAGCGGACGCGCTCGCTGGCGAGAATTGGATGGGCCGGGGTTCGGAGGCTGTCGAGCAACCATCCGACCGGGAGTTCGCCGGGGACGTCGAAGTCCTCGGCGGTGTACACCGCGATGACGCCGTCCATCGCTTCCGCCTCGCCGGTGTCGATGGATTCGATGGTGGCGTGGCCGTACTGGCTCCGCGTGACGGCCATGTGCGCCATGTTCGGGCGCTGGATGTCGTCGGTGTACTCCGCACGCCCCGTGATGAGCGAGGGGTCCTCACGTCGCTTGATGGCCGACCCGAGGACTTCCTCGACCTCTACGTCCTCCGCGTCAATGGTTTCGATGGACATCGGTCAGTCCCCCTCCGCCGCCGTGGTTCCCTGCATCTTCTCGGCGGCGGACTCCACCGCGTTGACGATGTTCTGATAGCCCGTACAGCGACAGAGGTTCCCCTCCAGCGCTTCGCGGATTTCCTCCCGCGACGGGTCCGGATTGTCTTCGAGGAACTGTTCGGCCGTCATTATCATGCCCGGCGTGCAGTAGCCACACTGCAGACCGTGTTCCTCCTGAAAGCTCTCCTGTACGGGGGTGAGTTCGGGACCGTCCGCCAGTCCCTCCACGGTCGTCACATCGCACCCGTCGGCCTGTACCGCGAGGAGGGTACAGGATTTGACGGCATCGCCGTCCAAGTGAACCGTACACGCTCCGCACGTACTGCTTTCACATCCGACGTTCGGGCCGGTGTAGCCGAGTTCGTCCCGGAGCGCGTGGACGAGCAGCGTTCGTGATTCGACTGTGAGTTCTTTTTCGTCGCCGTTTACCGTGATGTTGATGTCGTGTTCCGTCATAGGATGTCCCTGATTTTGTTCCGAAGCCCGCTGGTGTCGTCGGTTTCGACGTCTCGTAGCTGTTCCTCGATGTTGCCGAAAAAGCGGTTGACGACGCGGTTCGCTACCGGGTTGATGACGCGCTGGCCCATCTGGGCGACGCGCCCGAAGACGTCGGTTTGCGCGTGCCAATCGACGGCAACGCCGTCTTCCGTTTCCGCCAGCGTCATTCCCGCTTCGAGTTCGAACGAGGAGTTGCTCGCGCTCCCCTCACCTTCGGCCGCCATCTCGGGGAACTCGCGTTCGGCGATGGTGACGACCGTCTCGAACGACGGCTTGACGCTTCCGACACCGATCTCCATCAGTGCTGCGTAGTGTGCCCCTTCCTCGAACGCTCGCTCCGCGATGTCCTCCGGGTCCGCCTCGGGGAGCGTCGGTGGGTCCTCATCGTCCGCCGTCCGTTCCCTGAGGGCGTCGAAATCGGGGTCGTCGTCCTCCACACGGGTGAGGAACTGGCAGCCCGGAAGCGCCTCCTTTATCATCACCGGGTCGGAGAGCGCGAGCCATGCTTCCTCAGGGGTGGTGTCCTCGATTTCGAAGGTATCGCTGAACTCCACGCGATATCACTGTCCTCTCGGTGTCATGGTGGTTGGCATCATCTATCATGCGTAATCACTAGGGATTACACAATAAGACTTTCCCCAAATTGGGTATCCAACCCCGATTCCCTCCGGGGAAATGCCTTTGTCACGACGTGGCATAGATTCGCGCGTGACACACTCGGTTTCACGACGTATGGCGCTCGAACGGGTCACGAACGCCCGCGATGCGCTTTTCGACACCCTTCCCTACGAGGAGGTACCCCCCGAACGAATCGGCGGGCGGCTCCTCGCGGAACCCGTCGTCGCACCCGCCGACGTTCCGCCGCGCGACCGCGCGACGATGGACGGGTACGCGTTCATCGTCGCCGACGGGTATCCACTCCGTCTCGTCGGCGAGGTCGGCGCGGAGGACGACCCGCCCGAGATAGGGTCGGGCGAAGCGGTCAGAATTGCCACGGGTGCGCCGCTCCCTCCCCGCGCCGACGCGGTCCTCGAACGCGAACGCGCGACCACGGACGACGGTGAGACTGATGATAGGGGGACTGGCGGAACGATGCTGGACGGCCCCCCCGTCGAAACCGGCCGCAACGTCTTCCGGCGCGGAACGACCGCCACCGCCGACGAGACGGTCATCCCTAAGGGCGAGCGGCTGAACGCACCCGACGCGGGTCTGCTCGCCGACCTCGGGTTCGAGACGGTTCCCGTCCTCGAACGCCTCTCGGTCCGTATCCTCGGAACCGGAACCGAACTAGTCGAAGACCGGCAGCCAGACCGTGATTCCCCGATGCTTGCCACCCTCGTCCGTTCGTGGGGACACGACCCTCACCTCGTCGCCCCGGTGCCCGACGACCCCGACGCGGTTCGGGACGCAATCGAACGCCACGCGATGGCGGCAGACGTCCTCCTGACCAGCGGTGGAACCGGCGGCGGCGCGCGCGACCACGTCCGGCGCGCGCTGGCAGACCTCGGCGATATCGTCGTGGACGGTATCGACGTTCGTCCCGGAAGCCACGTCCGCGTGGCGACGCTCGACGACTGCGACGCCGTCGCCGTCGCGCTTCCCGGCAAACCGGTCGCCGCGTTCCTCGGCGCGGTCTCCGCGTGCCGCACGCTCCTCACCGGCACGACCGACGAACGAACCGAGAACGCGACCCTCGCGTGTGACCTCGAACTCCCCGGCCACGACACCGAATACGTCGTCCCCGTCGAGCGTCGCGGCGACGGACTCGTTCCGCTCGGCCACGACGACTCCACCGTCCCAATCTACGGCGAGCGGTTTTCCCCGCGCATCCTCGCCGATTGCGCACGGGTGCTGCGGATGGACGGCTACCTCCGCACCCGCACCGCGCTCGAATCCGGCGAGTCGGTCCGGTTCGTCCCGACGGAGGCCGTGACGTGACCCTCCCGGTCGTCGCGCCGCCGTTCGACGCGTCGAGTCGCCCCAATGCGTCCGTCGCGGGCGTCCTCCTCGCCGCTGGAACGAGTTCCCGGTTCGGCCCGGCGAACAAACTCCTCGCCCCGCTCGGTTCCGGGGATTCCGGTTCCGAACCCGAGTCGTCCGACTCTACTCCCCCCGAGTCCGACCCGCTCGTCCGCCACGCCGCTCGAAGCCTCCTCGACGCCGCGGAACTCGACGCCGTCGCGGTCGTCGTCGCCGCCGATGACGCCCCCGTCAACGACGCGCTCTCGGGAATGGACGTGTCCCTCGTCGTGAACCCCGACGCCGAACGCGGGCAGGCGACGTCGGTTCGGCGGGGCGTTCAGTGGGGCCGCGAGTACGACGCCATCGTCTTCGCGCTCGGCGACATGCCCCGCGTCAGTCCCGCGAGTATCGACCGCCTCGTCGCCGCGTACCGGTCGGATGCGGGCGACGCCCTCGCCGCCGCGTTCGACGGTGCGCGCGGTAATCCCGTCCTCTTCGACGCTCGCCACTTCGACGCGCTGGCGGACGTCGAGGGCGACACGGGTGGCCGAAAAATATTGCTCCACGGGGACCGTTCTGCGTTGGTCGAAACCGACGACCCCGGCGTCTTGGTGGACGTGGATACGACCGACGACCTGCGAGAACTTCGGTGATACGGGAAAGATATAATTCTATTTTCCATCGAGAAGTCCGGTAGTCGTTCGTCGTGTGCCGGATTTCGCACAGTTCTCGCTATGCTCGGATGCGTTGGTCGTGGTTGGTCGTGATTTCTCTATGCGTGCAAGTACAGACGTCAATGAAACCGCCACCGCTCCGCGTGCTCGCGGCTGCACCGCTCGCTTTCGAGGTTTCTTCGAAACCCCGCACGCCACACCCTCCCCAGCCGATTCCTCCCATCGTCGCGTTGCTCCTCGGTCGTCATCCCTCGCGTGATAACCAACCGGCCTCGGGCCGGTTGGCGCACGCGCCATAGCGTTAGAACAACCGTTGCGTTAGAACGACCGTTCTACGCTCACCCCACTACGCGTCGTTCACGGCACGCCAGACCGTCTCCTCGGTGAGCGGCATGTCTATCTCCTCGACGTCGAACGGTTCGAGGGCGTCCAGCACCGCGTTGACCATCGCGGGCGGCGCGGCGATGGTTCCCGCCTCGCCGATTCCCTTCACGCCGAGGGGGTTCGTCGGACTCGGCGTTATCGTACTCCCCGTCTCGATGGACGGGAGTTGCGTGATTTTCGGAACCGCGTAGTCCTGCAGGGACCCCGTGACGAGCGTCCCGGCGTCGTCGTAGACGGCTTCCTCATAGAGCGCCTGTCCGAGGCCCTGTGCGACCCCGCCGTGGACCTGTCCCTCCACGATTCGGGGGTTGACCTGCTCGCCGCAGTCGTCCACGGCGACGTACCGCTCCACGTCGATTTCGCCCGATTCGGGGTCCACGGCCACGACAGCGACGTGCGTTCCGAAGGCGTAAGCCGTCCCGTCCTGCTCGTAGAACGTGGTCGATTCGAGTCCGGCGGACTCGTCCTCGGGGAGTCCACGGCCGTACGCCGCGTCCGCGACCGTCTCGAAGGCAATCGAGCGGTTCGGCGCGCCAACGACGCGAAACTCGCCGTCCTCGTGTTCCACGTCCTCGGGTGCCGCCTCCAAGCGGTCGGCGGCAATGCGTCGCGCCTTCTCGGCCACCTCGCCCGCGCTCTCCGCGACGGCGCTTCCGCCCGTGATGGTGCTTCGACTGCCGAACGTTCCCGTACCGGTCGGAATCCGCTCCGTGTCGCCCTCCACCACGTCGATGTCGTCGTACGGCACGCCGAGTTCGTCGGCGACGATTTGGGCGTATGTCGTCCCGTGCCCTTGCCCGTGAGAGTGCGTTCCGGCGTAGACCGTAACGCCGCCGTCGGGATGGACGCGGACGACGCCGCTTTCGAACCCGCCGCCGGTCGATTCGACGTAGTTTGCGACCCCGATGCCGAGGGAGCGGCCGTCGCCGTCGCGCTCTCGCTCGTTCGCTTGTCGCTCGCGAAGGGCGTCGTAGTCCACCGCGTCGAGCGCCTTCGCGAGGGCGGCTTCGTACTCCCCGCTGTCGTATTCCGCGCCGACGGCGGTTTCGTGGGGGAACTCGTCGGGGGAAAGCTGGTTCCCCCGTCTGAACTCGGCGGGGTCGGCGTTCAATTCTCGCGCCGCGCGGTCCACGAGTCGCTCGGTCACGTAGACGGCCTCGGGGCGGCCCGCTCCCCGGTAGGAGTGGACGGGTGCGGTGTTCGTCAGGACGCTGTGGGTTCGACAGTGGATGGCGGGAATCCGGTACTGGCTGGCCAGCAGACGGCCGTACCACCCCGGAAGCGCGGGACTGACGCCGAGGCCGTAGCCGCCGATACCGGCGTGCGTCTCGGCCCGAAGGCCGCGAATCGTTCCGTCGGCGTCGAACGCCAATTCGGCGGTCGTCCGGTGGTCCCGCCCGTGTGCCCCGGCGAGGTAGTTCTCGGAGCGCGTGGCCGTCCACTTCACGGGACGTCCGAGTTCGCGGGCACACCACGCCGCCATCGCCTCGCCGGGGTGGTGGTGGCCTTTGTGCCCGAACCCACCGCCTACGTCCGGCGCGACGACACGGAGTCGGTTCTCCGGGATTCCCAGCGTGGTCGAGAGCTTTCCGCGGTGGCCGTGGGGCGACTGACTCGTCATCGTGACGGTCAGCGAGTCGTCCACCTCGTCGTACTCCGCGAGCGCCGCCCGCGGTTCCATCGCGTTGGCGATGAGGCGGTTGTTCTCCAATTCGACTTCGACGGTGCGGTCCGCGTCCTCGAACGCTCCCGCCGTGGCGTCGGCATCGCCCATCTCCGTGACGGTCACGACGTTGTCGGGGACGCCTTCGAAAATCCTCGGGGCGTCCTCGTCCGTCGCCTCGATGAGGTCCGTTACGGCGTCGAGGCGGTCGTAGCTGACGTCTACGGTGTTCGCGGCGTCTCGGGCGACGTATCGGTCCTCGGCGACCACGGCGGCGACCGGTTGGCCGTGATATCGCACTCGCCCCCGAGCGAGGACGGGATGTCCCGGAATCTCGTGGTCGAGAATTCCCGCCCTGACGGGGATGACGCCCGGCGAGTCCGACGCCTCGATGTCCTCCCACGTGTAGACGCCGAGGACGCCGTCGATCGACCGAGCCTCCTCCGTATCGACCCCCTCGATGGTCGCGTGTCCGTATCTGCTCCGAACGAAGGAGAGATGGGTACCGTCCGACGCCTGTACGTCGTCGGTGTACGTCGCCCGCCCGGTCACGAGGGCCGAGTCCTCCCGCCGTTCGATGTCCCTCCCCACCAACGGACCGTCCGGTGTCTCGCTCATGATGTTATAGGCTATCACACGTCGCCGGAGTTAAACTGTCGAGTCCCGGCGAACGACGGGGTCGTTGAAATCGTCGCCTCGTCCCCGACTCAGAACGTGTCAACGACGGGTATCCCCATCGTACCGTAGTCGCTCATCGCGGCGAGACGGTCGGGAACGTCGTCCAGCGTGACGGTTTCGGAGACGACGGCGCTCGGGTCGAGGGTCCCCGATTCGATCATGCGGAGGATTTCGTCGTAGCGCGGCGGTTGCATCCCGTAGGACCCGACGAACTCGATTTCCTTCATCACCATCAAGTCCGTCGGGAGTTCCACACTCCCCCGTTCGTCCTTCGTAGTGAGGCCGATTTGGACGTGCTGCCCTCGTCGGCGGAGACAGCGGACCGAGTTTCGACAGGTCTCCGTGATACCGAGGGCGTCCACCGACACCGACGCGCCGCCGTCCGTGATACCCATGATGGCCCTCGGCACGTTGCCCGTCTCGGTGGCGTTCACGGTTTCGAGCGCGCCGAGTTCTTCTGCCTTCGCCAACTTTTCCTCGTCCAAATCGACGGCGACGACGTTCGCGCCGATGGCCGACGCGATGTGTATTGCGGAGAGTCCGACCCCACCGCAACCGTGGACGGCGACCCAATCGCCCGCGTCCACGTCGGCCCGGTGAACGAGCGCGTGGAACGCGGTCACGAACCGACAACCGAGTCCGGCCATCGCCACCGGCGATACGCCGTCGGGGAGGACCACCGCGTTCTGGTCGGCGACGGGGACGTGGACCTCCTCGGCGAACGCGCCCGGAACGGGTTCGGCGAAGCCGAGCGGAAGGAGGTTCTCGCAGACGTTCGAGTGGCCGTTCCGACACTCCGGACAGGTGCCGTCGCCGAGGGTGAACGGGATGGCGACGTTGTCGCCCTCGGCCAGTCGCGTCACGTCCTCGCCCACCTCGACCACGGTCCCGGCGGGTTCGTGACCCAGAATCTGCCCTTTCGGTGGCTTCGCGCCTATCCAGTCCCAGTCGCCCTGCCACGCGTGCCAGTCGCTTCGGCAGATGCCACAGGCGTCCGTCTCTATCACGATGCCGTCCGGGTCGGGTTCCGGCCGCGCCACCTCCTCGATTCGCAGGGGCTCGCCGTACTCGCGTAGTACTGCCGCTCGCATGTCCTCAGCCTCGCTCCTCGCGCACATAAACCTACGCCGAACTGTACGAATTACCGGCTGCTTTGGTTAACAGCAGTCACACAAATGCCGAAGATTCTTTTTATTGGAATCCAAAGTCCGGGTATGGCATTTCGACTGTCAGACGAACAGCGTGCGATACGCGAGGCGGTCCGGGAGTTCGGCGAGGCGGAAATCACGCCGGTCGCCCGCGAACACGACGAGGAGAAGAAGTATCCCGAGGACCTCGTTCGGAAGGCGGCGGAACTGGACCTCGTGGCCCCGAGCATTCCGGTGGAGTACGGCGGGGCAGGAATGGACACCCTCTCGTCCATCATCGTTACCGAGGAACTCTGGCGGGCCGATGCGGGTATCGGGAGCGCCATCGG
Source organism: Haladaptatus sp. HS23 (assembly GCF_056892285.1). NCBI lineage: Archaea > Methanobacteriati > Methanobacteriota > Halobacteria > Halobacteriales > Haladaptataceae > Haladaptatus > Haladaptatus sp. HS23. The sequence continues at coordinate 134,001 of NZ_JBXGLH010000009.1, read as the reverse complement.
GAGTCGCGGGTTCGGCTCGAACATGATTCGAAAGTTCGGCGACGAGTGGATGAAAGAGGAGTGGCTCCCCCGAATCGCCGACGGCGAGTCCGCCTGCTGTAGCTGTATCTCCGAACCGGGACACGGGTCGAACGTCGCGGGTATCGAGACGGTCGCCGAAAGGGAGGGCGACGAGTACGTCATCGACGGCAACAAGATGTGGATAACGAACGGAACCGTCGCCGACGTCGCCGTCGTGATGGCGAAGACGGACCCCGAGGCCGAACCGCCCCATCGCGGCATCAGCGCCATCCTCGTTCCCACCGACACGGACGGGTTCGAACCGACGAAGATCGACAACAAACTCGGCATCCGAGCCTCCGACCTCGCGGAAATCGTCCTCGATGACGTGCGCGTTCCCACGGAGAACGTCATCGGCGAGGAGAACGAGGGGTTCTATCAGTTGATGAACTTCTTCGCCTCGGGTCGCGTCAGCGTCGCGTCGCAGGCCGTCGGCGTCGCGCAGGCCGCCGTGGACGAGTCCGTCGACTACGCCAACGAGCGCGAGCAGGGCGGGCGATTCATCAAGGACTACCAGGCCATCGGGCACAAGGTCGCCGACATGGCGACGGACGTGGAGGCCGCCCGGTCGCTCACCTACCGCGCCGCCTCCCACGTCGATGAGGGTGACGACCGACTGGCGACCCGATTCGCCAGCATGGCCAAACTCTTCGCCAGCGAACACGCCGTGGACGTCGCCGACGAGGCCATTCAGGTCCACGGCGGCGCGGGCTACGTCACCGACCACCCCGTCGAGCGCTACTACCGCGACGCCCGCATCACGAAAATCTACGAGGGCACCAGCGAAATCCAGAAGAACATCATCTCCGACGACCTGTTCTAACAACACGGAGACTGGACTTTCGGGATAGGAAGTCGGTCGGCTACTTCGCCTCTAACATGCGAAATTTTCCCATCCATCGTGGCGCGGTGCGGGGCGGGTGCGGGGTTGGGACTTTCGAGGACGTCATCGCAGCAGTTGCAACGGTGACGCGAGCAATCACAGACGTCAATGGGACCACAACCGCACCATCCGCCCTCAGCCTCCCCAGCCTCCTCGCTCAGCGGGGCTTCGCTCGTCCCTCGCGCGCCGACCGCTACTGTTTCTGATTGTGAATGTTCGTGGCGAACGATTCCCCCTGTCTCTCACTGCACCCTTTGCCTTTCGAAGGAGAACTCTGATAACCCGTTCTCGGGAAGGAGTACTATGACCGACACGACCGACTCTCCGAACTGGGAGTTCAAGGAGCGGGACATCGCCATCCTGCGGGAGTTGACGCGGGACCCGCAGTTGTCCTCGCGCGAACTCACGACCATTCTGGCGGCGGAGTACGACATCGAGGTTTCGCACGTCACCGTGAGCGAGTCGATTCGGGAGATGCGAAACGAGGGCGTGTTCCGCGAGGCCATCATCCCGAACGAGGAGTACTACATCTTCGGCCTGTTCGAGTTCAAGTTCAACCCGGAACACTTCGCGGACAGTTGGCGCGCCGCGATGGAGTACATCCGCGACGACCCGAACACGCTGTTTTACTTCCTCTCCGACGGGGAGTACCAGTGGAAGACGGTGATGATGTTCCCGAATAGGGAGGCCGAATCGCGCTGGATTCACGAGTTCTACAAGGAACACGGGGACGTCATCGACAACATCCGCAACTCGGTGGTCCACAACGTCCTCAAGTTCCGCACCGACCCCGAGATATTCGAGGGGTTGGACGACGAGTTCAGAAAATAGCAGGGAAACGGCCTACCGAACGAGCGAGAGGAGTTCGCACGACAGCACGACCTCGTCCCGCTGATTCAGGACTTCCGCAGCGTACCGGACGACGCCGCTGGCGGTCGGGTGCTCTTTCGGTTCCTTCTCGACCAGTTCCAATTCGACGCGAATCGTGTCGCCGAAGCGGACCGGCGCGGTAAAGCGCAGTCGGTCCACGCCGTAGAACGCCACCGTCTCCGCGCGTTCGTGGACGATGCGCCGCGTGAGGCCGGTCATGACCGAAAACACGAGCGCGCCGTGAGCAATTCGCTCCCCGAAATCCGATTCTTCCATCTCGGTCTTGCTGGTGTGCAGCGGGTTGAAGTCGCCGCTCACGCCCGCGAAGTTCACCACGTCCGCCTCTGTGATGGTCCGCGAAGGAGTCGTCACTCGGTGGCCGACCTCCAGTTCCTCGAACGAGAGCGCCACGTCACTCCCCCGTGAACTCGGGGTCGCGTTCCTCGCGGAACGCGGCGGTGCCCTCGCGCACGTCGTCGGTGCCCATGAGTAGGCCGAACCCTTGGCTCTCCATGGCGAGCGCGGCGTCGAGGCTCGCGTCGCCGCCCTCGTTCATCACCTTCTTCGCAACCTTCAGGCCGAGCGGCGGCCCTTCGAGCAGGTCGGCCACGAACTCGGAAACGACCGAATCGAACTCGTCGTCGGGGACGGCGCGGTTGATGAGGCCCCACTCCGCCGCACGCGTCGCGTCGATGCGGTTGCCTCGGAACACGAGTTCCTTCGCCCGCGTCTCGCCGAGCAGTCGAAGCAGGCGCTGGGTGCCGCCGCCGCCGGGAATCAGGCCGAGTCGAATCTCGGGCGACCCGAACTCGGACCCTTCCGTGGCGATTCTGAGGTCGCACGCCAGCGCCAACTCCAATCCAGCGCCCAAACAGTACCCGTCCACCTTGGCGACGGTCGGGCGTTCGAAGTCGTTCACCGTCTCGAACGTCGGCGTCACGTCCATGAAATCGGTGGGGGTGGCGTCCGCGAACCCGCCGATATCCGCCCCGGCGCTAAACGCCCGGTCGCCGGCGCCTTCGAACGTAACACACCGAACCTCGTCCACGTCGACCGACGTGAGCAGGTCGTCGATTTCGCCCAAGAGGTCCGCCGACAGGGCGTTCATCCGCTCCGGCCGGTTTAATTCCACCGCGAGAAGACCGTCCGCCGAGAGTTCGTAGTTCAAAAAGCGGTAGTCGTCGGGGCCGTCACCGCTCGTTCCGTACTCGTGGAATCCCTCGCCTGCGCCCTCGCCGGTCTTCCCCGCCTCGACTAATTCGACGAGGTAGTCGTCGGGTTCGAACCGGTCGTCGCCCGTCTCCTCGTGCAGCGTTTCGAGTTTATCGAGAACGACATTGAGGCCGATTTTATCCGCGCGTCGGCAGATGCCCTCGGGGAATCCGAGTCCGAGACGAACGCCGGTGTCGATTTCGTCGGGTCGCGCCACGCCGTCGCCGACCAGTCGCGCCGCCTCGTTGACCATCCGCGCCTCGATTCGGAGGGTGTCGAACCCCTCGCCGTCGCCGGGTTCGTAGTTGACTCCCTCTCCGTCGACGGCTTCGCCGTCCGTCCGAGACGTCTCCGACGTCTCTCCCCCTTCGTAGTCGTAATATCCTCGTCCCGTTTTCCTGCCGAGTTCGTCGTTTTCGACCTTCTCGGCCATGAGTGGCGGGATGGTCCGTCCCGATTCCTTCCGGACGTGATAGCCCACGTCGATTCCGGTGAGGTCCATGAGTTCGAACGGTCCCATCGGGTAGCCCCGCCGGTGGACCATCGCGGCGTCCACTTCGCGTATCGTCGCCTCGCCGTTCGACACCATCCACGCGGGTTCGTCGCCGAACGGGCCGAGGACTGTGTTGACGACGAACCCGCGAACGTCCTTCCGCACGTAAATCGGCGTCTTGCCGAGCGATTCGGCGAACTCGTGGGCCGCTTCCGCCGTGTCGTCGCTCGTCCTGTCGCCGTAGATGACTTCGACCAAGTCCATCTTCACCGGCGGATTGAAGAAGTGCATCCCGACGACGTCCTCGGGGCGCGAGGTCACACCGGCCATCTCGGTGATGCTGAGGCTGGACGTGTTCGACGCCAGTATCGCGCCGTTCGGCGCGAACTCGTCGAGGTCGATGAACACCTCCCGCTTGAGGTCCATCCGCTCGGGTACCGCCTCGATGACGAGGTCGGCGTCAGCGACCGCCGTCTCCAACTCCACGGCCGTGCTGATGCGTCCGAGAACGTCCTCGGCCGGTTCGTCCAGTCGTCCCTTCTCGGCCAACTTCTCCAGACTCCACTCGACGTTCTCGTACCCGTCCTCGACGAATCCCTCCTCCACGTCGCGCATGGTGACGTCGTACCCGGCGATGGCGGCGACTTCCGTGATGCCGTGGCCCATGTTTCCGGCCCCGAGTACCGTCACCCGCTCGATGTCAGTGCCTGTCATACGTCGGGGCGTTTCGTCCCGCGTTATCTTAACTCCACCGAGCAACGGTTATTTCTGTAAAGAAAAAGGCGATATTCTCCGTCAGTTGGTTCGTCTTACCCGTCTTCAGGAATCTACTGTTAATAACCCTCCGCGAAGATTCGGCCCCGTCACAACGGTTCGTCGCCGTCCAAAATCCCCTCGGCGCGTTGAGCGAGGTCAGGAACGCGTTCCTCCATCCGCGGATACATCGGGTCGTCGCTGTTGCCGTCGAGGTAGCGCCGGTAGAACATCTCGCCGAGCGCCGCGAGTTTGTACACGGCGAGCGCCCGGTAGAACCGGTCGCGTTCGTATTCGATGCCCGTCTCGCGTTCGTATCGCTCGACGAGTTCCTGCCGGGTCGGATACTCCTCGGCTTCCATGAACGTGGCCGTCAGTTCGGGGGTCGCCGGTTCCGGGTCGCCGGCGTCGCGCCAGTAGGACAGCATCCACCCGAGGTCGGCCAACGGGTCTCCGAGCGTCGCCATCTCCCAGTCGAAGACGCCGACGATTTCCGGCGGCGTTCCCGGCCCGTACATCACGTTGTCGAGTTTGTAATCGCCGTGGACTAACGTGTGTTCGTGCTCCTCCGGACAGTGTTCGACCAACCAGTCGCCGACCGCCTCCAGTTTGGGGACGGCGCGCTCCTCGGCGGTTCGCTCGAACGCCCAGTCCAACTGCTTGGTCCATCGTTCGACCTGTCGTCGGGTGTAGCCCGGCGGATAGCCGAACTCGCCGAGTCCCACGGCCTCGTAGTCGAGCGCGTGAATCGCCGCGAGCGTATCCACCAACTCCTCGCCGATTCGTCGCCGTGCGTCGGCCGTTCCGAAGCGTTCGGGTTCCCCATCGCGGAGCACGTCCCCCGAAAGGCGCTCCATCACGTAGAAGTCGCTCCCGATGACCGAACGGTCCTCACAGGCCAGCACCGTCGCCGGAAGCGGAACGTCGGTGGTCTGTAGCGCGTCCATCACTCGGTACTCGCGGAGCACGTCGTGGGCCGTCTCGGCCGTCTCGCCGGGCGGCGGACGGCGGATGACGAGTTCGCTGTCGCCCCACGTCAGGAACAACGTCTCGTTTGAGTGCCCCTCCGCGTGGTGAGAGACGTCGTACTCCGTCGCCTCCCCCAACTCCGCCGCGAGGTAGTTCCGTAGCGCGTCCGTATCGACGAGTCGTTCGAAGTAATCGCTGTCACCCGCTGTCTGGTCGTCTTTTGTCATTGGTCCTTTCCGTCCGCTGTCGGTGTCGGCCGGTACGGTTCTCGCCTATCCCGCTCCGACCGCCTCGACAGTGGGATTCGTGTCGATTGTACGTCCATCTTCGGTATAGAACTTACGAGGGTAACTCCTCTGGGGAAATATTTTTACACTGGTGAATCGGGGTTGTGGGTATGGAATACGACGACCCGAAACGCGGGACGGACGTCGCCGAACGCGTCCGAACGTTCGTCCGCGAGGAGGTCATTCCCGTCGAGCGAGACCATCTCGGTGGTGAACCTGTTTCGGACGATACCGTTCGCAAACTCCGCGAGACGGCCCGCGAGTACGACGTGTACGCGCCACAGATTCCGGAGGAACACGGCGGCTTGGGAATGGACTTCCGCGAGATGCTGCCCGTCTTCGAGGCGGCCGGACGAAGCCTCCTCGGTCCAGCGGCCATCCGCGTCGATGCACCCGACGAAGGAAACATGCACACGCTCGAACTGGTCGGGACGGAGGAACAGAAAGAACGATGGCTCGACCCGCTCGCGGCGGGCGAGGCCAAGTCCGGATTTTCGATGACGGAACCGAACCCGGGCGCTGGCTCGGACCCGAAGATGCTCCGAACCACCGCCGAGAAGGACGGCGACGAGTGGGTCATCGACGGCCACAAGTGGTGGACGACCCAGGGGAGCGAGGCCGACGTGCTGTTGGTGATGGCGCTCACCGACCCGGACGCTCACCCGTACGAAGGCTGTTCCATCTTCCTCGTTCCCGCCGACACGCCCGGCGTGGATATCGTCCGCGACATTCCGCACGTCGGCGGCGGCGTCACGGGGATGAGCCACGCGGAAATCCGGTACGACGATGTTCGAATCCCGGAAGAGAACCTCCTCGGCGCGGAGAACGCCGGGTTCGCCATCGCCCAACAGCGACTCGGTCCGGCGCGACTCACCCACTGCATGCGGTACTCCGGGATGGCCGAACGGGCCGTCGACATAGCGAAGGCGTACGCCGACCAACGACGGGCGTTCGACGGCCCGCTCTCGGAGAAGCAGTCGATACGGTTCGAGGTCGCCGAAACCGAGATGCGACTCCACGCCGTCCGCACCATGGTCCGCCACGCCGCCCGTCGAATAGCGGCGGGTGAGGAAGCCAGAATCGAAGTGGCGATGAGCAAGGTGTACGCCGCGAACGTCGTACAAGACGCCATCGACGGCGCGATTCAAATGTGCGGCGGGAACGGCATCGGCAAGGACCTGCCGCTCGCGGACTTCTACGAGAACGTCCGGCAGTTCCGCATCGTGGACGGCGCGGACGAGGTTCACAAACGCGTCATCGCCAGGGACGCGTTCTCCGACCTCGACCCCGCCGAAGTCGAACACCTGACTCGCTACGACGCCGAGTAACTCGGCGCACCCGACTCAGCTTCCGCCCGACTCTTCCCTTTCTACCCCGACTATCGAGAGGACGCTCTGAGGTCGTCGATGGCGTAGTCGGTTTCGGGTCCCTCCTCGGCCCCGTACCCGATGGCCGTCATCCCGACTGCCGACGCACCGGCGATGTCGTGGTCGTAGCGGTCACCTATCATGGCCGCATCACTCGGCGACACGTCCGCCGCCCGCAATCCCGTTTCGAACATCCCCGGGTCGGGCTTGGTTCGCCCGACCATCTCCGAGGTGGTTATCGAGTCGAACCGCTCTTTCAGGCCGAACGTCTCCAAAATTCGTATTCCTTCCTCGGTATCCACGTCGCTGACGACGCCGACGTGCAACTCCGTTTCCGCCAACCGCTCGATGGTCTCGACGGCACCGGGATTGGGACGGAGCGTCTCCGTCGTCACCGACTCGAACACCGGCCGCCACTCGTCTTCGGGTATCGGCGTGCCCGCGATTTCGTCCACGGCACGGTCGTACGCGGTACGTGCCGGACGGAACTCGGTCCCGTCCCGTTCCCGGAAGTACGTCCCGACCGCGGTTCGCCACCGTTCCAGTGCGTCCGCTACCGATTCCTCCGGTGCGTGCGTCTCCACGACGGTTCGAACGAACTCCTCGTGGGCGCGTCGAACCGACGCGCTGTCGAGGATGACGCCGCCGATGTCCCAAAACACCGCCTGCCACTTCGAATCGTCTTCCGTCACGGTCACCGCTCGACCACCGTCGTACGGTTCGTGACGTTTCTCTTCCCGGACTCGTCCATATCGGTGGTCCACTCCCCTCGGGAATCAAGATAACGATTACAAACTACGACCCATATTTATTAACACGAGGGAGTGTAGTAGCCGATGTACTTACCAATGGAAAACTCCGGTTCGAATCAGCCGACAGTGGAGGAAATCGCATGACCGTCGAACAGTTCAGCGTCGCCGGCAAAACCGCGATCGTGACCGGCGCGTCGAGCGGCATCGGGAAGACCATCGCGGAGCGGTTCGCCGATGACGGGGCGAACGTCGTCGTCTGCTCGCGCGAATTGGAGAACGTCGAACCCGTCGCCGAGGGCATCGAGGGTGGCGACAGCGAGGGACGGGCGGTCGCCGTCGAATGCGACGTGACCGACCGCGATGCCGTGGACGCCCTCGTGGACGCCACCATCTCCGAGTTCGGCGGTGTGGACATCCTCGTCAACAACGCGGGAGCGAGCTTCATGGCTCCGTTCGAGGACATCAGCGAAAACGGCTGGAAAACCATCGTGGACATCAACCTCCACGGGACGTACCACTGCACGCAGGTCGCGGGGGAACGCATGCGCGAAAACGGCGGCGGCGTCGTCATCAACCTCGCCAGCGTCGCGGGACAGAAGGGGTCGCCGCACATGAGCCACTACGGCGCGGCCAAGGCGGGCATCATCAACCTCACGTCCACGCTCGCCTACGAGTTGGCCGACGACGACGTGCGGGTCAACTGCATCGCGCCAGGATTCGTCGCCACGCCGGGCGTCGAGAGCCAGATGGGCGTCAGCGCGGACGAAATCGACCGCGAGAGCGTCAAGCGCCGCATCGGTACGACGGAGGAGATAGCCGACCTCGCGCAGTTCCTCGCCAGTCCGGCCTCCTCGTACCTCGTCGGCGAGACGGTGACGGCGGCGGGCGTCCCGCCGATTCTCGAATCGCCGGACGTGTGAGAACCACGAACGCGTGGAAAATTGGGGACATTTCGTCACCACTCTCTGAGGGGTGACGTACGGGTACACCGCGTCTAATACGATACCGTACGGGAGGTGCCAGACGAGGCTGGGAAGCGCGAACGTCGGAACGGGTGGTGCGGCGGGAACGCCGACCGCTTGAAGCCACAGCGGCAGGAGTATTCCTCCGCGGTTGGCATTTTTGATGCCGTACGGAACCATACTACATCTCCGGATAGACAGGTGTCGGCTACGGTCACAGTTCGACTGCTAACTCTGGAAGCGTTCCTTCCGCCGACCGACGTGCTGGCCAGTCGCCATCACGCCGCCGCCAGTACGACCGTCGAAGCAGATGACATACGAGAAACCGTCGGCTCGGAATCAACCAAAATCTGGATGGGCCCTATCGGATTCGAACCAATGACCACCCGGTATCCCATGTCGTCTGAACCCGACAGACGTCATTATGAGCCGAGCGCTCTAACCAGACTGAGCTAAGGGCCCGTTCAGTCAATCGTAATCTGGCATCCCTCTTTAGCGTACCGGGTTTCCATCGAGTCACGTCGTTCTGTTCGTGAAGCACAGAACGCTCTCCTCGAAGACGAATAATCGAAGAAGCGCCGCCGCCAGGGCTCGAACCTGGGACAACCTGGGTAACAACCAGGTGCTCTACCAACTGAGCTACGGCGGCTCTTTGACTGCACTCCCAAGTAGACGGAGTCCTTTGATAGGGCTTTCGTTTTTATCCGGACGCATCGATACGCTTTCACGCCTTCGTGGAAAACTTTCGCCCGATGGCACGGTTCGAGGAGGTCGTCTCGGCGGTCCGAGCGAAGATACGGCCCGACGCGGAGGAACGCGAGCGTCTTCGAGTGGCTGCTCGGGAGTTGACGGAACGCGCGGAGGAGGCGATTACCGACCTGTCGGTCGACGCCGACGTGATTCAGGTGGGGAGCACCGCACGGGGAACGTGGACGAGCGGCGACCGGGATATCGACCTGTTCGTTCGGTTTCCGCCGGAGATGGCGCGCGAGGAACTCGAATCGCTCGGGTTGGAAATCGGGCACGCGGTTCTGCCGGACGGTCACGAGGAGTACGCAGAGCATCCGTACGTGAAGGGGCAGTTCGACGGGTTCGACGTGGATTTCGTCCCCTGCTATCGCGTCGCGTCGGCCACGGACATCCAGTCGGCGGTGGACCGCACGCCGTTTCACACCGAATACCTCGAAGCGCGGTTGGACGACGAACTTGCCGGAGAGGTGTTGCTGTTCAAGCAGTTTCTGAAGGGCATCGGCGCGTACGGAAGCGACCTTCGGACGAAGGGCTTTTCGGGCTATTTGGCGGAACTCCTCGTCCTCGAATACGGCGGATTTCGGGAGGCTCTCGAAGCGGCAGCGGAGTGGAACCCCCCTGTTCGGTTCGACCCCGAGGAACACGGAGCGGAGACATTCGACGACCCAGTAGTGGTCATCGACCCGACGGACCCGGAGCGGAACGTCGCCGCCGTCCTTTCGGCGGAAAACGTCGCACGGGTGCAACACTACGCCCGTACCCTCCTCGAAACTCCGCGCGAATCGGTGTTCTTCCCGGACCCGAAGGACCCGCTCACGCCCGAGGAAGTCCGGAATCTCATCGCCGAGCGCGGGACGCATCCGGTCGCGGTTCGATTCGACGCGCCGGACGTGGTCGAGGACCAACTGTACCCGCAACTCCAGAAGTCGCTCTCCGGTCTGGGTGATGCGCTTTCGCGGCGCGGCTTCGACGTGCTTCGGGCCGACCTGTTCGCCGACGATTCCGCGGTCCTCTTCTTCGAACTCGCCGTGGCCGAACGCCCGGCAGTCGAGCACCACGACGGGCCGCCGGTTCACGTTCGCGCCCACGCGGCGGGGTTCTACGAGAAGTACGCCGACTCGGACGCGTACGGGCCGTTCATCGACGACGACCGGTACGTGGTCGAACGCGACCGCGAGTTTACTAGCGCGACGGCGTTCCTCCGGGATGACGCCGTCCTCGACGCCGCGCTGGGGGTACACGTCGAATCGGCACTGAAGACGGAGTACGAGGTTCTCTCGGACGATGCGGTCGGGATTTTGGCCGAGGAGTTCGGGACGGAACTCGCCCGCTACTTCGACCCGAAGCCTTGAGGTTCGATTTCGTACTGACCGATTCTCGATGTTCGGTTTTGCGATGTTCGTAAGTAACGCTACGTTCGGGTCTGTTTGACCATCAGCGTTATATGTTTGGTGTGCATTAGCATAGCATGTATGGCCTCCGCACCAACCGGAGATGACGAATCCGTGTTCGACCAGTTCCTCGAAGACCACGGCCACGAGACGCAACGAGTAGACTGGGAACAGGAGTATAACAAAAAGCAGTGTCCGGAATGTGGTGGACTTCATAATCAGACAGCGACGGAGTGTACGGTCTGCGGCTGGAATCCGTAATCCGTTCTAACTCCCCGCATCGAGCCTGCATCGTTTCCGAATCTCGAAACCCGTTTTCATTGCTGCTCCAACCCCGACCACGCGGTATCGTGTCGAGCGTCGCTCTCGTTATTTTCGAACGACGACGGAGCATAATTGGGGGTTGTATCCGGTGTGAACACCCACCGGATACACCCCTCTCGAAGTACGCGACGAGGCACGAATCCGATTCACGTCGTTTTATACGTTCCCAGCACTTGTGCTGGTGTAATGACTACGCCAATGGCAGAGACGGATGCAAGAGTGACCCGGTTGTTCGGTGGGCCGGGGAGCGGTAAAACCACCGAACTACTCGACAGGGTAGAGGACATTCTCGATCAGGATGGCGTCACGATAAACGACCTCCTCGTGGTTTCGTACACTCGTGCCGCCGCGAACGAGGTTCGCGAACGACTCGCGGAGCGACTCGACGTGGACCCGCGCTCCCTGCAGGGCAACGTCTGTACCATGCACGCGAAGGCCTACGAACTTCTCAATCTCTCCCGCGGCGACGTCGTCGGCGAAAAGGACAAAGAGGAATTCTGTGAGAGCTACGGGCTCGAATACGAGGACGAGTACAGCGGGTCGGGCCGCCGAACCGCCCGTTCGACCACGCTCGGCAACAAGATAATCGCCACCTCCCAGTGGCTCCAACGGACCCGACGACAGGTGGCCGACTGGCACGACGTTCCGTTCCAGTGGGACGTCGAAGAGGTCCGCCTCCCGCCGGACATCGACCCGAACGCACAGGAGGGGAACAAGTACACCCCGACGTGGCCGAGCAGCGACGACCGGTTCGACGTTCCCGAGGCCATCCGCGGTTGGCGGAAGTACAAGGGCGACGAGGGACTCGTCGGCTTCGCCGACATGCTCGAACGCGTGAAACAGCGCTCCCTCCTCCCCAGCGTCGATTACCTCGTCATCGACGAGTTTCAGGACATCACTCAGCTCCAGTTCGACATCTACGAGGAGTGGAAGGGCCACATGAAGAACGTCCTCATCGCGGGTGACGACGACCAGGTCGTTTACGCGTGGCAGGGTGCGGACCCGAAGCTCCTCCTCGGCGAGGGCGGCGAGGACGTCATCCTCGACACCTCACACCGACTTCCCTCCCGCGTCCTCAAGGTCGTCCAACAGGAGGTCAGCCACATCGATGAACGGCAGGAGAAGAACCTCAAACCGCGCAAGGAGGGCGGTACCGTCGAAGCGGTGGAGAGCCCGTCCATGCTCGACCTCGTGCGGAACGTCCGCTACACCATCGAGGAGTTCGACGGTACCGTGATGGTGCTGTTCCGCGCTCGCTACCAGATGTTCCGCTTCGTCGACGAGTTCATCGACGAGGGAATCCCGTTCCGCACGCTGACCGACCAGCGGATGTGGACCGACCGCTTGAACCAGTACGTCGATGCGGTCGAGCAGATTCACGAGGGTGAACCCATCGACGGCCTGCAGGCGCGACGCCTCGCGGACATGTTGACGGAATCCACGTTCGGCACGAACGACCGCGACGAGATGTTCGACGCCATCGACGAGCGCAAGGAAGCGGAAGGTGCGGACGACCTCACGGAACTGGAGTTCGACGCCGACTTCGTGAAGAACTTCGCGCCGTTCATGCCAGGCCCGAAATCCGCCTCGGACATGGTTCGGAAGGTCACGAGCTACCAGAAGCGGTCCATGAAGGCCTACTTCAGCGGTCGCTATCAGGAAATGGACCGAAGCCGCGTCCGTATCGGCACCATTCACAGCGCGAAAGGTCGCGAGGCGGACCACGTGTTCATTGGCACCGACCTGACCGAGAAGGTCGTCGAGCAGATGGCGGCGACCGTCGAAAACGAGGGTATCGACGTGCCCAGCGTGGACGAGTTCACCGCTGGAACCGACCCGGTTCCGATTCTCACCGACAACGAACGCCGCGTCTTCTACGTCGGCATGAGCCGTGCCCGCGAGCGCCTCGTCGTCATGGAGAACCTCGTCAGCGGCGCGCCGACGCTCAAACTCGACGTGCTGTTGTACAACGAACCGAACGGGAAGTCCGTCGACGACATCCTCGACAGCGCGGACGCGGAGTAAGTAGGACTCCCGTCATCGGTTTTTCTCTCGTCTTTTCCCGTTTCCGCTTCCCGTGCATTGATACCGTTTGCCGGTGCACTCCCCTCTCATGGCAACAGCCGAACAAGAATCGGGTTATTCGGAACTTATCGACCGAGTACGACGTATCTCCAACGTCGGCAACGCCGGCATGGTCCTCTACTGGGACCAGCAGACGAAGATGCCCGAGGGCGGGACACCCGCTCGTGCGAAGCAACTGTCCGCGCTCCAGTCCATCGCCCACGAACTGCTGACCGACGACGAGATGGGCGAACTGTTGGACGAACTCGAAGACGAGGAGTTGGATGACGAGCAGGCCGCCGTCGTCCGCGAAACCCGCCGCGAGTACGAGCGGGCGGTTTCGGTCCCGAACGACCTCGTGGAGGAGATATCGGAAACGTCCAGCGAGGCGCAACCGGCGTGGCAGGAGGCCAAGGCCGAAGACGAGTTCGAGACGTTCGCGCCGTATCTCGACCGACTCCGCGAACTCCACATCGAACGTGCGGAACACATCGCCCCCGAAAAGGACCCCTACGAGGTCATGTTCGAGGACGGCGAGCCGTATCTCCCCCTCGAACGCGTCGAGGAGATATTCGACGAACTCCGTGACGGGTTGGTTTCGCTCATCGAAGCGGTTCAGGAGAACGGCGCGGACATCGCCGACGACGCCTTCGCCGGAACCTTCGACCCGGAGGACCAGGAAGCACTCTGCCGGGACACGCTCGACTTGCTGAACTACGACTGGGACCGCGGCCGCCTCGACACCGCCCCGCATCCGTTCATGTCCGGGACGCAGTACGACGCCCGCGTCACGACCCGATTCCACGAGGACGACTTCGTGGACCCGTTGACCGCGACGATTCACGAGTTCGGCCACGCCACCTACCAACTCGGCCTGCGGGACGACGCCTACGGCACGCCACTGGGCCAGTCCCGGAGTTCGGGCATTCACGAATCTCAGTCGCGCTTCTGGGAGAACCACGTCGGCCGCACGGAGGCGTTCTGGGAGTTCTTCCTCCCGACGGTGAAAGAGCACTTTCCGGAGTTCGAAGACGTCACCCCGGAGGAGGCCTACGAAGCGGCCAATCAGGTGTTCACGGACAACACCATCCGCGTCGAGGCGGACGAGTTGACCTACCACATGCACATCATCCTCCGTTCCGAAATCGAACAGGAGTTCGTGGCCGGTGACCTCGACGTGGAGGACATCCCCGCCCGCTGGAACGAACTGATGGAGGAGTATCTCGGTATCGTTCCCGAAACGGATTCGGAGGGCTGTCTGCAGGACATCCACTGGACGAGCGGATTTGCGAGTTTCCAGAACTACACCGTCGGGAGCGTCTTCGCCGCCCAACTCTGGGCGACCATCGAGGAAGAGATAGACGACCCGATGGAACTCATACGCGATGGGGAGTTCGCCCCCATCCGCGACTGGTTGACCGAGAGCATCCACGAACAGGGCCAGACGTACACCACCGACGAACTCATCGAGGAGGCGACGGGCGAACCGCTCACGGCGGAATACTTCCTCGACTACGTGACCGAGAAGTACGGCGAGATTTACGAGTTGGACGTGTGACCGTCTAAAATCGCCCTCGTGTCCCTCCCACGATACAGCCAACTCCCCCTCACCGGTGGTGTCGTCTTTGGTCCGGAACGATACGACCCGTCCGTTTCGTCGTAAGGTGCGAAGTGAATGTCGAGGCCGAACATGACCATGGGGAAGACTTATTATTTGAATTGGAATGTAACGACACATGAACGATCAGCTAGTCGTTCTTGGTTTCGTCGTCTTCGGTGCAGTAGTTGGTGCGCTCCTTGGTTCAGTCAGTGGAGACGTGACGTTGGTGAGTGCGTCGTTTGCGGCTATCGCCGGTGGAATCGGTGGAGGGTGGGTGCGAAAGAGACAGAAGCCGACATCGAGCTGTTAAATCGTCTCTTTCGGTGACTTTCGTTTAGCAATCGTAGGAGATGTCTATTCAGAACGGTCCTCCGTTACTCATAGTCGCCCGGTTTTCCATAAAATCGCCGCAGAGTCAGAATCGAAAACGCATACCTATTCCTCGTCGTCGTCGGTCTTTGCGATTTTGCCGACGACCTTCTGTGCCGCGCTGGCGGGCACGTCGGAGGGCGTCGTCAGGTTCTCGCGGAGGAGAACCATG
Source organism: Haladaptatus sp. HS23 (assembly GCF_056892285.1). Classification (NCBI taxonomy): domain Archaea; kingdom Methanobacteriati; phylum Methanobacteriota; class Halobacteria; order Halobacteriales; family Haladaptataceae; genus Haladaptatus; species Haladaptatus sp. HS23. The sequence continues at coordinate 118,723 of NZ_JBXGLH010000009.1, read as the reverse complement.
AGGACGCCGATGGCGACGAACGCGCCGCCGAGGAGCGTCTGTCCCGCGACGATGCGGTCGATACCGAAGAGCGCGATGGGGAGGGCGAACACCAGCGTCGCCGCGAGGCTCACGGTGTCGAGGATGCCCAGTTTCATGGCCTCACTTCCGCCCCACCGACCAAAAAGCCGCCGTCCTCGAACCCCGATTCGGAACCGTTTTCAACCGACGAGCGTCACAGTTCCGTTATGTTTACCGGAATCGTTGCGGAGGTCGGCGAGGTTCGTCGCGTCGAGGAGTCGGACGGTGGCCGACGGCTCACCATCGCGGCCGACGAGGTGCTTTCGGACGTGGAGGACGGCGCGAGCATCGCCGTCAACGGGGCCTGCCTGACCGTCGAAGAGTTCGACGGCGAGTCGTTCGAGGTGTTTTTAGCCGCCGAAACCGTCGAAAAGACCTATCTCGGAGAAATCGAGGAGGGCGACGTCATCAACCTCGAACGCGCGCTTCGGGCCGACGCCCGTCTCGATGGCCACTTCGTGCAGGGTCACGTCGATACGACGACGGAACTCGTGGACGTTAGGGAGGTTGGGGAGGACTGGGAGTACGAGTTCGCCGTCCCCGAGGCGTTCGGCCAGTACATCGTGAACAAGGGGTCGGTCTCGCTGGACGGCATCAGCCTCACGGTGGCGGAGAAAGGGGAGGAGACGTTTACCGTCGCCATCATTCCCACGACGCGCCGCGTGACGAACCTCTCGGAGAAGGAACCCGGCGACCCCGTGCATCTCGAAGTGGACGTGCTGGCGAAGTACGCGGAAGAACTCCTCGCGGAGCGCTAAAAGTCGAACGTCGAGGAGTCGTCGGACCGTTCGTTTTCGTCGTCTTCGCTGCTTTCATCGTCTCCCGTATCCACACTGCTTTCGGTATCGCTCCATTCCCCTCTTACGAAATCGGTGTCGTCGTTTTCGAGGAGTTCGTTCCCCGTCTCTTCGTCGAGCACCCCGCTTCCGTCCGATGAACCGGACTGCAACGGCGCGTGTTTCTCCCGCTGGACGGAATCGTTCGGTTCGATGATTCCCCGTCCTTCGTCCTCGCCTCCGTGCGATTCTTCGACCTCGGCGTACATGGAGCGGTAGCGCGAGAGCTTTCGGAAGAGGAGATAGCCGAAGAAGCCGTCGTAGATGAACACGAAGGTGATGTAGGCGATTTCGGTCGAGATGCTGGGGTAAAAGGCCGATATCACGTTGGGAACGAACCCGACGAGCGTGTTGTACGTCGCGTGGATGAACGCCGCGATGAGGAGGCCCTTGACCGCGATGGGGCCCGCGTTCTCGCGGTTGAACTTCGCCAAGCCGAGGTAGTAGCCCGCGAACGCGGAGTAGATGACGTGACCCGGGCCGGCGAACAGTCGGAACACGGCGGTCTGTCCGGCGTTCAAAATCGGGTCGGCGCCCGTGGACGACAGAACACCTTGGCTGATGTAGATGGCGTTCTCGATGGTCGCGAAACCCAACCCGGCCATCGCGCCGTAGACGGCCCCGTCGATGACCGCGTCGAATTTGTCGCTCCGATAGGCGAACAACCGCACGGCCAACCATTTCACCGTCTCCTCGACGGGACCGACGATGAGGTAGAAGTAGAGCATCGCCCCGAAGAGCGGCACGCCGGTAAACACCGGTTGCAGAGCGGAGTTGAACACGGCGGCGAACATGGCGAACAGGACGCCGAGGAGGAACGTCCCGACGAGAAGCGGCAGCGGTTCCGACATGGTGACGTCGGCGTACCAAATGTAGGCCGCGAACGCGAACGCGGGAACGACCGAGAGGAGGACGAACGCGCCGACCCACGGGTCGCTCAACACCGCCAATCCGCCGAAGACGAACTGGAGCAGTAGAATCGCCGCGGCGAGGAGAATGATCAAGGTGCGGGCCGAGACGACTATCGCACCGTACAGTTTCGTCGCAAACCAATCGAGACGCGTCCGCTCTTCCCACGTGGAGATTCCGTAGAGGTCGACCGAGTCGCCTAACCCGCGAGCGACCGGGTCCTGTTTCTCGTCCATGTTTCGAGTTCTCATAGCCATGGAGTAAATCGTTCGGCATCGGATACCTATGATTCCTAATACGTGGTTATATGACGTATTATTCCTGTAGGGGCACTCTTAACAAGAAGAATCGCCCATCACGCTACACTATGACACCCGTGAGCCACAGTCGAGGAATGATGTACTCGGCACCGCCGGAAAAAACAACACGACGAAATAACGAGGAGTCGGCGGCCGACGAACGAGCCGAATCGGACGAACCGTCGGACGACGTGGAAACGCCGTCCGTGGCCGACGCCAATTCGAGCGTCACCGACGCGAACTGGACCGGAACCGTTCCCGCGGACGACTGATCTCTTCGCGACCGAACCTCGTCATCCTGAAAACCCCTCCCTGCCAACCGGCAGGTATGCAAGCCTTCTCGCTCGACACGACGACCGAACTTTGCCCACCTTGCTCCTCGTCATGAGTCGAATCCGCATCAGAGGCATCTACACCACCGCGCTCACGCGCCTCCTCGGCGAGGAGTTCGACGTGGTGCAGGCCTCGCCACCCATCAGACGGCGGTTCGACGAGTCGTTCGAAACCGGCGAATACGACGCCACGGTCGAAACGACCGACGACAGGCAGGGGGTGGGTGTCTCCGGGGACCCCGAACCCGTCGCCCGCCTCGTGGACGAGTTGGCGGACACCGCCATCGACACCTTCCACTGGGACGACCCGGCACCCCGAGGAGCGCTCTTCGACGGCGTCGTCAGCGACACGCTCGGGAGCGGTGCCGTCGTGGACCTCGGCGACGAACGCGGCGAGGGCTTCCTGCCGTTCCGTTCCCTCGACCGTCGAATCGACGACGGCGACCACGTTCGCGTGCAGGTCCACGACCCCGAACCGCCGTGGTCGCGCGACCGGACCCTGCTCGGGACCGACGTGCAGGTGTTCGGCGGCGTCGCCAGCCTCTCGAAGGGCGTGAACGAAGTCGTCGCCAGCGCGCCGGACGACGCCAGCAGGCGCGAACTCGCACGCACGACCGAGATGCTTCCGACGGACGTTCCCGACGAGTGGGGCGTCCGCTGGGAGTACGCGGCCAGCGACGCCACGCTGGACGAGATGAACGCCGCCCTCTCCGAGGCCGTCGAACGAGCCGAAACCATCGACGACGCGTTAGCCGACGAACCGACCGCTGATGTCACGCAAACCCTCGCCGAACCCGAGGCGACGGCGTGGTTGTGGTTCGGCCGCGAATCCCGGTTCGCGTTGGACGAGGCCCGCCGTGATGTCACGACGACGCTTCCCGGCCACCACCGAATCAAGGCCGCCGACTCGTCGGCGAGCACGGCGGTCGATTTCGCCGAGGACCTCTACGCCGTCATCGAGGAGGGATTCGACGGGATGCCGACCGGTGCGACCCTCCGGCAGTTCGGCCCCGACGCGGACGACGAGGTGTTCATCGACCACGGCAAACCCGACGGTCGGTGTCTCTCGCTCGGCAAGGGAACCGTCGCGGAGGCGGACCCCGAAGCCGGAAAGTACACGGTTCGACGCGAGATGGGAAGCGCCGGAACGTACGACGCTATCGGGACCGACCGGGAGCGGGGCGACGTGGCAATCACGAAGTTCAGGGAAGGGAGGTGGTGGTATCCGACGGCCTACCGGAGCGAGGACGGCGAGTCGAAGGGGACCTACGTCAACGTCTGTACGCCGGTGGAACTGTTCCCCCGCTCCCTGCGCTACGTGGACCTCCACGTCGACGTCGTGAAGCGACCGGACGGAACCGTCGAGCGGGTGGACGACGACGAACTCGACGCTGCCGTCGAAGCGGGCCACATCTCGGAGGAATTGGCCGAAAAAGCCCGAAGCGTCGCGGCGAGCGTCGAGAAGGTGCTCTCGAAATAGCGCAACCGCCGGAAACGGCCAGTGACACAGCCGCTAGTCGCTAGCGACTCACCGAAAGACCGACCGTCTTTCGAGCCATCACAATCGCGCCGCGATTGTGAGACACCGGAAAATCGGAGATTTTCCGGGCCGACGAATCCCTCGAAGTCTTGCTGAACGAAGTGAAGCAAGGCCCGGAAGAATACGACGGACTCGCGGCGCGAGTCCGTCGTTATGACTGAGGGGGTGAAGTCGGCTTTTGGTGCAGATTTTTATCGAGGGTCGCTCCGCGGCCCTCGCAATAAAAAGGTGCGCTAGAAGTGCTCGTTCTCGCCCGGCGTGTTCAGCTTTCCACCGCGGCCGCCCTCGGAGCGGTCGATGCCCATGACGCTCTCGGCTTGGTCCGTCTTCCACTGACTGGTGCCGTCGTCGGCGATGCGGACCGACACGTCGTCCACCTCGTCGAACTTCTTGAGGAGTTCGACTTCGATGTTCTGGGAGGTGATGGGGGTGATGGAACATCCGCCGCAAGCACCGCCGAGTTCGATGACCACTTCGCCAGATTCGGGGTCGGCCTTCCGAACCGCGCTCGTTCCGCCGTGCATCTGGATGATGGGCATCTGGGCGGTGAGCCACCGCTCGACCCGCGATTTCAGGCCGTCTTCGGACGCCGTGGTTTCCGTCGCGCTGTTCTCGCTCATGCTTTCCCCTAGGAACTCGAAGTATGGTAAGCTTGGGGTTCTCGGCCGTGGTTTCTGCCGAAATCAGTCCCGAAAAATCGCCCTAGTTTCGATTCCGTAGGCGGTTCCAGACGCCGAAGCCGAGTATGGACAGTCCGGCGATTCCCATCTCGAAACCGGGCTGTCCCGTCGTTGCGGCCACGCCGTCGTTCGACTCCGTGGTCGTTTCGTCACCCGACGCTATCGTTTTCGGGTTCGTGGTCCCCTCGCCCGTGAGTGACGGCGGGTTTCGCTGCGTGCCCGCGCGGTTCGGGAAGGTGTAGAGACCGCCGCGGCCGTCGCCGTGGTGGCCCATGCTCCCGCCGATGAACACCTCGTCGGAGACGCGCTGGGCGGTCCAGAACGCGGCCTCGTTCGGTTTCCGCCACCACGCGAGTTCCTTCGGCTCGGCCGGGTCGCTCACGTCGAACAGCTTCACGCCGCCGTTGTACCACGACGTGTAGAGCCGGTCACCGACGAAATCGAAGTTGTGCGACGTGGTCCACTGGCCGGACGAACTCCCTTGCCCGCACTCGTGACACTCGTGAGCCGAGGAGACGCCGACCGGCGACAAATCGGCGGCGACGGACGACAGGGACGAGAGGAGCGACGCCGAGGGGGATGCGCCGAGGTCGTAACTCGGGTCGGCCGTCTTCGGCGGCCGAATGGTCGTGAGTTTTCGAGGCCGTTTCACGTCCGAGACGTTCCAGAGGTCGATGCCGCCGGGACCCGTTTTGTCGGGGCCGTCGGTGTCCCACGCCTCCTTGTCACAGGCGAGGAGGGTGGCGTCCTCGTTCGTCATGACGAAGTGGTCGTTCCCCGGGAGGCCGATGACTTCGTTTTGCTCCTGCGAGGAGGGAATCGCGGCGAGTTTCTTCCGTGACCGACCGCCGAAGTGCGAAACGTACGTGGGTTCTCTCGGGTTCGACACGTCCACGATCCACGTTCCCGCGTCCCACTGGGCGAGGTACGCCCTCCCGTCGTTGACCCACACGTCGTGGAGCGTGCGCACCCACGAATCGACTTCCGACCACTTCGAGTCGTAGTCCAGCATCGACCACCTGCCGACTTCTCTCGGCCGGTCGTTCGACACGTCCACCAGCACGAGCGGGTTCCCATCCCCGTTGTTCCCTGTAAGGTAGGCTACGCCGTCCTGCAGGTCGGCGTTGTGAATCGGAAACGACGTCTCGTGGAACGCCACCCGTTCGGGGTTCGCCGGGTCGCTCACGTCGTACAGCAGAAATCCGTGAACCTCGTTGTCGGCGACGGGATTCGCCGGTCCGGCGACGAGAAGTTTATCCCCGTCGACCTTGGCGTCCCAAATCTGGGTCAGCGGGCCGCCGTCGTGGTTGGCGAGGAGGTCGTGGCGCTCCGCCAACACCGTCGGTCGTTTCGGATTTCGGATGTCAACCGTGGCGAACCCGTCCGTCGTGGCGACGAAGACGGTGTTTCCGTCGTCCCCGACGACGGCTTCCTTCGCGTCCTCGATGGCGACGTGTCCGAGCGGCCGGTACGGGTCGGCTTCGGACTGGGCGACACCCCCCGACGCCAGCAGGGACGCGGCTCCGCCCCCTACGGCGGCAGTGCGCAGAAACTCTCGCCGATGCATGTCGGGATAATCGGTCGGAAACGGAATAAAAGCGCGGGTGACGGAACGGCGCGCGAAACGGCGGAGAACACGGGTGTTCCGGGACGAGGCCGAAGCTTTTGTGTCTCCCGTTCACGACCGTTTCCGACGCCCAGTATTGACACTCGTTTCAGCAGCCCCAGCGTTTTTGGGCCTGCGTAATTATATGTAATTACATGGCCTCACGCTACGACGCGGTCCTCGCGGCGATTCCGACGCTATCGGGTGGTGGATTCGTGGCCGGGCAGTTCACGTCGTTTCCGATGACGATACTCGGTCTGCTCGGGGCGATACTGGTCGTCGGGTACGCCTTGGCTCGACCACCGGTCTAACTCAAAGGCTTTATCAGTCTTCTCGGGTTATCTCTCGGTACTATGGCCGAAAAATCTCGATCACGAACCGGAAGCGCCGGTCGGTTCGGGGCGCGATACGGTCGCGTCGCGCGCAAGCGCATCTCCGAAATCGAAGCGGATATGAACGAAAACCACACCTGCCCGGACTGCGGTAACGACACCGTCGACCGACAGGGGACGGGTATCTGGGAGTGCAGTCGGTGTGGCTACACGTTCGCCGGCGGTACCTACCGCCCGCAGACGCCTGCCGGACGGACCGTCAAGCGTTCCATCCGCGCCGCACTGGCTGACGAAGAATGAGTTACAAGTGTTCGCGCTGCAAGCGGGATGTCGAACTGGACGAGTACGGCGGCGTTCGCTGCCCGTACTGTGGACACCGCGTCCTGCTGAAAGAGCGTAGCCGCGACGTCAAGGAAGTCGACGTCCGGTAGCGCCCGTGTCTCACGACGCGCTTCTCGATTTCGAGTACGATTCCGAGGAGCGTGCGCTCCTGATCTTTCGGAGCGTCGAGCAAGAAATCGGCAAAATCGACGACGACCGCTCGCGGACCACCGTCGAGCGGGATGGACGGACCGTTTCCGTTCGTGTCGAGGCCGAAGACCTCGTCGCCCTCCGTGCGGCGTTGAACACGTGGCAGACGTTGGTGGGTGTCGCCGAAACGGTGGCCCAGACCGGGGATTCGGTAGCGGAACTGTCATTCTAGATTTTTCAGAAACGTTCCGAATCGCATCGACGCCTTTGTGTTCGTGGGCTTCGTTACGTTGCTATCGTGCCGCAGGAGAGATTGGACCCCAGTAAATCCCGTACGCCGGAACGCAACGACCTCCTCGGGTGGCGATAGACGTGTTCCGACTCAACCCGTTCGGACGAAAAAAGGGTGACGAAGGCGACCCCGACTTCGACCGCGACCACCGCATCGAGATTCGATGTCCCGAGACGATGACGCCCATCGCCACGGAACACACCGACCCCGACGACTGGGATTCGAGCGTTACGGACGGCGAAGGAATTGCGACGTACGACTGTCCGGCTTGCGACGGCCAGCATCGCTACCTCTGGGGACCGCTGGTGCCGCTCTGTTTGGACGGCGAGGACGACGAGGACGTGATTCTCTTCGAGAGCGAGTGAGACGTGCCAGCCCTGACTCACGTTTCACGCCATTCGTGGCCGTCTCCCCCCGCGACGAGCAGTCCGTCGCTTCGCCACGTTTCGACCACCTCGTCCAACCCCTCCCGATAGGTCGGATACGTCGGTTCCCAGTCGAACGTCTCTCGAAACCGCTCGTTCGTCGTCGGCATCGACTTCGTCAGCAGGCGCACCGAGTGTTTGCCGACTAACGGGCGGGCGAGCCATCCGGGTATCCGCCGCGGTTCCGGTGCATCGATACGGTCCGCGAACGCAGTCAGCATCGTCGCCAGCGAAACCGGTTCGTCGTCGGTGACGTGCCAGCATCCGGTCGCGTCGGAGTCGGCCGCCGTGGCGAACGCCCGCGCCGCGTCCTCGACGTGGAGTATCGAAAGCGTCGCGTCCCGTTTTCCGAGAGTACCGCCGCCCAATATCGGGAACCTTCCGTCTAACAGGCCGCTACCCATCTGTCGGGTGTGTGCCGACTCCGGCGAGTAGAAGAAACCGCATCGGAGGACGCCGACGTCGAACTCTCCCTCCTCGCCGCCCTGTCTGACGATTCGCTCGGCATCCAGCGCGGAGCGCGTCGTGCGGTCGGGATTGGGCGGCGACTCCTCGTCGAACGCCCGTCCGTTCGGTTGGCGCGCGACCCAGACGATGCTCTGGAGGAGAAGTCTGTCGGCGTCGACTTCCTCCGCGGCGGCCACCAGATTTCTGGCTCCCTCGGTGCGCACCCGGTCGTTTTTGACCCACTCGTCCTCGGTCGGTTTTCGACTCGTCGGAATCGCGGTTGCGGCGTGGATAAGGACCGAACATCCCTCGGCGGCGTCCACCAGCGATTCCTCGTCGAGGATATCCCCGCGTCGGGGTTCGCCGCCGCAGTCGGCGACGAGTTCGTCCCCCCGTGCGCCTCGGGAGAGGCCGACGACGTGGTGGTTCCGTGTCGCGAGTTCCGCGACGAGTTCACGTCCGAGCACACCGGTCGCGCCAGCGACGAAGACGTTCATACTCGATGGTTCGACGGACCCGCGGAAAGGGATTTTGCCGAAATTACCGACGGTAAACGGTCCCCTCACGAACGTAAAAGCGGGGCTTTTTCAGTCCGGGCGACAAGGGACGAGTATGCAGGGTAATCTTCCACCGGAAGCACAGGAGAAGCTCGAGCAACTGCAGGACCTTCAGGATACGGCACAGCAGGTCGCCGTGCAGAAGAATCAGGCCGAGACGCAGCTCTCCGAGTCGGAGAACGCGCTTGACGAACTCGACGACATCGACGAGGACGCGACCATGTTCCACGAAGTCGGCGAACTGTTCGTCAAGACCGACTACGAGACGGCTCAGTCGGACCTCGAAGACAAGGTCGACAGCCTCGAAATCCGAGTCGAGACGCTCAACAAACAGGAAGAGCGTGTTCGTGACCAGTTCGAGAAACTGCAGAGCGAACTCCAAGAGATGCTCGGCGGCGGCGCGGGTGGCCCGTCCGGTCCGACCGGCCCCGGCGGCGCTGGCGGCGCGTAAGCGATGGTCAGCGACGAGACGGTCGTTCAGACGGCCTCGGAAGCGGCCGAGGGCCTGATACTCGACCGGATCAAACAGTCGAACGTCAAAGACGTGGACGTGACGGTTACGTTCGAGGAAGGCGTTCTCGAAGTGGACGTGTACCTCAACGCGCCGAACGCGAGTCGGGACGAGGAAAAGGTGGCGAACGACGCCGCACTGGCCGCCCGCGCGGCGGTCGATGAGCTGTTCGCCGAAGCTGAAGGATCGGCGTAACGTTCATTCTCCTGACTGGCATATTCAAGCCGAATTCTTATAACAAATAATTGGCTTTGGAATACTGTGACGAGTCGCCAGTCACAGGCCCGCTCGGAGAACGGCCGCCGAAAACGGCGGACTCGGTGCGTTTTCCTCGCGCCGTGAGACAGGGTTCTCCGAGCTGAACCGCCCACCTCCGGTCGTCGGAACGACCGACGACCGATGACATTTCCCTCGGGCGAACCGGCGGCAATCGAACGGTGAACGCTCTCCCTCGCGGGAGAACGCGCGAACCGAACGATTGTGCGCCGGGACACGCCGAACGTGGCGACCTGAAAACCCTCGACGGAGACGCCGAGGCGGAGTAAGCTCGGGAGTACGGATGGGCCTCCCGAAGGGGACACGGGGGATTTTCGGGGTATCGAACAGGGTGTGGAGAAAGCGAGCGAACAGCCACGCGAGCGCTAGTTCGAGGAGTTGTACGCCGACGAAGTACGGAAAATGGGATTTTCGTTCAGCTTCCCGGTTCGAGGTTGCCGTGAGCGCGGAAGACGCCGTCAGGGTCGTACTCGGCCTTTATCGCCGTGAGCCGGTCCGCGTTCTCGCCGAACGGAACGGAGGACGGTTCCTCTTCGAGTCCGGGGAAGTTGACGTACTGCCCACGGATTTCGGGGAACTCCCGCAGCTCGGCGACGGAGTCGCGCACCCACGTGATAGCCGCGTCCGTCAGCCGCGGGTCGTCCCAGTTCGCCTCGAAGTTGAGACCGTACGGCGCGTCGCGGTGTGCGAAGGCGGTTTCCGTCTCGCCGACGCGGGCGGGCGCGCCGCCGCCCTGCCAGATATCGACCGTCGAGAGCGGCACCGGACAGCGCTCGGCACAGGCGACGACGCCGTCGATGATGTCGTCGCTCAACTCGTCGATGTAGAGCGACTTCCAGTAGTAGTAGCGTCCGCTCGGATACTCCCCGTCCAGCATGGTCTGGAGTTCGACGTACGGCATCGTCCCGCTGAAATCAACTACCGGTTCAGCGAACTCCCGAACCGTTCGGAGTTCCGCTTCGCCCTCCTCCGGGTCGCCCGCGTAGCATCCGAGGACGGCCACGGAGGAGTCGCCCCACGATTCTTCGGGGAACTCGGGGAGGTCCGGGACCCACGCGTAGAACGGCAGGAGGCTCACCTCGTCGGGTGCGTCGGCCGCGTACGCCCGAAACTCCCGGAGGACCTCCGTCGCCTGTTCGCCGTCGTACCAGACGAAACACATCGCGACGTCAGGGCCGACGGGGTGGGCCTCGTACTCGAAGGCGGTGACGACGCCGAAGTTGCCGCCGCCGCCCCGGAGCGCCCAGAACAAATCCTCGTGTTCGTCCTCGCTCGCGGTGATGTACGCGCCGTCCGCCGTCACCACGTCGACCGAGACGAGGTTGTCACACGAGAGGCCGTACTTCCGGCGGAGGTGTCCCATCCCGCCGCCGAGCGTGAGCCCGGCGATACCCGTGTCGGAGACGACGCCGCCCGGCACCGCGAGGCCGAACGGTTGCGTCTCGCGGTCCACGTCGACCCACGTCGCACCGGCACCCGCGCGAACGTGGCGGGTTTCGGGATTCACCCGTACCCAGTGCATCGGTTCGAGGTCGATGACGAGGCCGCCGTCGACCACCGCGCGTCCGGCGACGCCGTGCCCGCCGCCGCGAACCGCGATCGGAATATCGTGTTCCCGTGCGACCGTCACGGCGGCCTGTACGTCCGCGACGCCGTCGCACCGGGCGATCATCGCCGGTCGTTTGTTTATCATCCCGTTCCACACACCCCGCGCCTCGTCGTAGCTCGGGTCGCCCGGCGTGACGAGTTCTCCCTTCAACTGTGCGCGAAGCGTTTCCGCTCCCCTCTCGGTCGTTTCGATTGCCATCTTCCCCTCCGAGTGAGGGTAAGCGCGAGGAGTGAATAAACGCGATTGCGATATCTCCGACAGCCTCAGGTGAGGAAGAAGATGAGGACGCTGATGGCCGTCACCGCGAGGATGACCGCCCCGGCCAGCGCTGCACCCATGGCGATGACGGCGTTCGCGTGACTCGCCAGCGTCTCGGTGCGGTCGTTGCCGAAGACGGTCACGTCGGCGTACTCGCTCGCCATGCCCGCCTCGACAGGTTCGATGTCAGCGGCCGCCTCGTCGGCCAATCGGGTGACGAGGGAGATGAGTTCGTCGTGGTCGATGGCCCCGCCGACCTGATTCGAGGACTCGACCATGTTCACGATGTGGGTGTCGGTGGTCATCACCTCGACGTCGTCCGCATCGACGGCGGCGACGATGCGGTCCCGAAGGCCGGGTTCCATGTTGTTGCCGTCGACGAGCACGTACGCCGTCCGTTGCCCCGCGACGTTGAGTACAGCGACGCGAACGCCGAGCGGTCCGATTCCGTCCGCGGGCGTCCACTCGGTTTCGTCCCACGCGACGCCGAGTTCCGGGTGGCCTCGTTTGGCGTTTCCGAGTTCGCCCGCCGTCGCCCGGGCGGCCTGAATCATGTGAAACGAGCGCTCGCTTCCGGGGTAGACGTGTCCGATGTCCTCGCCTTGGAGTCCGTTGTTGCAGTTGTGTGCATCCACCAGCATCACCTCGTCTATCCCGCCCGACCGGGCCTCGGCGGCGGCGGTCAATCCGACCGCGTACTCCACGTCGTCTGCGAACTCCGGGGAGTAGGTGGCGACGAGGAGGGCGTCGTCCCCGAACGACTGGCCCACGACTTTGGCGTCTCCCTCCTGCGTTCGGACGCTTTGACTGGCGTCGTCGCTGTACTCGATTCGCTCGAACGCCGTCTGGGCCGTTTCGAGGATGGTGTCCACTTCGCGCTCGGTGACGAGGTTGAAGTCGTGTCCGGCGGTCGCGTGGGGCGGAAACGCCATTCCGTCCGACTCCGCGGCGACCCGTCGGGGGAGGTTGCCGCCGCCGATTTCGCCCATCGGGCCGGGGTGAATCATCGGCAGGACGAACCGTGCCTTCTCGCTTTCGTCCTCGCGCCGAAAGGAGAGGACGGTGATGGGGACGACTGCCTGCTGTCCCATTTGCTCGAAAAAGTCCTCCAATTCGCGAGTTCCCTCCGCGATGTGGCCGATGAACCCCCGGAGGAAGTCGAGCGCGCTGACGCCGAGACTGCGCCGCCACGGTCGGTCGATGACGGTGAGAAAGCCGTAGACGCTGATGGCATACATCCCGCTCACGACCCCGAGAAGGATGAAATCTCGTGGCGTGATGACGCCGAACGCCGCCGGGGCTTTGTCGCCGCGGGCGAGCAAGTCCTGTACGAGCGGACCGCCGACTTCGAAGACGCGAATCGTCTCGCTGTAGATGAAAAAGAGGACCGCCGCGGCCCCTGTCTGGATGCCCGCCGGAACGATGGCGGTCAGAAACGAGGTGCGCGAAACGGCCATCACCACGAGGAGGCGGAGGGCGAAGACGGACGCGAGGCTGAAGATGAGCACGTCGAAGACGAACTGCTGGCCCATTCCCGTGAACGCCGAGATGATACCCGCTATCGACAACACGGTGACGACGATGATTTCGCACGTCAGTGCGAGGAGCGACGACCGGTTGTAGGTCAACTGTCCGCCGAGGCGGCGGTCCACCGGCGTCGTGAAGATGCTCGCGACGGCCGTCGGAACCCCGATGAAGAAAATCCCCTCCCACGCGTCCTGTAGGATGTACTGCGAGTCGAAGGCCCCGACACCCGCAATCGCGGCGATGAGGAGCGCGAACCCCACGCTCGCGTACCACTGCGGCGCACGGAAGATGTATCGGGACAGACTCGCCAGGTCGCTCTGGGTCGCTGTCATTGGGCGAAAGGCTACGCCGCGGAGAGTTAAAGTATACTACTCACAAACGCTTTGGAAGTTTTCGAACACTTCCTCTCCTTCCTCGGTGTGCGCCACTTCCGGGTGCCACTGGACGCCGTACAGGTCGCGGTCGGGGTCGCTCATGGCCTCGATGCCGCAGACGTCGCTGGTGGCGGTTCGTTCGAATCCGGACGGGACCTGCTTCACTTCGTCGGCGTGACTCGCCCAGACGCGGGTTTCGGGCGCGAGCGACCCGACGACGGGGTCGTCGTCGCTCGTGATGTCGACGCTCACGTCGGCGTAGCCACCGTACTCTCCCTCTCCGGTTTCGCCGTCGAGGACGTGCGCCATGACCTGCATGCCGAGACAGATGCCGAGAACTGGGATGTCGAGTTCGAGGTACTCCGCGCAGTTGCCGATGTCGTCCATCGACGGGCCGCCAGAGAGGACGAGGCCGTCGGCGTCGATATCTTCCGGCGGCGTGTCGTTGTCGATGAGTTCGGTTTCGATGCCCATGTCCCGAAGCGCCCGGTGTTCGAGATGGGTGAACTGTCCGTGGTTGTCCACGACGAGGATTTTCGTCATTGGCGGGCGATATGGAGAGCACGGTTAAAAACGCCTCGTCACCGTCGCGTCGGAACCGAAGGGGTTCCGACCTACCGTCGGACCACGAACGCCGCGCCGAGGAGCAAGAGCGCGACCACGAATCCGCTCATGCCGGGATGGTCGAACACGACGCTCGGGCCCGGGAGCGACTGGGAGTCGTGTAAGTCGTGGGTCGTCTCGTCGCCGGGTTTCGTGTGCGTCGTCCTCTCCGTCGTCCGTTTCGTGGTGGGTTGCTGGACCGCGAGTGTCCCCGCCGAAACGCCGTTCACGGCCACCTCCTGTTTGCCGGAGGCAGTCGCTTTGTAGGTGTACGTAACCGTTTTCGTCTCCCCGGGTCGGACGTGTACCCGTTTTCTGTCCCCGACCGAGTCACCGACCGCGAGGACGGCCGGAATCGTCCCGTCGCCGTCGCCCGTGTTCTTGAACGTCGCGGTAACTTTCACTGTATCTCCCTTCGACACGTGCGTTCGGTCGAGCGACGCGCCCGTCACGTGGATGTCCGCTTCGGTTCGCTTCACCGTCACGGGCGTCGTCGCGCTGGCGGTGTGGTCGTTGCTGTCCGTGACCGTGACCCGCGCGATGTGGTTTCCGGGTTCCGTGTAGGTGTGCGTCGTCGTCGGGTGCGTCGTCGTCTCGTCTACCGTTCCGTCGTCGTCGTAATCCCAGTGGTACTTCTTCGGCGTCCCCTCCGAGTCGGTCGTCCGGCTCGCGTCGAGGGTTATCGGTGTTCCGGTGCTGGCCGTGCCCGCGGCGCGGAGCGTCACCTGTAGCGAGCCCCCACACGTTCCCGGGTGGATGGTCACGGGCGAGTCCATGTCGAGTTCCGTCGCGCTCGGACTGGCACCGCTTCCCGAGAGGAACGCCCACGACGTGACCGGTTCGTGCTTGAGTTGGGGGTTGTAGAGCGTCGCGTCCTCGTTCCACGACGGCGTGACGGTTATCTCCGAATCTCCGGACAGACCGCGAAAGACGCCGCCGTCCGTGCGGGACCCGGCCCATATCCAGTCGAGACGCGTTCTCGACCACTGGTCGTCCCTGTGCGGGTACGTGTCGTCCATCAGTACCCACCGGCCGGAACTCGGCAGGCCGTCGAATCCGAACGTCACCGTACTCATCGGGTTGTTGTCGCCGGTTCGAGTCTTGTTCATCCGGTCGTGAATCATCACGAGGCTGGTCACGCCGCTGGGAGCCTGATACAGGAACATCGTGCTCCCGTTATCACGGGTGAACGCTTTGTCTCCGAAGTAGCCGTAGGCCCAACTGCTCGAATTCGTGTACGGGGTGCGATAGTCGTAGAAGTCCACGACGTTCGTGTCGCCGTGAACCGGACTGACCTCCGTACAGGACGCGCCTTGCTCGACGGCGTAGGTGCCGTGATGGTTCGTCGGCGCGTCCGGCAGGTCGTCGCCGGGCAGCCCCGGTGGTGGAAGCGCGACGGCGGTTCCGAACAGGGAGAGGACGAGGAGGGCGACGAGTATCGGACGAAGTTTCATCGAACGGGTCGCCTCCGAGTGCGATACTGGGTGCGTAGCGGTGTGTAAGACGTCATGGACACGATTCTCCGAGGGCCACGCTGTCGGGCGTGGCGTATCGCATCAGGGGAAGGTCGTGATTGGCTTTGTTATGTCCCGCCTGTGCTGTCTTTAGGCGGTCCCTTCCGGGAAAAAGCTCGCCGCCGGACCGATGTAGGTGAACCATCCCGCGGACAGGCTACAGGCCGAAAGATATCAGTTTTCTCCGAGGAGCGCCGGAAGGTCGTCGATGGAGTCGATGACCCCCGCCGCACCTGCTCCTTCGTACTTCCGTCGTCCGGATTCCCCCGTCAGACCGCCAGTCAGGACGCCCACGCCGAAATACTCGCGGTCGGGGTCCGTCCCGTCGGCGTTCACCGCGGTTCGAATATCGTCCAAGGTGTCGCCGACGAAGAGGACGCGTTCGGCGTCGAAGCGCTCTCCCAGCGTCATCAGGGCGTGAGGATGTGGTTTGCCCTGTTCCCAATCGTCCATCGTGAACCGACGGTCGGCGGAAATCCCCAGTCCGACGCGTTCGAGGGCGATGTCGGCCTCGGCGCTCGGCCTGCCGGTGACGACGCCAACCGGATAGTTCTCGGTGAGGGTTTCGACCGTCTCGGGCCCGAGTAGGACGGGTTCGTCGTTGATGTATCCTC
This sequence comes from Haladaptatus sp. HS23, assembly GCF_056892285.1. NCBI lineage: Archaea > Methanobacteriati > Methanobacteriota > Halobacteria > Halobacteriales > Haladaptataceae > Haladaptatus > Haladaptatus sp. HS23. The sequence goes on along the minus strand of NZ_JBXGLH010000009.1, from coordinate 102,651 downwards.
GCGTGTCGAGCGTCGCTTCTTCGCCTTCGAGTTCGGCGTACAGGTCGGAACCGAGATAGAGTTGTTGGAACACGTCGCGGAGCGTTTCGGGGTCCCACGCCGCCCGAACCCGGTCGTGGGCGTCGTCGGGCAATTCCTCGGCAACCACTCGTTCGGCGGCGTCGAGTCCGCCGCCGTTCGCCGCGATGCCGTCGGTGAACTCCTCAACGGTGTCCTCTAACCCTTCGCGGGACGCGAGGACGTACAGCGCCGCCGCGTAGGTGAGTTCCCAGTCGTTGTTGAACCCCGATGCGTCCTTGAACGATTGGATGGCGTCCTTGGGGATGGTGTCGCCGTGAACCCGTTCGACGGACTCGATTATCGCCCGCCGGTAGGAGTCCGCCACGTCCACTACTACCCCGTCGATGTCCAGCACGACCGCGTCCACGTTCATACCATCGCGTTCGTCCGCGGCGATAAGGGTTTGCCGAATCGCCGAGCGTATCAGGAGTATGCCGAACCGCCTATACCGCTTCCTTCTGAACGTCACGCCATGGACCACGACGAACTCCAGCGGCGTTACGGCCGCGACGACTACTACTGGGGGACGGCGCCGAACGGTTTGGCCGAAACGGTACTGGAGTTCGCACCGGAGCGCACCGCACCCGCCGCTATCGACATCGGCAGCGGCGAGGGTCGGGACGCGGTGTATCTCGCCGAACGGGGCTACGGCGTCCTCGCGGTGGACCCGGTTCCGAACGGGTTGGAGAAGGCGGAACGTCTCGCCGAGGAGCGCGGCGTTCAAATCCAGACGCGGCGCGCGGACGTCAACGACCTCGATTTCCCGTCGATGGACGTGGTATACTCCTGTGGCGCGCTCCAGTATCTCCGCCCGGAGAACCGCGAATGGCAGTTCGAGCGGTTCAAGACCGCGACGACGGACGGCGGGATTCACGTCCTGTTCGCGTTCGTCGACCACCCGGAGATTCCGACCGCACCCGACTGGGGGGACAACGAACACTTCTACCAACCCGGCGAACTCCGCGGCTACTACGACGATTGGAACCTCCTGCGGGAGGACGGATTCGTCTTCGACGACGACTCCGGCGGGGAACCGCACCAGCACGCCGCGGAGACGATAATCGCGGAAAAGCCGGACGTCTGACCGACCCTACGGTTCCTATTCTCGCGCCCAAAACAGCGTCTCGCCCGGAATCGTTTCGCGCCGAACAGGTACCACCGGTTGGTCGCCGCCGAGCGTCGTGAAGACGAAAACCGCATCGCACGCCTCGGCCACCGAGAGCGCGGGACGGTGGAGTTCCGGCGGGAGGTTCTGCGCGTAAATCACGTCGGCGGACTCGTACACCCGTAACTCCGGGTCGGTCACGTCGTCCACTCGAAACCCGACGGCGTCGGGAACCGACCGCGGCTCGATATCCGTCGCGGTGACGGCGACGCCGGACGCGGCGAGTCCCTCGGCGACGTCCGGTCGATTGCCGATTCCGATTTCGACGGCGCGCCGGAAATCGGCGAGACGGCGGACGATTTCGTCGCGAATTGTGGGGTTCACGGCGGGATGTTTATGGGTCGTCCGGTCATAGGAGTTGCCATGTTGATTGACATCGTCCCCGTGGGGGACGTTACGGGGCGGGTCAAACGGGAGGCTTCAGCGGCCCTTCGGTCGATTTACGACTGCGACGTCATGGTCCACGAGCGACAGGAAATTCCCTCCGGGTCCCACGACCCCAACCGCGACCAGTTTCGCGCCGAGGATTTCATCGATTTGGCGAGTCGCATCGGAACGGGGGAGAAGAACATCGCCATCACGCCACAGGACCTCTTCTATCGCCGTCGAAACTACGTCTTCGGACTCGCCTATCTCGACGGAAGCGGCAGCGTCATCTCCACCTATCGACTGCAACCCGCGACGGACGGCCTCTCCTCGGACGGCGGCATCTCCACGAAACCGCGCGAGGAAGTCTTCTCCGACCGCGTTCGAAAGGAAGTCGTTCACGAAATCGGGCACACGCTCGGCCTCGAACATTGCGACAACAACCGCTGTGTGATGAACTTCTCGCCCACCGTCCGCGAGGTGGACGTGAAAGAGGAGAACCTCTGTGGCACCTGTCAGCGGCAGGTGCTCTGAACCAGTTCGCGGACGACCCTCGACTCCGCGTTTCGGAGGTGTGTCGAGGCCGTACTCGGCGCACAGTTCATCTCTTTTGCCACCGCTTCGACGCCCGCTTCGCGTGGCACCGCGTAGTAACCGATATCCACGGCCGTTTCGAGCGCCGACCGCTGTCGCTCGGTCAGGGTCGACCACAACCGCGCCCGCGGCGAGTCGTACTCCCCGACCTGTTCGACGGCGATGTCGATGTCGGCGTCCACGTCGTCCATCACGGCCTGCATGTCGCCCGCCTTTCCGACGAGTTCCATCAGCATCGCGCCGTCGCTCGTGTACGTGATGGGTGGAATCACGAGGATGCTCGTCCCCGCGAACGCGGTGCGAAAGTCGGTGTCAACGTCGCGCTTTTCGTGTTCGATGGAGGCGTAAAACGAGCCGTCATCCAACGGCGTCAACTCGTAATCGAGAATCAACGGGGCCGCTTCCACCGCCTCGGTGTAGGGTTCCATCTCGCCGACGATTCGAAAGAGGACGTAATCGCGGTCCGGGTGCGAGAGATTCCAGTTCAGCAGTTCCGCCCGTTCCATCGCCTCGTGTTCCATGATGAACGACCGCATCGGATTTCGCATCTCGCGCGGGTGGCGAAGCGTCAGCCGAACGTATTTCATACCGGGACATACGGCCTCGCTTATAAATTCTCTAGTGGATTCGACGGAACCGGCTTCGGTCTTCCGACCCGACGGTTAACCATGACGCCCCCCGAAACCGCGCCGACGGAGCGTCCGGACGACCACCCGCTCCCGCCGGGTCCGAAATCGTATCCCGCCGTGGGAAACACGCTCGGCTTCCTCCGCGACCCGTTTTCGTTCTACGACGGCCTCCGCGAGTACGGCGACGTGGTGTCGTACTCCGTGGCGGGCGAGCCGTTTTGCACGCTCCTCCATCCCGACCACGTAAAACGGGTGCTCGTCACGGAGGAGTCGAAGTTCGGAAAGAGCGGATTCATCCAAGAGGCGGGCGAGAAGTTCGTCGGGAACGGCCTCTTCGCGAGCGAAGGGGAGTTCTGGCGACGTCAGCGCACGAGGATGCAACCCGCTTTCTACCGCGAGCGCATCGCGACCTACGCCGACCCGATGGCCGAGTTCGCGGCGGAAGCCGCCGACTCGTGGACCACCGGGGAGACGATTCTGCTACAGGAGGAGATGCGGCGGTTGACGCTTCGAATCCTCTCGGCGGCGTTGTTCGATTTCGGGGTTCGGGGGAACCAGTCCCCGATTCGTGACGCGACCTGGAACATCACGCGAGCCATCAACGAGAAGAGCGATGCGGGGTCCGTGGACGCGTTCGTTCCGGATTGGGTTCCCACCGCGACCAATCGTCGGTTCAAACGCGCCATCGAGCAGTTCGACGAGTCGGTCGAACGCCTCATCGAGGAGCGCCGGAACGAACCGCCGGGCGACGACTTCCTCTCGATTCTCCTCCACGCGACGGACGAAGACGGCGAGAAGATGTCGAAGAAAGCCCTCCGCGACGAGATGGCGACGTTCCTCTTCGCGGGTCACGAGACGACGGCACTCGCGCTGACCTACTGCCTGTATCTCCTCTCGACCCATCCGCGGGTTCGGCGGACCCTACAGGACGAACTCGACACCGTCCTCGACGGCGAGACCCCGTCGATGGCCGACCTCGATGCGCTCGACTACACGGACAAAATCGTCACCGAAGCCCTGCGACGATATCCGCCCGCCTACGTCGTCTTCCGCGAGACGAAACGGGACGTCGTCCTCGGCGGGTACAGGATTCCCGAGGGAACCTCGCTGACGCTCCCGCAGTTCGTGATTCAGAACGACGAACGCTGGTTCGACGACCCCGAGACGTTCAGACCCGAACGCTGGACGCCCGAGATGAAAGCCGACTTGCCGGAGTACGCCTACTTCCCGTTCGGCGGCGGGCCGCGCCACTGCATCGGGATGCGCTTTGCGAACGCCGAAATTCGACTCGTGTTGGCGACGCTCGCACAACGGGTCGAGTTCGATTCCCCGCCCGCCGACCTCGATTTGCGGATGGGGACGACGCTCGAACCGACGAACCCCATCGAGATAACCGTGAAAAAGCGCTAACGCCACCGTTCGACGGCGGTGCCAACGAGCGCCATCACCCCGAGGAGGATGACGACCAACTCCTGTGCGAGGCTGTCGGGAACGACGTACTTCGCCATCGCGATGCCCCACGAGACCCGTTCGTTGACGACGGAGGTTTCGTCGGTTCGGTTCGGTATTCCGGCCTCGCGTGCGGTCGGTCCGTCGCTCCCTTCGCCCGGCAAGCGGTCCGCCTCGTAGGGGAGCGACCCGGTTTCGACCGACCAGACGATTTCGCCCTTCTCGTTCAGTTCGACCACTCGGTCGTTGTACGAGTCGGCGACGAGCGTGTGGCCGTTTCGCAGTCTGTCGGCGTCGCGGGGCCAGTCGAAGACGCCGCTGCCGCCGTACTCCCAGACGAGGGTTCCGTTTCGGATTTCGACGATGCGGTCGTGTTCGCTGTCGGCTACGAGTAGCGTGTCGCCGAGCGTATCGGGGTTGTGCTGTTCGTAGAGGACTTTCCCAGACTCGGAGTAGGAGTTCGGGCCGACGACGGGTTCGAGGCGAGCAGACCCGTTCTCGACGTGCAGGTCGGCGACCGTATCGAAGTTCCGGAGGCTGATGCGGAAGACGCCCGGCCGAATCCGGTCCACGTCGTTGACGTGGGTCCAGTCGCCCTCCTCGTCCATGCCCTCCGGGAAGTCGTAGCGTTCAGTCGCGTTCCACTGCCAGAGGGTTTCCTTGTCGCGGTTCACGGCGAACACGCGGTCGTTGCCCATGTCCACCATCACCCAGCGGTCCTTCCCGTTCACGACGTAGTGGTCGGCGTCGTGGAGTTCGTGGGCGTGGAGTTTGGCGTCGAACCACGAGTACTCCCACAGGGTCTCGTTTGTATCCTGTGCCACGACCCGGAGCGAGTTTCGGACGCAGTTGTCGTAGCCGTCGTCCCGATACTCGGACGGACACTCCGCGTCGGGGAGTTCGTCGGCCACCGCGATTTGCACTCGGTTCTTCCCGAGCGCTTCCACGTCGAACACGTCGTCCGCCTCGGTGTACTCCCAGACGATTTTTCCGGCGGGGTTCACCTCGATGGCGCGTCCCTCGTGCTGGTAGCCCTGCAACGCGATGAGTGTGTTCGTCGCGGGACGCTGCTCGTCCACGGACAGGTAAGGGCTGTCCTGTGCCGTCAGCGCCCCGACCCCGGCGGTGGCGAACAACACGACTGCGAGGGCGGCGAAGAGTTTCGCCCGGTTGTCGGAGGTGGAGAGCCACGAGGAGAGGGCGGATATCACTATTCGGAACTACGACGAGGGGGAAAAAAGCGGTTCGGTTCCGAGGTCAGGCGTCGATGTCCTCGGCGGTTTCCCCGAAGATGAGTTTCTAGCGACTGGCAAGCTAAACCTTCGCGGCGCGTCGAGTCGTCGAAGAAAAAAGGAGGAGTTAGCTGTAGTAGTACTCGCCGTCGTTCTTCTGCTGACGGTCGAGTTGGCTGCCGGGCTTATTGATGCGCGGGCGACCCACGTTCTCGTCGCGCCGGAACGTGATGTCGAGGTTGGCGAGGAAGTCGTTCATCCCGTCGCGCATCCCCTTCGGGCGTCCGGCGTGACCGTGCTGTGCGGGTTCGCCGTCGAACACCATCAGGCGGTCCGAGAGCAGGTCGATCATGTACGTGTCGTGGTCGATGACCAACACGGTGGCGTCCTGAATCTCGGCGTAGCGGCGGATGGCGCGCGTCGCTCGGACGCGCTGTTCGACGTCGAGGTACGCCGACGGTTCGTCCAGCAGGTAGAGGTCCGCCGGTTTCGATAAGCAGGCGGCGATGGCGACTCGCTGGCGCTCACCGCCGGAGAGGTCGGTGAGGTCCTGCTCCATGATGCGTTCGAGTTGGAGCGGTTGGGAAATTTCCGTGTCCCAGTAGGAGGTTCCCATGTCGTCGGTCAGCGACGACAGGAACACGTCGACGCGCATCGGTTGGTCGATTTCGATGTACTGCGGTTTGTACGAGATGTCGAGCGCGAAGTCCACGTCGCCCTCGTCCGGTTCGAGTCGTCCGGCGAGGAGCCTCGCGAACGTCGATTTTCCGATTCCGTTCGGTCCGACGATGCCTAACACCTCGTTCTCGTAAATCGTGCCGCCTTCGACGTCGAGCGAGAACTCGCCTTCGCCGTACGATTTGTGGAGGTCCGGATACTCCACGAGCGGGTCGGCAGTGACCGTCTCACGTGGAGCGTGTTCGTCGAACTCGATGGCGTTCGGACGAATCCGCATGTTCTCGTTGTTGAGGTAGCCCTTCAGATACTCGTTGATGCCGTTACGCACCGATTTCGGCGTCGTGATGACACCGTACGCGCCGGGTTCGCCGTACGCGACGTGCAGGTTGTCGGCCACCAAATCGAGGATGGCGAGGTCGTGTTCGACCACGAGCATGGAGCGACCCTGCTCGTTCGCCATCTCCTGAAGCAGGCGGGCGACCGTGACGCGCTGGCTGATGTCGAGGTACGGCGTGATTTCGTCGAGGAAGTAGAAATCGGCGTCGCGGGCCAGCGCCGCCGTCAAGGCGACGCGCTGGAGTTCACCGCCGGAGAGGCTGTCGATGTCTTGGTCCATCACGTGCTCGATTTCGAGTCGCTCCAGCAGGTCGTCGAGGACGCCTCGTTCGTCGGTTCGGGAGAGCAACTCGGCGGTGCTGCCGTCGAACCGGTCGGGAATCTTATCGACGTACTGCGGTTTTCGGGCGACGGTGACGTCGCCGTCCCGGACCTCGCTGAGGTAGTCCTGAAGCTCGGTTCCGCGGTAGCGGTCGAGGATGTCGTCCCATCCCGGCGGGTCCTCGAACTGGCCGAGGTTGGGCGCGAGTTCGCCCGCGAGAATCTTCACCGCCGTTGTTTTCCCGCTCCCGTTCGGGCCGAGAATCCCCGTGACTTGCCCCTCTTGAGGTACCGGCAGTCCGTAGAGCGAGAAGGCGTTTTCGCCGTAGCGGTGGACGGGGTTCTCCTGTAGCTCGCTCGGCAGGTTGATGATCTCGATGGCGTCGAACGGACACTTCTCGACGCAGATACCGCAGGTCTCGCCGAGGCAAATTTCCTCGCTGATGTGTACTTGGTCGGGTTGTCCCTCGGCCGTGTCCTCGCCGCGGAGCGTGATGCACTCCTTTCCCGTCCGGTTCGGCGGGCAGAAGTTCTTACACTCGTAGTTGCATCGGTCGGGGGAACACCGCTCGAGGTCCACGACCGCGATACTGTCGTCCGCCATGCTTAGAGCTCCACGTGGTTGATCAGGAGAATACCCCACGTGATGAACCAGAGCGAGAACGTCATGAACGCGACGAAGAGGGTGTCTTTGATTCCGTCCAACTCGTATCCCATGAGATACAGCAGTGGGAGTTGGACAACCACGAACGCGAGCATGATGGTCAATCCCATCTGGTCCGTCGCCGCCGCGTTCGACGTCCCCACTATCAAAGCGGAGGCGAACCCGGCGATGATGCCAGATATCGAAGCGAGCGACGTGACGGTAATGCTCCGGAGATGGGCCGCCCGTCGCTCTGATGCCTTTTCAGTCGCCATGCGTGCCAATCGGGTACCCTACCTCAAAAGACGTTCGCTTGTACATACCTCCGCTTTCGCCGTGCGTGGGACTCGCACGAACGTGGAACCCGAATACAGACGGTGGGTGACTTTTAGGGTGTGCGTGTGACAGTGTACCAACGTCAGCACAGGCTGCCGTCGAAAACGCTCCGAGATCGGCTTCGTCCTTCGAATTCGTCTTGTCGAGTGACCACCGTGAAGCCTTTCCATGTCACTCCGTCTCAATAGTTTTATCACGGTGGCGTGTTTCGATTCGTAACGATGATGAGCCAGAACGAACGGGAACAAATCGACGACCTGCCACCAAGTGCCAAACTCGTTTTCAAGGTTCTCGAATACAAGGGGTCGCTCACCCAGAAGCAGATCGTGGACGAGTCCATGCTCTCTGCACGGACGGTTCGCTACGCGCTCGAACGACTCGAAGACATCGGCGTCGTCGACGAGGACATCTACTTCGCCGACGCCCGCCAGAACCTCTACGAAATCGACCTCCCGACGGAACCGGACGCGGACCACCGTGCGGACGCCCAGTGTGCGGAATAGTCGCGCCGTTTCTCTCTCTTTTCCTCTCTTCGTCTCCCACAAAAACCACAGTGTCCGCTATCCACACCGCTTTGTGTTCCCGTGTGGATGACCGGATATGAACGTGTTCGTCGTCGGCGGCACCGGTCTCATCAGCACCGGTATCGTCGACCGACTCGCCGATGCGGGCGAGACCGTGACGGTGTTCACGCGCGGCAACCACGACGAGGGGCTACCGGACGACGTCACACACGCACAGGGCGACAGGCACGACATCGACGCTCTCGAAGCGGCCGTCGCGGACGCCGACCCCGACGCGCTAGTGGACATGGTCTGCTTCTCGCCGGAGACGGCGCGTGAGACGGTGGACGCCGTCGCTCCTCACATCGACCAGTACGTCTTCTGTAGCACCGTCGACGTCTACCATCGCCCGCCGGAACGAAATCCGATTACGGAAGACGCCGCACGATACCCGAACGTGACCGACTACGGCCGGAACAAGGCCGACGCCGAGGACGTGTTCATGGACGCCCACGAGCGCGGCGAGTTCGAGACGACGGTCATCCGCCCGTGGAGCACCTACGGTGAGGGCGGCGCCATCAACCACACCTTCGGGAAGGGCACGTACTACCTCGACCGCCTTCGTGCCGGAAAGCCCGTCGTCGTCCACGGCGACGGCACCTCGATTTGGGGTGCGTGCCACCGCGACGACGTGGCCCGCGCGTTCGTCAACGCCATCGGTAACGAGGACGCGTACGGCGAGGCCTACCACGTCACGAGCGAGGAGTTCATCACGTGGAACCAGTACCACCGCCGCGTCGCCAGCGCAATCGGCGCGCCCGACCCGAAACTCGTCCACGTTCCGACCGACGTGTTGACCGCCGTCGCACCGGAGCGAACCGCGATGCTCCGTGACCACTTCCAGTACGCGACGGCGTTCGACAACCGCAAGGCGAAACGCGACCTCGATTACGAGTACACGATAGACTTCGAGACGGGAATCGCCCGGACGGTCGAATGGTTGGACGAGCGGGACCGAATCGACGACTGGGAGGAAGAACCGTTCGAGGACGCGCTCATCGAGAAGTGGCGAGTCGCCACGTCCGACGTGGTCGCGGAGATGGCGGAGTATCGATAATCGAAAACGAGAACTGACCGCGATTCCGGCGCTTACGCCGATACGACCGTAATCTGGCGCTCGCGGTCGATGGCGTGTTCCAACTCCTCGGCGATGGCGCTACCGCGGGAGACCTGAATGTCGCCGCCGCGGCCGACCGTCGCGGTGAACAGGTACTCGCCGTCGGCCTGCACTTCGACCGTTTCCCCGGCGTGGCCGTCCAGCGGGATGATGACGTGCCGTCCCGTGATTTCGGGCGTCACCACGTCGCCGCGCGGCGTCGCCTCCGTACCTCCCACCGTGGAGGGTTTCTCGTCGTGCGTTCGAACGTCGATATCGATGCCGAGACGGTTCTCGATGTCGTCGATTCGACCGCCGCCCTTGCCGATGACGTAGGAGATGTCGTTTTCGTCGACGTAGACGACGGCCTTGTTCTGGCCCTGTAGGTCGACGTCGACGTGACCGCGGGACACCGACTGGATTTCCCGCTCGATTTCCTGTCTGGCGAGGCGCGAGACGCCAGTCTCCTTCTCGTCAGCGTCCTCCAAAGGGACCGTGACGACCTGCCGGTTGAAGGTGTAGATTTCGTACTCCGGCGTTCCGGTTTCGAACTCCTCCACGAGGATGACGGGCCGTGCGAGGTCCTCTTCCGTCATGCCCGCCGGAACCTTGACCTCGGTCCGCACGTCGTACACCTTCGCGATTTGTCCGGCCTCGATGTAGACGACGGTGTCCACGATTTGCGGAATCATGCCGAGTTCCACGCGGCCGATGAGTCGCTGGAGCGCGTCGATGGGGCGCGTTGCGTGGACGACGCCCACCATGCCGACGCCCGCGAGGCGCATGTCCGCGAACACCTCGAAGTCGTCCGTCTTACGCACCTCGTCGTAGATGGTGTAATCGGGACGGACCATGAGCAGGGAGTCGGCCGTCTTCTCCATCTCGCCCGCCAACTCGGTGTACTGGGTGATTTCGGGTCCAACCTGCAAGTCGCGCGGTTTCTCCATCGTCTTCACCGCGAAGTCGCTGTCGGCGAGGAACTCCGCGACGGCCTGTGCGAAGGTGGACTTCCCGGCACCGGGTGCCCCGGAAATCAGGACGCCGCGCTGGCGTTCGAGGAGGCGTCCCCGGAGTTCGTCCGCGTGTTCGTAGTCGTCCATCGACGTCTTGACGATGGGACGAACCGCCGTGATTTCCCACGCGTCGGCAAAGGGCGGTTCCGCGATGGCGATACGGTAATCGCGGAACTGGACGATGGTCATGCCCGGTTCGTCGATTTCGATGAACCCGTCGTGGCTCTGTTTCGCGCTCTGAATTATCTCCTGTGCGTACTCCTTCAGTTGCTCGTCCGTGGACGCCTCGTCACGAATCCGCTGATAGTGCATGTCGCCGATTTCGCCCCGCTTCGCCATCGGCGGGACCTTCGACCGGAGGTGGAGGCTCATCGTCTGCTCGTCGAAGTAGTCCTCGATGCTGAGCCGTTCCACGTCCCGCGTTTTCGGCGCGATGTACTCCACTTCCAAGCCCTTCGCTTGCGCGACTTCGCTCTGTACCAGGTCGCTGGTGACGAACGTGGCGTCGTGTTCGTCCGCCAGTTCCCGGATGAGTGCGTCGATTTCGCCCCGATGAGCGTACCCCTGTTCTTCGGGTTTGGGTCGCTTCCCGACGTAATCGAGTTCGATGTCACCGGCGTCCGCGAGGTCGGCGAGTCGTTGGAGTTCGGACAGCCCGTTCCACCCGCTCTCCTCTCCCTTGTTCGCCTGCGATTCGAGTTCGCTGACGACGGCTTCGGGGATGAGGACCGTCGCCCCAGCAAAGTCACCATCATCGACTTTCTGCGAGATACGGCCATCGATGACGGCGCTCGTATCCGGCACTACGTTCATGGGCGTCGGTTCGTGCGGTAGCCTGATAAGGGTTTCAGCGTGTGGGTCACGCTTTTGCCCCTCGGTGACGTACGGCAGTCGATGCATCACGCCCACCTCGTGCTCACAGTCGACGAAACGACGCGCGACCGAATCGAAGCCGACTGCACGGACGAAACCATCGACGAGTGGCTTCTGGACGCCATCGAGCGAAAACTCGACCGATACGAGGAGTACGAGTTCGTCGACGATTGTGCAATCTGAGTGGAAGCTTGCGGATTCAGGCACCAGAATTAGAGGGTTGATTTCCTAACCATTGGTAGATGGTGTCACCCGAGTCCCCGAAGCCCTCACGTCTCGATAGAGTGTTCGAAGTACTCTCGGACGCTCAACGACGCCGATTGGTGTACTATCTCGTCGAATCGACGGACGGGTCCACGACCGTCGAGGAACTGTGCGACGTACTCGATGGCGACCCACGGCATACCGAAACGCGACTTCGACACGTCCATCTCCCGCGTCTCGAAGCGACGTCGGTAGTCGATTACGACGAACGGACCGGTGCGATTCGGTATTCGGGCGACACGCTTTTGGAGGACATATTGCACTGTTGTGCAAGACATTGTGAGCCGATAGACGGGTGAGGGGTCCCGATTCCGGCCAGCATCGATTTGGTCGCCGATGCCATCGTCCGGACCATGGCACGAGAACTCGACGAGATTCGAGCGGACTTGGATTCGGTCGCGGATGACGCCTCGCCCGACGTCGCCGGGGAAATCCGGGCGATTCGAAAGGGCTTGTCCAACATCCCGAGCGACGAGGAAACGAAGCGAACGCAGTTCCGCGAGACTGAGGACCGGATTTCGGAAATCGAACACCAAGCGGACGCGTCCGTCGCGGAACGACTCCACACGCTGCAGGAGGACATCCACGTTCTTGCCGAAGACGTCGGATACTAATCATCACGACGCGACTCGCGGAGAGGTCGGTCGATTCTAAACCTGACTCGCTGTCGTTCTATCGGACTATTCGTGAGATAAACAGTTGTTTTACTCGTATGAACGCCCATCGGTAAAAGGTCTATAATGGGGGATTCGGACAGCAACAAAATCCCTATCGACGCTACGGAGCGAACGCCAGAGAGGTTGCCGAGGGCGTAGAGTACTAAACCGCCGGGTGGAATGAGGGAGTATGGACGAACTGGTCGAACTGACCCGGGACATCGTTTCGATTCCGAGTCACGAGGACGAGACGGCGGCGGGCGATTACATCGAGGAGTGGCTTCGGTCGGAGACGGACGCGGACGTAACGCGGGACGAAGTGGGGAACGTCATCGCCCGGAAACCAGCGGCCGACGGCGGGGCCGATACCTCGCTCGCGCTGGTCGGCCACCACGACGTCGTCCCCCCGGACGAATCACAGGTGGACGGCGGCGAGTACGTGGTCGAGGAGCGCGACGGACGAATTTACGGCCGCGGCGCGGCGGACATGAAGGGTGCCGTGGCGGCGTCCATGCTCGCGTTCCGCGACGCCGACCCGTCCTGTCACCTCGTGTTCGCCAGCTTCATCGCCGAGGAGTTGGGCGGCGACGGCGCACGGTACGCCATCGACCACGACTTTTCGCCCGACAGCGCCATCGTCGCCGAAGGGTCCACGAACTACTCGAAAACGGGCGTCACGGACGTCGTCGTCGCCCACCGAGGGCGACGGGCGAGCACCGTCACGGCGAACGGAACCGCCGCACACGCGAGCGAACCGGACGCCGGTGAAAACGCCATCTACCGCGCCACCGACGCGGTGGACATCGTCCGGGACTGCGACGTTCCGACCGTCTCGGTTCTCGGGAACGACATCTCGGGAAGCGTCGTCGCCACCGAAATCCACGGCGGGAGCGCGTGGAACGTCATTCCGGACACCTGTGACATAACCATCGACGAGCGGACCGTCCCCGGCGAGCGCGCCGACCTCGGTGCCGTGGAGGAGATCGACGGCGTGGAGTGGACCGTCGAACAGGACCTGCCGCCGATGGAGTGCGACGACCCGGACTTCGCGGAGGCGGTGCTGGCCGCCGCCCGCGACGCACAGGACGGCGACCCGGAACAGGTGACGAAGCCCCACGCGACGGACGCCGGATGGTTGGCGCAGGCGGGCGTCACCTGCGTCGTCTGCGGCGCGTCCGAACCCGGCGAAGCGCACACGAAAAACGAGAGCGTGAGTATCGACGTGCTGGCGCGTTGTTACCGAATTTACCGGAATACGGCGGAAACAATATAACGAATCCAAGTCCCCGTCCTATTTCGTACCGAAACCCATTCATTGATAATCGGTGACAGCAAACACCCGACGATGGCAACTGAAGCCACCGCGGAAAACGGTACTTACGAGGAGTTTCTCGGGAAAGTAAAACGGATTTCGAACGTCCAGAACGCCGCCGGGATTCTCGGCTGGGACCAAGAAGTCGTGATGCCCGAGGGTGGCACCCCCGCTCGGTCACAGCAGCGGTCGGCCCTGTCGGCGATTTCGCACGAACTGCTCACTGACGACGAGATGGGTGAGTTGTTGGACGAACTCGAAGGCGAGGAGTTGGACGACGAGCAGGCCGCCGTCGTCCGCGAGGTCCAACGGGAGTACGAGCGGGCGACCCGCGTCCCCGGCGAGTTGGTCGAGGAAATTTCCCGCACCACGTCCGAGGCGCTGCCGAAGTGGAAGAAGGCGCGCGAGGAGGACGACTTCTCCATTTTCGCCCCGACGCTGGAAACACTGGTCGAGTTGGAGCGGGAGTACGCCGAGCACATCGACCCGGACAAGGACCCCTACGAGGTCCTGTTCGAGGAGTACGAACCCTATCTCGGCATCGACACCGCCGAGGAGACGTTGGCGGAACTCCGTGACGAACTCGTCCCGCTCATCGAGGACGTGCGCGAGAGCGACGTCGAACTCGCCACGCCCTTCGAGGGCACCTACGACGCCGAGACGCAGGAGGAACTCTCGCGCGACGTGCTCGACACGCTCGGCTACGACTGGGACCGGGGCCGCCTCGACACCGCCCCGCACCCGTTCTCCAGCGGAACGCAGTTCGATGCCCGCGTGACGACGCGCTTCGACGAGAGCGACCCGCTCGGCGCGTTGATGAGTACGGTTCACGAGTTCGGCCACGCGACGTACACGCAGGGCCTGCCGGACGACCAGTACGGCACGCCGCTCGGCCAAGCCCGCGACCTGACCGTCCACGAATCCCAGTCCCGCGTCTGGGAGAACAACGTCGGTCGGTCGCGCGCCTTCTGGGAGAACTTCCTGCCGCTCGTTCAGGAGCGATTCGCGGACGCGAACGGCGTCTCCGTCGAGGAGATGTATCAGGCCGCGAACCGCGTGTACGAGGACAACCTCATCCGCGTCGAGGCGGACGAACTGACCTACCACATGCACATCGTGGTGCGCTTCGAAATCGAGAAGGCGCTCATCCGCGGCGAAATCGAGGTGGACGAGGTGCCGGAACTCTGGAACGACAAGTACGAGGAGTATCTCGGCATCCGCCCCGACACGGACGCCGACGGCTGTTTGCAGGACATTCACTGGAGCCACGGTAGCTTTGGCTACTTCCCGACGTACTCGCTGGGCAGCGTCCTCGCCGCACAACTGTATGCGAAAGCCGACGAGGACATCGACGACCTCGATGGCCAGATTCGCGACGGCGACTTCGACGACTTCCACGGCTGGCTGACCGAGAACATTCACCAGTACGGCTGTCTGTACACCACGGACGACCTCATCGAACACGCGACGGGCGAGTCGTTCACCGCCGAGTACTTCCTCGACTACGTGACCGAGAAGTACGGCGCGCTGTACGACCTCGAATAAACGAACCCCTCGTCGCGGTTTTCACGACTCCGCGGACGCCGTCGAATACTCCCGGACGAGTTTCGACTCCGCCCGGTGGAGCACGCCGCTCACGGTCGATTTCGACACGTCGAGCAGTTCCGCCAGTCGGGTTATCGAACAGCGTCGCGGCACTTCGTAGTACCCCTCCGTCACCGCGAGGTCAACGACTTCCGCCTGTCGCTCCGTGAGGAGTCCCCCCGAATCGCCCGTCATCCGAACCGCGACGACTTCGACCGTCGCACCCATTCGTTCCAGTGCCTCCTTCAGTTCGACCACCCGTTCACGCGTTTCGGTAATCGTCACGTCCGCCGACCCGTTTCGTATCGTAACCGGGTACTCCGGCATCGTCCCTGTCTCGCGGAAGATGTCGTAGGTCCCGTGCGATGGTCCCTCGTTTCGGAACACCGTCGTCCCGTCGCCGTGCATGACGACCCGGAACGAGTCGATGGACGGGTCGCGTTCCGCGCTCTCCCGAAGGTCGTCTATCGGAACGCCGGACGTCTCCACCAACGCGCTCGCGCGTTCGTCGCCGCCGATACCTGACAGGACTCGAAATTCCGTCGTGTCGTACTCCCGCGATACCTTCGCTATCCACGGATGCTCGGGTAACGTCACTCGCAATCGAACGGACGTCATCGTCCTTCCCTCGGAACCCTATATAAATAAGGTTACATGTGACGTTCTACTTATTCGGCACTCACATCCCAACCTCCATCCGATGACGAATCGCTTCGAACGGTCGATCTTCCGCGACACACTCCCCCGATGATTCACGTCGACGCTCTCGATTTCGCCTACCCGAACGCCGACAACGAGACGCTCCACGACCTCTCGTTCGAGGTCGGAACCGGGGAGGTGTTCGGCTTTTTGGGCCCCAGCGGGGCGGGAAAGAGCACCACGCAGAAAGTCCTCACCGGACTGTTGGACGACTATTGCGGGTCCGTCCGCGTGTTCGACCGGGAGGTCCGCGACTGGGACGGGTCTTACTACGACCGAATCGGCGTGTCGGCCGAGTCGCCGAACCAGTATCGCAAACTCACCGGCCGGGAGAACCTCGAACTGTTCGCGTCGCTCCACCGAACCGAGACGCGCGACGTGGAGGAACTGTTCGCCCTCGTCGGCCTGTCGGACGCCATCGACCGGCGCGTCGGCGCGTACTCGAAGGGAATGTGCATGCGACTCAACTTCGTCCGGGCGCTGTTGCACGACCCCGAACTCGTCTTTTTGGACGAACCGACCAGCGGCATCGACCCCGGCAACGCGAAACGGGTCAAGGACGCGATTTCCGACCTTCGCGCGGCGGGAAAGACGGTGTTCCTGACGACCCACGACATGACCGTCGCCGACCAACTCTGTGACCGAGTCGCGTTCATCGTGAACGGGAAAATTCCGCTGATAGGCGACCCGGAGACGCTGAAACGCGACTACGGGTCCAGAACGGTTCGGGTGGAGTACCAGCGGGACGGGAGCAAGACAGCACGGTTCCCGCTCGACGACGCGGAGGGGAACGCCGAGTTTCGCCGCCTGCTCGGCGGGGAGCAAATCGAGACGATTCACACGGAGGAGGCCACGTTGGAAACCGTCTTCCTCGAAGTCACGGGTGAATCGCTTCGATGAGACCGGTCACGTCGATGCTCCGATGGGACGTGCGACTCCAGCGCCGGTACGGATTTTACACCGTGTACGCCGCGCTGACGGTGTTTTACGCCGTGGCGTTCGTGGCGCTTCCGGCGTCGCTGACCGAACGCGCGCTCGTGTTCGTGGTCCTCTCGGACCCATCCGTCCTCGGCTTTTACTTCGTCGCCGCGCTCGTCCTCATCGAGAAACGCGAAGGCGTTCTCGACGCCCTCGTCGTCTCGCCGCTCGGAGTCCGCGGCTACCTCGTCTCGAAAGTGGCTTCGTTGACCCTCCTCGCCGTCGTGGTCGCGACGGCGCTCTCCCTCCTCGTCCATTCCGGGGGCGTGAACCTTCCCCTCCTCGTCCTCGGCGTGGCGCTCACGTCGATTCCGTTCGTTCTCGTCGGGTTCGTCAGCGTGGCCCGGTTCGACTCGATAAACGACTACTTCCTGAGCGCCCTGCTGTACGGCGTGGTGTTGTACGCGCCGTTGCTCTCGTACTTCTCACTCTTCGACACGCCCGTCTTCTACCTGCTTCCGGTGCGTCCCGCGCTCATCCTCATCGACGGCGCGTTTCACGGGATTCGAGCGTGGGAACTCGCCTACGCCGTCGGCTATCTCTCGGTCGGCAGCCTCCTCGCCTTCGTCGTGGCCGAACGGCAGTTCCATCGTCACATCGTCCAGCACCGTCCCCCGCGGCGGGATTCCGGGGGTGAAACGGACGGGAATGGGTCGCGTCGTCGTTCGAAATCGAGTGCGTTCGAACTCGGCCCGGTCGGCGGGATGGCGCTCGCGGACTGGAAGAAGTGGCTCCGCGACCCGCTTCTCCTCGTCGCCGGGACCGGGCCGCTCCTTCTCGCGTCCCTCGCTCGAATCGCCCTACCGTTCGCGAACGAGCAGTTCCTTCCGTCCGTTTCGCTGGCTCCGTACTACCCGCTCGTCCTCGGTTTCGTCGTCACCTTCCCGCCCTACATCTACGGCTTCGTCGTCGGCTTCTTCGTCCTCGAAGACCGCGAGGAGGGCGTGTTGGCCGCGCTCCGAACCACGCCGCTGACCGGCCGGGGATATCTGTACTACCGCGGCGGAACCGCCTACGTCGTCAGCGCCGTCGTCGTGATTCCGACCGTACTTCTGTTCGGGTTGGTCCGCGTCCCGTTTCTCATACTCGTCGCCGTCACCAGCGTCGTTGCGCTCGCCGGTCCCACGGTGACGCTCCTCTTCGCCGGACTCGCCCGCGACTCCATCGAAGGCGTCGTCATCAACAAACTGCTGGGCGTCGTGTTGTTGCTCCCGATTGCCGGAATCGCGTTGCTTCCCGAACCGCTGGAGTACGTCGTCGGTATCATCCCCCTCTACTGGCCGGTAAAGGCGCTCCTCGTCGGGATTTCCGAGGGGGTCGGTCCGCGGTTCGTGGCCTTCCTTGCCCTCGGCGTCGTCTCCTTCGGCGTGTGGCTTCGCTATCTCCTCGGTCGGTTCGAACGGATGGAGTGAAGCCGACGGAACGACACGGGAAGAGGCCGGTCGAAAAATGAATTCGGGAACGCTCGGACTCAGTACGAGTTCACGAGGTCGATGTAGTAGTCCCAGTCCCAGTTCGGGCCGGGGTCGGTGTGACTGTTCTCGGGAACTTGCTCGTGGCTGATGATGCCCCCGTTCGCCGGATTCGCCGCGTCGCTCGGGACGCTCGACGGGTGTTGTTTCGGGACGCCGTACTGGTCACACAGCCAGCTAGCCAGTTTCGCCGACGCACGGTACTGCGCGTCTTCGTAGCTCTCGCTGACGTAGCCACCGTGTTCGATGCCGACGGAGTACTGATTGTAGCTCCAGTTTCCGGCGTGCCACGCGATGTTGATGTCGCTGACGCTCTGGTACTTGTGGCCGCCCTCGGAGACGGTGTAGTGTGCACTGACGTCCGCGTCGGGGTTCTGGAACCAGTTGACCGCACTGCTGGCCGAACCCTGCACGGTGTGGATGATGACCCAATCGATTTCCGCAGCACCGCGGTCCGCTCCCGTGTAGTTGCTCGAATCCGCCGGTTCCCAATCGACCGTCGGTTTGGCCGCCGCGGTTCCGCTGAGGGCGACCGCACCGACGCCCGCTGTACCTGCCGCGCCGACCGTCTTGATGAAGTTACGTCGTGATGTCATACTCCACCACCATAATTGCGACATCTATTTAAAATATTTTTTATAGAAATATAATAAATTGATTTATAGTAAGTTGAGGATATTTTTCAAATTGCTCCGCCGTTGCTGCTCTTCCGGCGATGGACTCGTCGTCACGATTCGAGTGAAAAGGGGGACCGTTGTCGGAGGTACGCCGTTCCCGACGACGAGCGATGGGTGAGGATACTCCAAAAACTACGTGGGATAACGAGTATAGGGGCGGAACGGTGTCACACACGTTCGGGCTAGCCGCTGCCTACGACGAGCGTGTGAGGAGTTTCCGGAGATGGTCGGTCGAGAAAAAGGACGACGGCTTGTCCATGTGAACGCCGATTTCGCCCTCCATCGCCGTGAGACCCGCTTTCTGGACGGGTTTCGGGAGGGAGTACGCCCTGCGCACCCAGTGGCCCAGTCGGATCTCGTTCTTCAACTCCCGTCGCCACGCGCGCTCGTAGTCGGCGAGCGTGGCCGGGTCGTCGGGGTCGATGGTTTCGACGGCGTGGTCCGCCGCGGTCATGCCGTAGAGGATGCCGCCGCCGGTGAAGGGTTTCGTCTGTGCGGCGGCGTCGCCGACGAGAAACCCTCGATGGGCGGTGACGCTCGGTGCCGGACCGATGGGAATCATCCCGGCACAGAAATTCCCGGTTTCGGCGTCGTACTCGGCCGTGAATCGGTCGAACAACTCGCGAGCGTTCTCGCCCGACGGCGCGGCTAATCCGTACTCGACGCCGGCCTTTCCGCGGGGAATCCGCCACGCGAAGAATCGCGGCGCGGTGAGGTGCACGTCGACGAAGTTGCCGTTGTGCGTGTCGGTCGTGAACCCGAGTACGCCTTGCAGTTTCTCACCCGGTTCGGGCAGGTGGAGTTCCCGCCGGACGCGCGAGACGGGGCCGTCACAGCCGACGACCATCTTCCCGCGAAACGTCTCGGTTCCATCCGGCGTGTTGGCGGTGACGTCCACGTACTTTCCGTGTTCGTCCACGTCGGAGACGCTGTGTTCCTCGCGCAAATCGGCTCCGGCCTCTTCGGCGGCGCCCGCGAGCGTCCGGTCGAGTCCGACCCGGTCGATGACGTTCGAGATGACCTCGTCCTTGTAGAAGGGATGTTCGGGGGACGTCGGGCCATCGACGTGGAAGCGCGCACCGTAGATTTCGTTTTGGAGGAGGTCCGCTCGGGCACCCTCGGGGGTGAACTTCCAGATGTCGGTACTGACGTGGCCGGAACACGCGAGCGGCGTTCCAACTTGTCCGCGTTCGAGAACGAGAACGTCGTGTCCCGCGTCCGCGGCGTGCCGCGCGAACCGCGACCCGGCGGGACCTGCACCGACCACCACGAAATCGTACATTATCGTGGGTTGTTCGCCGCGGGCCAAAATAGCTTCTTTCTCGGGTCGGGTCGCTACCGTGCCGACGGCGGTCGTTCTCCCGTCCCGAGTTGCCGACGCCGGAGGTAATGAACCAATGCCGAGAGCGCGAACGCGGCGACGATGAGGACGCCCCAGATTTTGTCCGGAATCGCCGCAAACGGCGGAATACCGAGGAAGTCGGCGAAGACCAGAATCGCGCTCACGATGGCGAGACCGAGGTAGTATCGAATCCACGGGAACTCGTCCTGCGGGCGGAGATACCCCTCCAACTGGACGGCGTTATCGGCGAGTTCGACGATACCTCTGCTCTGGTTGTACTCCACGATTCCCGCATCCGAAAGCTTCGGGAGATGCGTCTGATACAACGAGGTGTACACCGACTTGCGCTCGTTCGCGGACAGGCCTTCGACCGTGGTGTCGTTTTCCCACGCGGCGACCTGTTCCGCCAGTTCGCTGAGTTCCACTGGTCGCCCCTGCTGTTTGAGATAGTGGAGCGTGTACCGTCGTCGCCTATTTTTCAGAACGTCGAAGATGAGATCTTCGGACAGTTCTTGTGGGGTTCCATCAGTCGAACTCATGACACCTGAGAGCCGCAATCGGTTGTTTCTGCTATACCACCGCCACCCGGACGTAACACGAGTGCGAAGTTACCTCGGACGACACTTTGTTATCCAGTGCTTAGCTGACTGTAGTTTTCAAACTACTTACGGTACTGGTGCATAAGCGAGCGATTCTTCCGGGTAAGCCCGCCATTCTACGGTAAAAAGGAACCGGTATATCGGTTCGAAACAGTTGCGTGTCGGTTCAGACGGTCCAACATGTCATACTTCAATCATCCATCGCCGCGGGCGCCGGTCTATCCGCACGCGGACCGTCGAGGTCGATGCCCGGGAGTTTGTCGCGGAGATACTGCCCTGTGTAGGACCCCTCGGCCCGCGCTATCTCCTCGGGTGTTCCGGTGGCGACGATTTCGCCACCCTTCTCGCCGCCCTCGGGACCGAGGTCGATGACGTGGTCCGCGTTCTTCACGAGGTCGAGTTCGTGTTCGATGACGGCGATGGTGTTGCCCTTGTCCGTCAGTCGCTGGAGGACGGCGACGAGTTTGCGCTCGTCTTCGTGGTGCAGTCCCGTGGTGGGTTCGTCCAGCAGGTAGAGCGTCTCGCCCGTGTCCTTCTTGCCGAGTTCCTCGGCGAGTTTGATGCGCTGGGCCTCCCCGCCGGAGAGGGTCGTGGACGGTTGACCGAGTTTCATGTAGTCCAACCCGACGTCCTTCAGCAGTTTCAGGCGACGACGGATGCGCGTGTCGTGTTCGAAGAAGTCGTGTGCCTCCTCGACGGACATGTCGAGAACGTCGGCGATGGTCGCACCGCGGTAGGTCACATCCAACGTCTCGTCGTTGTAGCGTGCGCCATCACACTCCTCGCACGGGACGTACACGTCCGAGAGGAAGTTCATCTCGATTTTGACGGTTCCCTGCCCGCCACACTCCTCGCAGCGTCCGCCCTTCACGTTGAACGAGAAGCGACCCTTTTCGTAGCCGCGCTGCTTGGCGAGTTTCGTCTCGGCGAACGATTTGCGGACGTAATCGAACACGCCCGTGTAGGTCGCGGGATTCGAGCGCGGGGTTCGACCGATGGGCGACTGGTCGATGAGTCGCACCTTCTCTATCTCGTCCATCCCCTCGATGGCGTCGTGTTCGCCGGGGTCGACCGAGGTGTTGTCGTTCATCTCACGGGCCAGTCCCTTGTAGAGGATGTCGTGCATCAGGGTGGACTTGCCGGACCCGGAGACGCCCGTGATGGCCGTGAACTTCCCGACCGGAATCTCCACGTCGAGGTCCTTGAGGTTGTGCTGGCGCGCCCCTCGAACCGTGAGGTGTGCGCCGCTTTCCCGACGCTCGTCGGGGACTGGAATCTCCTTTCGCCCGGCGAGGTAGTCGCCCGTGATGCTCTCCTCGTGGGCCATCACGTCCTCCACGTCGCCCTGCACGACGACTTCGCCGCCGCGCCTGCCGGGACCGGGTCCGATGTCGATGACGTTGTCCGCCCGTCGCATCGTCTCCTCGTCGTGTTCGACGACGATGAGGGTGTTCCCCAAGTCGCGGAGTTCACAGAGCGTGTTCAGCAGGCGGTCGTTGTCCCGCTGGTGGAGTCCGATCGAGGGTTCGTCTAACACGTACAGGACGCCGACCAGTCCCGACCCGATTTGGGTCGCTAACCGAATCCGCTGACTCTCCCCACCCGAAAGCGTCGAGGCTTCGCGGTCGAGCGTGAGATACTGCAGGCCGACTTCCTCCATAAAGCCGAGCCGCGCACGGATTTCCTTCAGTATCTCCTCGGCGATGCGGTTCTGTCGGTCGGTCAGGTTGGCTTCGAGGTTCTCGAAGTGAACCAGCGCGTCCCCGATGGACATCCCGTTGACTTCCGAAATCGAGGTGCCATCGACGTACACCGAGCGGCTTTCGGGCCGCAGTCGCGTGCCGTCACAGGCCGGACACTCCGTCACGGCCATGTAGTCCTCGATGTGGCCGCGCGCCCGGTCGCTGTCGGTTTCCACGTAGCGTCGTTCGAGGTTCGGGATGACGCCCTCGAACGGTTCTTCCTTGCGACGGATGCCGTTCTTCGTGTTCCACTTGAACAGCACGTCCTCGTCGGTGCCGTAGAGGAATCCCTGCCGGACCTCCTCGCTCAAGTCCTCGAACGGCGTCGTCAGGCTCACGTCGAAGTGCTTGGCGACGGAATCGAGCTGTCGGCGGTAGTACGTCCGCTTGTAGCTCCACGGCTCGAAGACGTGTTTCAGCTGTTTCGACGGGTCCTCGACGACGAGGTCCTCGTCTATCTCCTTCGTCTCGCCGATACCCTCACACTCGGGACACGCGCCGTGCGGACTGTTGAACGAGAAGCTCCGCGTCTCTATTTCGCGGAAGTCGATGCCGCAATTCGTGCAGGCCAGTTCTTCCGAAAACTCCACGACGAGTCGCTCGTCGCCGCCCCCTCCGAGCGCCCCCGTCGAACGGGACTCGGACCCGAGGTTCACGTCCGCTGGCGCGTTCGGGACGATGAGTTTCATGACGCCCTCCGCCTCCTCTAACGCGGTCTCCACGCTGTCGTTGATGCGGCTTCGGGCATCCTCGCTGACCTTCACGCGGTCCACGATGACGTCGACCGTGTGGTCGTAGTTCTTGTCGAGGTCGGGACGGTCGAGCGTCAAATCGAACTCCTCGCCGTCCACTTCGACGCGCGAGTAGCCGTCCGAGACGAGGTCGTCGAACAGGTCGGCGAACGCGCCCTTCTGGTCGCGGACGACCGGCGCGGCGATTTTCGCCTTCGTTCCCTCGGGCAAATCGAGCACCCGACGGACCATGTTCTGGGCGCTCTGTTCGCCGACTTCCCGACCACACTGCGGACAGTGGGGCGTGCCGACGCGGGCGTAGAGCAGTCGCAGATAGTCGTGCAGTTCCGTCACGGTTCCGACCGTCGAACGCGGGTTGTTCGCCGCGTTCTTCTGGTCGATGGAGATGGCGGGCGACAAGCCTTCGACGTTCTCGACCTGCGGTTTGTCCATCTGCCCGAGGAAGTTCCGGGCGTAGGCCGACAGGCTCTCGATGTAGCGTCGCTGTCCCTCGGCGTACACCGTCTCGAAGGCGAGCGAGGACTTCCCCGACCCCGAAAGGCCGGTGACGACGTTGAACTCCTCGCGCGGAATCTTGACGTCAAGGTCTTTGAGGTTGTGCTCCTCGGCCCCCCGCACTTCGATGTAGTCCTTGCTCATCTATACTCAGACAGCGACTGAATGAGGGTATGCCTATCGGTTGGAAATGCAAGCGGAGTGAAAGTGAAACGGGGGAGCGGCGGGAACGACGGTGATATTGCACCCCACCGAACGGGACATATTCGCTCGGTCCTTACCTGACGTAAGTGTCATCGAATACAGCGATACCGGAGGAAGCGGAACGGCACACGATGTGGCGACTCTTCGCCGAGTACGGCCGCGGCTACTTCCCGCAGTTCGTCGCGGGGTTCGTCGGGACGGTGCTCGGACGCCTCTCGGGTCTCCTGCCGCCTGTCGTCCTCGGCATCGCCATCGACTCCATCTTCCTGAACGAGCAGGCGTTTCGCATTCGATTCGTCCCAGAGGCGTGGACGCCGACGACGCTGTCCGGGCAGCTATGGCTCTCCATCGGCATCGTCCTCGCGTCGTTCCTCGTCGGGGCGGCGTTCTCGTGGCTGGAAGGCTGGGGCTGGAACGCGTTCGCGCAGGGCGTCCAGCACAAACTCCGCGTGGACACCTACGACAGGATGCAACTGCTCGACATGAACTTCTTCGACGGCAAGCAGACGGGCGAGTTGATGTCCATCCTGAACAACGACGTGAACCAGTTGGAGACGTTTCTGAACGACGGGCTGAGTTCGGCGCTCCGCATCGCGGTGCTCATCGTCGGCATCGGTGGCATCCTGTTCACACTCAATCCGGCGCTCGCGCTCGTGGCGCTGCTTCCGGTGCCGCTCCTCGCGGCGTTCACGTACCTCTTCGTCCGAACCATCCAGCCGAAGTACGCCGCGATGCGGGCGAGCGTCGGCGCGCTCAACTCCCGATTGGAGAACAACCTCGGCGGCATTCGCGTCATCAAATCCGAAACCGCGGAACCGTACGAATCCGGCAGAATCGAGGAGGCGTCCGGCGACTACTACGACGCGAACTGGGACGCCATCACGACCCGAATCACCTTCTTCCCCGGCCTGAGCCTCCTGACCGGAATCGGCTACGCCGTCACCTTCGCAGTCGGCGGCTTTTGGTTGCTCTCCGGCGCGCCGGGACCGTTCACCGGCGCGCTCGAACCCGGCGTGTTCGTCACCTTCGTCATCCTGAGCCAGCAGTTCATCTGGCCCATGGCGCAGTTCGGGCAGATAATCAACATCTACCAGCGCGCCGAGGCGTCCAGTGACCGAGTGTACTCGCTGATGAACGAACGCGGGACGCTGGACGAGAGCGCCGACGCGCCGGACTTGGAAGTCGCGGACGGCACTGTCGAGTACGACGATGTGAGTTTCGGGTACGGCAAGGAGGCTGTCGTCTCGGATATCGATTTGTGCGCCGAACGCGGGGAAACGCTCGCGCTCGTCGGTCCCACCGGCGCGGGCAAATCCACCGTCCTGAAACTCCTCCTCCGCATGTACGACGTGGAAGAGGGGACGATTCGCATCGACGGCACCGACATCCGGGACGTAAACCTCCGCAGTCTGCGGCGAGCGGTCGGTTACGTCAGTCAGGAACCGTTCCTCTTCTACGGGTCGGTGAAGGAGAACATCGCGTACGGGACGTTCGACGCGACGGACGACGAAATCGAGGCGGCAGCGAGAGCCGCGGAGGCACACGAGTTCATCGTCAACCTGCCCGACGGCTACGACACCATGGTCGGCGAGCGCGGCGTCAAACTCTCGGGCGGTCAGCGCCAGCGACTCTCCATCGCGCGGACGGTTCTCAAGGACCCCGCCATCCTGATTCTCGACGAGGCGACGAGCCACGTCGATACGGAAACAGAGGCCCTCATCCAGCGCAGTCTCTCCTCGCTCGTGGACGAGAAGACGACGTTCGCCATCGCCCACCGCCTCTCGACGGTCAAGGACGCCGAGGAAATCGTCGTCCTCGACGACGGCGAAATCGTGGAACGCGGAACACACGACGATTTGCTCGCGCTCGACGGCCTGTACGCCAACCTTTGGCACGTGCAAGCCGGGGAAATCGAAGCCCTCCCGCGCGAATTCATCGAGCGAGCGATTCGACGGCGCGCGGAAATCGAAGACCGGGACATCGACGGAGCGGAGGCACAGGCGGACGGCGGCGAGTAAGCCGGATTCGCCCTCAAGTTTAAATACAAATACACGACAAGCTGTGAACAATGGAACCTCCAGCACAGCGCGACATCGGCGGTGTCGCTCTCGACGACGATACGTACACGGTCGAACAGAGCCACTTCCGAAACAAATACAAGGTGTACGATTCGACCGGAAACCTCGTCCTGACGTCGAAACAGAAGATGTTCAAGATGAAAGAGGAGTTCCCGTTTCACGACGCCGACGGGAACGTCGTCTTCCGGGTGAAAGCGAAGAACGTCTTCGACGTCGCCGGCGATTACGTCCTCGTGGACGAACGTTCGGGCGAACCGGTGGTGGTTCTCGATAAGAACTTCACCTTCTTCCACCACCGCTGGACGATACGGCTCCCGGACGGGACCGAAATCGCGGAAGTCGCCTCCCGAAGCGCGCTGCTCGAAGCGCTGCGGTCGCTCGTCGACGTCCTCTCGTTCCTGCCACACAAGTACTCGATTACCACCCCGGAGGGCGACTCCATCGGCGAAATCGAGGGTCACTTTTCGCTCCGCGACAAGTACGACGTTCGCATCCACGATGCGGGGTCGCTACCGAAAACAGCGCTCGTCGCGGGAGCGATAGCAATCGACGCGTTGGAGGGGAACTGACTCGACTCAGACCTTCTCCGGCAACCACCCGCCGTCCACTTCGACGTTTACACCGCTCAGGTAGTCGCTGTCTTCGTCCACGAAGAAGCGCAGCGCCTGCGCCACGTCCTCGAATTTCGCCGGCGCACCGCGGGGCAAGTCGTCCGGGAACACGTCCGAATTTTCGACCACGTAGGGCGAAATCGCGTTGACGGTCACGCCGTCGTTCTGCGTGTCGGCGGCGAGCATTCGGGTGAACATCAGAACGCCCGCTTTCGCCATGAAGTACGGCGCGTTCTTCGGACTGATGAGTCCCTTCTCCGCGCTGGCGTAGCCGATGTTGACGATTCGGCCGAACCCCGCCTTGCGCATCTCGGGGAGCGCCCGCTTCGAACAGAGGTACGTTCCGTTGATGTTGCCGTCGAGGACCGCGTTCCAGCGCTCGAACGAGATGTCCTCCCAGTGGCTCGGCGCGAACGGGCCGACGTTGTTTACCAGTACCTCGACTGGACCGAGTTCGCTCTCGATGGCCGAAAAGAGGTCGTCTACCTCGTCAGGGTCAGTGACGTTCCCCTGAACGGTCATCGCTTCGACGCCCTTCTTTCGGGCGGTGTCGGCGATTTCCTGCGCTTCTTCCTCGCTCGAATGGTAGTGGACGGCCACGTCGGCCCCGCAGTCGGCGAGCGAGAGGAGCAGTTCCCGGCCGATGCCCTTCGAACAGCCGGTGACCAGTGCGACTCGTTCGTCTACATTCGGCGTTATCATGCGTTCCCTTCGTTCCCGACTCTCAACTAGCTTGATATCTCAACCGTTCCGATTTCGAGTGAACGTCCCCCTATATTTAATATTCTGCACAGTGACGTGCTACCATGGCAATAGAGACGATTCTTCTCGCGGTAGGACCGGGCGACGCGGACCGAACCGGACGGCTCGCCGACGCCGTCATCGACGTGGCCGGACCGACCGGCGCGACGGTCGTTCTGGCACACGTCTTCACTGACGACGAGTTCGACGACGTCGTGGACCAACTCGACTACGACCCCGCCGGGGCACCCAACTCGGACGAGGTGGCCGCACGACATGCGACGATTCGCTCGCTTTCGGACGCCCTCGACGCCGAGGACATCGGCTACTCGGTTCGCGGTGCGATCGGACACCACGGCGAAACCATCGTTGACCTCGCGGAAGACGTGAACGCCGACGGCGTCTTCGTCGGTGGTCGCAAGCGCTCGCCGACCGGAAAAGCCGTCTTCGGCAGTACCGCACAGGAAGTGATGCTCTCCGCGCCGTGTCCCGTGACGTTCGTGCGTGAGGACTGAACGCTCGCCCGTTTTACCCTCGGTTCGATTTTCGACATTTTTCACTCCTCGGCACGTTCCTGCCACCGCCGTTGCGTTCGGCGCTCGCGGACGTGACGCTCCCCGTCTGCGAGTTCGTCGCGCGTTGCGTGTTCGAACGCCTCGATGTCGCGGAGGAAGCCCGTCTCGAACGATTCGACCAACGCGTAGGTCCACCGATCACCCCCGAGGACGCCACACGGGAGGATTTCGTCGCGGATGTGGTCGGCGAGTTCTTCGTGACCCGCGTCCCGCAGGTGATTCTCCGCCTCACCGAAGTGCTCCATCGCGTGGCCGGTGACGTGGTGGAACTGGACGAGGTAGCCGTGTGCCTTTCGCAGTCCCTCGATGCCGAGTTCGAGCTCGTGGAGTGCGGACTCCGTCTCGTCGTCGATGTCAGGGAGGTCGTCCGACATACATCGACTCACGCCGTCGATGCAGTTAACTCCGACAGTCGGACCTCTCGGGTTATCGGACACTACTCGTCGGCGAGTAAATGCCTGTAGTTAAGTGGGACGGATGACGTTAGTTCATCTGAATGGCCTACTACGCGGGTGTAGACCTGGGGGCGACCAACGTCAGGGCGGCCGTTGCCGACGAAGGCGGCAACGTCGTCAGCACGTACGAACGTGGTACGCCACAGGGACCGACCGGCATCGCGGTTACTGAAGCAGTACTCGAATGCATTCGTGGTGCGTGTGCGAACGCGAACATCGACCCCAGTGAGATTCGGGCGGCAGGCATCGGCAGCATCGGCCCGCTCGACCTCGCGGAGGGTGTGGTGGACAACCCGGCGAACCTGCCGGACACCATCGGTCGAATCCCCCTGACCGGACCGGTGGGGAAACTCATTCACAGCGAACGCGTCACCCTGCACAACGACACCAACGCGGGCGCTATCGGGCAGCGGTTCTACAGCGACCGCAACCCAGACGACATGGTGTACATCACCATTTCGAGCGGAATCGGTGCCGGTGTCTCCGTGGACGGCAACGTCCTCACCGGTTGGGACGGCAACGCGGGCGAGGTGGGGCACATGATAGTGGACCCGCACGGCAGGCGCACCTGTGGCTGTGGCAAGGAAGGCCACTGGGAAGCCTACTGCTCGGGGAACAACATCCCGGAGTACGCCCGGATGTTGGCCGAGGAGGACGAAACGGTGGAAACCGCTCTCGCCCTCGAAGACCCCGACTTCTCGGCGAAGGACGTGTTCAAGAACGCCGGTCTCGACCCCTTGGCCGACCACGTCATCGAACAGGTCGCCCACTGGAATACGGTCGGCGTGGCGAACGTCGTCCAAGCCTACGCGCCGCTGGTGGTCTACCTCGGCGGTGCCGTCGCCCTCAACAACGAGGAACTCGTCGTCGACCCGATTCGGGAGCGCATCGGCAACCACCTGCTGAACAACCAACCCGACGTACAGGTCACAACGCTCGGCGACGAAGTCGTTTTGAAGGGCGCGGTCGCAAGCGCCCTGACGGACGGTACCGGCGACGAATCACGTTTGGCCGACTGATTTTCGAGAGGTACGGCTGATTCCGATTTCTGTATCGGTGTGACTGCTGTGGTTTCGTCTTCGAAAATCCCCTCGGAACGCGTCGGTCGTGATTTCTCTATGCGTGCAAGTACAGACGTCAATGAAACCGCCACCGCACCGCATCAGCCACTCCCTCCCCAACCGATTCCTTCGCATCCGCTCAGTCATCCCTCACGCGATACTCTGGCAGGTTCGTGGCCGATCGCTGACCACGAACCTGCTGGCGCACGCGCCACACCGGATAGCCGATATCGTGCATTCGAATTCCCGTCGTGGCGCGCGCTGACGGGCGACGCGGGCACTCTCGCCCGCATCGCCCCGTTACAGTTCGCGCGAGGGATGAGCGAAGCGAATCGGTTGGGGAGGATGTGGTGCGTTGTTCCGGGCGGAGGCTTTCGAGGTCGACTTTCCGGTTGTTGTAATTTGATTACTTTCGGCTACAACACTAGCGAGCGTTCGGAACGATTTCACACCCTTCGTCCTCACCGAAAGCCGCTCTCTTCGAGGGCTTCGTTCAAATCCTCTCGAATTCGCTCGCCGAGGTCGCGGTCCATGGCGGTGGTGACGACGCGGTTTTCCTGCACGCTGGACCCGTCGCGGAGGAGGAGGCGGACGTTGCCGTTCTCGTCGGCGCGGGTGGCCTTGGCGCGGACGCCCGAGTCGGAACTCGCCCCGCCCGCGTTGATGGGGCCGGGAATGACCTTCTTGACGTGTGGGTGGCAGGCGACCTCTCGAATCACGCGCATACCGTCCCGATTGCCGATGAGCGTGGTGTGGCTCCCGCCGATTTTCTCGCCGGGGTCGCGGTCCACGACTTCGAGCGAGCGCTCGTCACGCCGCGCCAGCACCTCCTCGACGGGGTTCTCGTCGCCGACGCGGTAGAAATCGTAGTGGAGTTGGGCGCGGACGGCGCGAATCACGTCTCGGTCGCCCGCCGCGTACACGTCCTCGGGGTGTTTCCGTCGCACTTCGTCGGCGATGCGCCCCGCGAAGTTGCGGAGTTCGACCACCTCGGTTTCGCCCTCCTCAGGCGTGGTGCTGACGCCCGTCTTCCCGACCACGGTTTCGTCGCGGAGCATCGTGATTTCGGCGTGGTCGCGGGTCACGGCGAGGACGACGGAGTCGGCGTTCTGCGTCCGGCAGACGAGGCAGTAGTCGCCCGGGCGTTCGAGCGAGGACGCACACTGCCGACAGTTCATACGTGTTCTTCCCAATCGCGGCGTTTAACCTCGGCGTTTCGATTCCGAAGGGCGGAAACATCCACGGGGACCACCTCCTTTCCTCGTCACACCTCTATCGGCGCGCCGCCGAAGACCGCGAAACTGACGACCCAATAGACGACGTACAGGCCGAGGAGGACGTACCCGTGCCACGCTTTGAGGTGTCCGGTCGAGATGAAGTACGCCGCCAGCAGGGTTCCGACGATGAGGACGGGGAGGTGCCAGACGAGGACGGCCGACCCGATGCCGACGCTCCCGGCGAGCGCGATGATACCGATTTTCCCCGTGACCGAAAAGAGGACGCTTCCGACCACGTTGCCGATGCCGATTTCGGGCGCGCCGCGGCGGACGGGTTCGATGGTCAGAAAGAGGTCTTCGACCGTCAACACCGCCGTCGCGATGGTAGCACCGAACACCGTGTCCTCGATTCCGTAGGTGGTGATGACACCTTCGGTTCCTACCGACATCGCCGAGGCACCGACGACGAGGCCGACCAGCGCGAGAACGGACAGGCCCAACCACGCGACTCCCGGCAACTCGCGCTCGGGAACGAACGGGATATCGTCCGCGATGGGTCGAACGACACCGCCGTCCAACATCTCTTGGACCTCCGTATCCCGGAACACCGGCGTGTTGCGGTCCGACTCCCGGTAGACGATGTAGCCGAAGACGGCGACGAAGAGGGCGATGAGGACGAGGCCATCGACGGGCGTCACTCCACCGGACAACACGAACGGTACCATCACGAGCGGCGAGAGCGCGAACAGAACGAGATAGTCGCGGGGTACGTTCACCTCGAACGGCGTGACGATGGCGGCCAGCGCGAGCGTGATTCCCGTCAAGGAGAGTGCGGTTCCGAACACGATTCCCAGGGCCACACCGTTCAGGTTTTCGACGTTCGTCGCGACCCCGAAGACCACGTCGTCGAACTCGATGCCGGTGAACAGGATGGCGAGGACGAACAGCGACAGGTCGAGTCCGACCGCGGCCTTAGTGAGAAAGCCGATGAGTTTCTCGACGCTGTAGACCAACAGCGCCGCCCCGGCGATGAAGACGACGACGGCAGGAACCCCCGTCACCATCGCTTCTTCACCACCGTTGCCCGCCCCCTGTGCGAGTACGGGCGTGACGGTCAGTGAAACGAAAAGCAGTGCCCCGAGCAGTACGGTGAACCCCTTTCGCCCTGTCATCGATGCCCCAACACCGCTCTCGACCATATCCCCTTGGGGCCGTGGATGAGAGTACGGTGAAGGATTATACACGCGCCGAGTCGTGGTGTCGCTATCCCTCCGGACCCCGTCGCGTTTCTACCCCATTTCGAGCGGATTCGCCTTCAGGAACTCCCGAAGGAAAACCGTGGCGTACGACCCGGAGGGGAGCGCGAACGAAAACGAAAGCGGGTCGTGGGAGAGCGAAAACTCGCTGCCGAGGAGTATCGCCCGACGGGTGCCGGTCGAGTGGAACTCCCCGGGGAGGTTGAAATCGTGCGGTTCGAGGTCGAGTTCGTCGAGGACCGCGCGTTCGATGTCTCCCTGTTCCCCGTCCGCGAGTTCGGTCTCGGTACCGACTAACGGCGCGGTGACGAACGCCCGGCCACGCCGACAGTGGCGCTCGATGGTCCGAACGCGCTTTTCGCTTACGTTCTGCTGGCGGTCCATGTCGGGGACGGTCAAGCCGTCGACCGACTCCGCGAAACACACCACGTCGCCCGCGACCGCCTTGTCGAAGGGAATACCTCGTCGAAGCCGCTCGCTGAGGATACGGTTGAAGACGTACGACTGGGCGGCGTTCACCAGCAGTCGTTGGAGGTTCGTCGGCAGCGATTCGAGCGCGTCCCGGAAGTCCGCCGGTTCGGTGCCGCCGTTCTCCACGAGACGGTGGGCCATCGAGCGTTCGAATCCGAGCCGTTTCGGCAGGGCGTCGAGGACGGCGTCCCAGTCCGGTGCGAGTTTTTCGACACGTTCGCGGGCCTCACGCGTGTCGTCCGGTTCCGTCTCGAACGGATTGCCGACGTAGGCCATCACCGCCTCCTCCCACTCCTCTCGGACGACGTGGAGGCCGACCTCGTGTGTCACCGGTCGGAGACTGCCGAACCGCTGTTGGCCGAAGAAGTTGGGAACCGCGAGCGTGTCGTCCCCCCCGGCGAACTCGCGCAGTTGGGCCGCGATTTCGTCGGCATTTTCGGGCTGGTCGGGGTTCGAGACGGTAATCTCGAACTCGTTACCGACGAGGTCGCCGAACAGCAGTTCCCGCCCGGCCCGGCCGATCGGTTCGAGCTCGGCGGCGCGCATCTCCGGCAGGTCGTCGTGGTCGACTTTCCGGAGGCTGAACAACTGGGTCGTCACCGCGCGCTTGTCCTTCGTTCCGGCCCACGATACGCGTTCACGGCTGATTCCGAGCGCGCTGGAGAAGCTTCTGGCGAAGTCGTTGGTGTCCCACCCGTGGAGGGTCGCACGGACGACCAGATACGGATACGACCCCGGGTCGGCGTCGAGGGGGTCGGCGTCGAACCCCTCTATCTCTCGCACCCTGAAATCCTCGTT
Source organism: Haladaptatus sp. HS23 (assembly GCF_056892285.1). Classification (NCBI taxonomy): domain Archaea; kingdom Methanobacteriati; phylum Methanobacteriota; class Halobacteria; order Halobacteriales; family Haladaptataceae; genus Haladaptatus; species Haladaptatus sp. HS23. The sequence continues at coordinate 69,258 of NZ_JBXGLH010000009.1, read as the reverse complement.
CGTCTCGCGGAGGGTTCCCCCCACGCCGTCTTCGTCGCTGACGTAATACTCCATGCCGACCGCTGTCTCGATGGGATGTGCCTCGCGCATTCGTTCGGCCCTTCGGTCCGAACGGGATTAAAAAACCCTACTCTCCGGCGGGAATGCAGTCCGTCGCCAGTTCGATGCTCTTCTCGGGAGTGACCGCTCCCGACTCGGCGTCGTAGCTGACGAGTCCGACGGACGATAGCTTCGGCAGGTGGACGTGATACAACAGTATCTCGGCTTCGGTCGCCTCGTCATCGGACACCTCGGCGATACCGGTTTCTGCCTCCCACGCCGCGACGTGATACGCGAGGTCTCCGATGGTCGTCGTCGCCGCGTCGGAGAGATGCGATAGGACGTATCGTCGGTACGGACTGCTAAGGACGTCGAAGATGGCCTCGACGGATATTTCGGTTCTCTCGCTCGACGGCGACGTGTGGACTTCTGTTTCTCTCTCCATTGGTGATGTAGTGGTACGTCGAGGGCAAGTACGCAGTACCTACGTACGTTGGCTATCGAGATTTCCCATCGATATGACTCCGCTTCAGTCCCTCAGGCCGCCGAAAAACGCAGATGCGAGCTTCCCTTCCGCCTTCCGAAGGTGTTGATGAAGCGTCGCGGGTGCGATTCCCATCGACTCGGCGACCTGTTCCGCCGTACTCTCGCGCGGCCAGTCGTAGTACCCCGCCAGATAGGCGGCGCGGAACGCGGACCGCTGTCTGTCGGTGAGGTCCGCCGAAAATACGTCTCGAAACTCCTGCTCCGACCGCTCGGTCCGCTCTACGTCGCGCTTTGCGACGAGTTCGATATCGGGGAAGGACTCCCGAATCGACGCCAACAACGTCCGAATATCGGTTTCGCGTGCCACCTCGACCACGACGTCCTCTGTTCCGTCGTGTGCCTCCGCCGTCAGAACCTTCGCACTCGATTCGATGAAGCTCTCGACCAGCGACGAGGAGACAGTCAACACGAGCAGTCCCTCCTCGTCGTGAATCCAGACGACGCCCGAGTCTTCCACGGTCGAAAGCGTCGCCGCGGTATTCGCCACTCGTTTCGGTTGCGCGTCCTCGACGCGCACGTAGTAGAGATACTGACCGTCGGACGTCGGCACGGTACCGTCCAGAACGAGCGTGCAGTCGATTCGGCGCGATAAGTCGACCAAAAGTGCTTCGTCGTCCGTGACGCGGAACATCAGTTCGACGGCCGCTTGGTCCGTCGCGAGGAGCTTCTTGTTCTCGGTTGCGTTGATGGCGAACCCGACGAGTTCGCCGACCGTATCGAACCCGGCGGCTTCCCGCTCGCTGAACGCATCGGTACGTGTCGCATACACCACCAGCACGCCGTACCTCGTCTGCCCGTACGAGAGCGGGACCGCGATTCCCGAACGGAGTCCGCGTTTCAACCCACCCTCCCGGAGACGGTCGGTGAGGATGGTCGTTCGGGAGAAATCCCGGATGACGACGTGACGCCCCGTCCGGAATGCCTTCGTCGCGGGACGTTCCCACACCTTGTTCTCGCTATCGACCTCTCCGACGAGTTCGTGGAACGCCCGGTCTTCTCCGGCGAGCGTTCGAGGAACGATACTGTCCCTGACGAGATCGTAGTCGCCGACCCAGGCAAACCGATAGAGGTCGGAGTCCGCGAGTCGGCGACACACGGTTTCCTCTATCTCCTCGCGCGTGGCCGCGCCGACGAGTTCGTGAACGACCTCTCGGACGAGTTCGTTGATGCGGTTCAGCGTCTCCAGTTCGTCGCGCTGCTGACGGAGCGCGCGTTCTCGCTTTCGACGTTTCGAGAGGTTACGCCCCGTTCCGGCGAAGCCGATAACCTCGCCGTTCTCGTCGGCGAGGCGCGTCGCGTTGAACTCGTACGGAACGCGCCCACCGTCCTTGGTCACGAGCGCCGACTGGCGCGTTTCGGTGTTGTCATCGACGAGTACCGCGTCGATGGCGGTTCCTATCTCTGCGTGGTCCTCCTCGGGGATGAAATCGAGCGGGTTCATCCCGTCGAGTTCGTCGTCGTCGTACCCCGTCACCTCCACGAGGCGGTCGTTCCATTCGACGAGCGTTCCGTTCGCGTCGAAAACGTAGAAGAGGTCCGGGAGCGTATCGAGGACGGCGTTGACGGTGGATTCGTCCATTGTCCGTTACGGATTGGCTGTGGTGCTTGACAACACGGTACGTAGTCTATCGGAACTCAATGACCCGGACAGTAAAAGATTTGTTGTTTGATATGTTTTCGTCGGCTACCACTCGGTATCAATATAGGGAAAGGTCGCCCGTCACCTTGTCCACGAGTTCGTCATCGGCCGGACCGACGGCGAGCGCCGTGACGGTTCCCGGGTCGAGTTGCGTGTGACCGGCGTCGCGGATGATGGCGTGTGGGAGTCCCTCCGCTCGCGCCTTCTCCGCGAGGCGGAACAGTTCGTCCTCGCTTCCGCCCTTCAGCACGACCTTCTTCTGCCCCTCGCCTTTCCACCGCTTTCGTGCCCGCTGTCCCGTGTCCTCGTACGCCGAGAGGGACGCGTGTGCCACCTGCGCGGCGAGCTTTCCCTTCCCCATCCCGATGTCCGTCCGGGCGACGATGGCCTGTTTCATAGTCGAGCGTCGTAGTAACGAACCAAAACACTGGCTACTCGATTCGAGAAAGCTTATACCTGATGACAATTACGTCGGAACGATGCTTTCGGACGCCCTCCTCCATCCCGACCGCTTCTTCGAAGAGCGCGCTCCCCGTCCGAGTCTCGCGAGCGCGTTCGCCGTCGTCCTCGTCGTCGCGTTGGCCTCGACGGTCCTCCTCGGATTCGTCGGGTGGACGATGACCCAACGAATGACCGGAACGACGCAGATAGACAACCCGAACCGCCCGAGCGATACGTTCTGTAACGACGACTTCTTCACCGACGGCGCGGGGAGTCTCTCCGAAGCGTGTGACCGTCCGAAGCAGAAGACGGTGGTCATCGGCGACCTCATCTGGAAGGGTTTTCAGAAGAAAATCCCGCTCGTCTTCCTCGGCGTCCTCGTAGCGTGGCCGCTGACCGCAATCGGACTTCACATCGCATCGGCAGTCGCGGGCGGAGAGGGGTCGTTCTCGAACACCCTTTCCGTCGCCGGGTGGGGAATGCTCCCGTCGCTCGTCCAGATGCTGGTCGGTATCGGACTGTTCTATCTCGCACTCCGCGGGGCGGACCTGTCGGGGAGTGACCCGCAGGTGCTCCTCGACCAACTGCAGTCGCTCGTCGCGACGGCACGCGGCGGGTCGGTGTTCGTCTCCATGCTCGGAACGGCGTGGCAGTGGGTCGTCTGGACGTACGGACTGAAACACGCGCGGCGACTCTCGACGGGGGCCGCGGCGGCGTCCGCCGGAGCTATCGCCTTCCTCGTGTTCCTCGCGGCACTCGCCTGATGACCGGTGGGTCTTTACACACCCCCACCCCTGTTTTCCACAATGATACTCTCCGACGCGGACATTAGCCGCCGTCTCGATTCCGGTGATTTGGTCGTCGAACCGATAGATGAACCCGACTTGCAGATACAACCGGCGAGTATCGACCTTCGACTCGGCGAGGAGTTCCTCGAATTCCAGCGCACGAACATCCCGTGCATCCACCCCGACAGCGAGGGCGAGGTGGACAGCTACGTCACCGAAACCGTCGTCGAGGAGGGCGACGAGTTCATCCTCCATCCGGGCGATTTCGTTCTCGGCACGACGAAGGAACGCGTCGAGATCCCGTCGGACCTGCTGGCTCACGTCGAGGGTCGGTCCTCGCTCGGACGACTCGCCGTCGTCGTCCACGCCACGGCGGGCGTCGTCGACCCCGGCTATCGCGGGCAAATCACGCTCGAACTGTCGAACCTCGGCACCGCCCCCGTCGCGCTCAAACCCGGCACGCGAATCTCACAGCTCATCTTCACGGAACTCAAGAACCCCTCGGAGCGACCGTACGGGTCGGAACGCGGGTCGAAATATCAGGACCAAGCCGGGCCGCAGGCGTCCCGAATCGGCAGCGACCACGAGTTCGGCGGTGACCAACTGTGAAGTTCGCGGAGGAAGTTGTCGTCGAGGAGTTCCTCCCGACGTTTCGCTCGATGCTCGCCGAGGACCTGCGAGGACGCGGGTTGACCCAAAGCGAAGTGGCTGCCGCCCTCGGCGTCAGTCAGAGCGCCGTCTCGAAGTACGCACACGGCGACGTGGCACAGAACGAGCGCGTCCGAGAGGACGAGCGCATCGCCCGTCTCGTGGACGAAATCGGCGAGGGACTTGCGACGGGAAGCATGAGCCAGGTGCAGGCACTCGTGGAGGTCGAAGTACTCATCCGCCAGCTCGAAGACCACGACCTCGTCGCACAACTGCACGAGGAGGCGATGCCCGAACTGACCGGATACGGCGGCGATTTCAACGTTCACGACCCCGACGACGACCTCCGAGCGACCGAGCGCGTTCTCTCGTCCATGCGCCGCGGAGTTCACATCGTGGAGGGGACGAGCGGCTTTACCTCGCTCATTCCCGCCGTGGGGTCGAACCTCTGTGAGTGTCTCCCCAACGCCGAGAACATTGACGACGTGGCCGGTATCCCCGGTCGCATATTCGACGTGAAGGGTCGGGCGACGATACCGGCGGAACCCGAGTTCGGCGTCAGCGCACACGTCGCCTCCATCCTCCTCGCGGCACGAGCGCACGGTGCCGCCGTTCACGCGGCGCTCAACGTCCGGTACGACCCCGACATCGTGTCCCGTTTGGAATCGGCGGGCCACTCGACCGCCGAGTTCGACGCCGAGTACGACAACCTCGGCGAAGCGGTCAGCATGACCCTCGACGGGACGCCCGAAGCAACGGTGCTCTATCACACCGGCGGCTACGGCATCGAACCCATCGTGTACATCCTCGGCGACTCCGCCGAAGCGGTGGCCGAAACCGCCAGAAAAATCGTCTAAGTCGGGACTCGCTCGTTGCGTTGGACTTCCCGAACGATATCGTCCGGCAACACGTCGCCACGTTCGCGCCGAAGGTCGTTGACCGCTCTCGCGAACGAGAGCAGCGCCGAGACGGCGCGGTCACGCGTTGCAACGCGGCCCACCGGTCGAATCGTCGTGTATCTGTTGCCGATGCTGTCCTCTAATTCGAGTTCCCACTCGTCGGCTATCGATGCTCTCACTGCCTTCACCGCGATGTTTCCGTCCTCGTGTTGGAGTTCGATTTCGTCTCCTCTGACGGGCGTTTGTTCCCATCCGTCGGGAATGTCTCCGGTGTCTGGCAGATGATTCATGGTTCGGTTGTTCGTTCGTTGTCTCATTTGGTTTGCCTCGTGCCTGCTTGTGCGAGTCGTTTATGTCCAACGGTCGAATTGGCACACACAAAGTATATACCAATCCGGTCGCACTCTTTAGTCACCTCGGGTAGGGGTACACGAGGTAATTTTTCTTCGGAACTATCCGCTCAGTCGCGCGTCCGGAGGACGACAGTTTCGTCGTCGATTCGCTCGATGTCCTCCTCCGAAACCGCGTACGTGTTCTCGTCGCTTCCCCCCGCGTCCAACTCCGTCTGCAACGTCTCGACGACGTCCGGTTCGGCTTCGACGTGTGCCGTCCCATGGCGTATCTTCGTGACCATTCCGACGTCCGACCCATCCGATTCGATGACCCGCTTCCCTTCATCGTCTTTGGTCAGAGCAATCGTCATGTGGGATAAATTGCGACGTGAGGGGACTTTAGCACTATGAGTGCTATCTGACTTATACAATATAGTATCTGTATTTCTTCCCACATCTACCGACAGAAATCGGCCGCTCCGGAACCACCCTGAACCTTTTGTCCGGGTTCGTCGTACGGGAAGCTATGTCACGGCGCGGCCCGTCCGCCGCCCAGCAGTTCTACGGACGCTGGGCACGGCTCTACGACCTGCTCGCAGTGGCGACCCCCGGACTCTCCCATCTCCGGGGTCGGGTCGCCGACGAACTCCACCTCTCGCCCGGCGATACCGTGGTCGAGATGGGGTGTGGAACCGGGGCCAACTTCCCACACCTCCGAAACCGCGTCGGTCCCGAAGGCAGGGTCATCGGCGTCGATTTCACCCGCGGAATGCTCGAACAGGCACGGGACAGCGTCGAGCGCGAGGACTGGGACAATGTCCACCTTGTGCAGGCCGACGCGGCCACGTTCTCGCCCAGCGAGGAGGTCGATGGGCTTCTCGCCACCTTCGTCGTTGGGATGCTGGGCGACCCATACGCCACGGTCAACCGATGGCTGGACGGCATTCGTCCCGGTGGACACCTCGCGTTACTCGACGCCGGACAGAGTTCGCGTGCCTACTCGTGGCCGGTGAATCAGGCCTTTCGCGGTCTCGTCCTCGCCTCGACGCCCGGCGGGACGAGCGGGTTCGAGAAACCACCGTGGTACGTGCTGGACGAACGAATCGCGGAGTCACGGCGGGCGCTGTCGGAACGAACCGTTGCGATGAGCGACAGCGAACACGCGCTAGGTGTGGTGCGGATTACCGGCGGACGGGTAACGGAGACTCAGTAACGCGGTTTTCAGTCGTCGGCGGGCGACGGACTACTCACCATCTCCACCGTTCCGCCGACCTCCAACTCGTCCAGTGCGACCTGTGCGGCGCGCTTGCCGGAGAGCAACATCGCGCCGAAGGTCGGTCCCATTCGGGTAAGGCCGTAGGTGGTTGCGGTGGCGAGGCCGGTCGAGACGAGTCCGTCGTGGACCTTACCCGCGTGTTCGACGACTTCGTCCTCGCTCTTTGCGACCCACATCGAATCGTGCCCGGGCGAGTCGTGGCCGGGCGCGCCGTACTCTCCTTCTCCCGACTTGTCCATGCCCGTGTTGTGGTCCCGTGCGTGGCTGAGGCCGGGGGCATCGAGGACGCCGCGCTCTTGGAGTTTCGAGACGACGACCGCTTCGTGTCCCGTGGCGTCGATGACGAGGTCGGATTCGACCGCGATGGGGTCCACGCAGGTGAGTTCCCGCGGGAGGGCGTGCACGGGCGTCCAGTTCATGACGATGCCGCCGACGCGGTGGCCCTCGCGGACCACGACGTCGGTGAACTCGGTCATGTTCTGCATCTTCGCGCCCGCCGAGCAGGCCGATTCGATGAGCGCAGAACAGGCGTGGGGACCGTTCGCGACGTACAGTCCGTCGGCTTCGTCCGACTCCTCGTAGGGGACGCCGAGTTCGTCCAACACGTCCTGTGACGGGTCGCGGACCGTCACCTTGTTCATCAGAAAGCCGCCGAGCCAGAACCCGCCGCCGAGATAGTTGTTCTTCTCCACGACCATGATATCGACGCCGCGTTCGGCGAGTTCCTTCGCGGCGACCAACCCGGACGGGCCGCCGCCGACGATGATGACGTCCGTCTCCGAGAACTCGGTGAACTCGTCGCCCCACGCGGTTCCGATCGCTCGTGTCACTTCCGCCTCGCTCACGTCCGCAAAGCCATCGAATGCTTGCATATCACTCAGTGATATTACTGAGTTGTTGAAAAAGGTTTCCCTCGGGGTCATCCCCTCGACGGCGAAACCGAAACTGGTTCGAAAACCGAAACGTTTTCGACCGACTGCTCTCTGGATACAGGTCCGATGGACCCTCTCCCACTCAACCGACTGCCGCGCCGCTCCGATTGGACGGGCTACCTCCTCGACCCGACCCGCGACCCGCCGGGCGACCTCGAAGCCTACACCGACATCTCGGTGTACGACGGCATCTACGAGCAGGTGTTGAACCGCTATCGGGAGGGGGAGTTCGACCACGAGGAGTTCGTCCTCGAAATCCGCGGAGCGGGACGCGAGGACCCCGGCGTCATCTCCATCGAGGAGGACCTGTTCCTTGCCAGTTCGGCGGAACTGGTCGCTCGGGAACGCGAAGTCGTCCGTGACGCACTCGGTCCCGTCCTCGACGGCGGCGAAACCGTCCTCGCGCTCGGGTGCGGGTGTGGTGCGAACCTGGGCGTCATCGCCGACGAGTTTCCCGGCGTGAGCGTCATCGGTGGCGAAATCGCGGAGTACGGCGTCACCGCCTCACGGGAACTCCACGCGGACGACCCGCGGATTTCGGTCGAACCGTTCGACTTCCACGGGGAGTGGGACCTCCTCGATGGACACGACGAGGCAGTCGTTTTCACCCGCGGCGCGCTCACGACGCTCGACGGACTCGAAACCGTCATCGACCGACTGGCGTCCCGCGCACGCGAGGGCGAACTCCTCGGCGGCGTCCATCTCGAACAGAGCGGTCCGCATCCCGAGGATACGATTCTCGGGCTCCTCCGGCGGCGATACGCCGCCGTTCGCGGGTTCGACATCGATCTCCTCCCGACCCTCCGGGAGCGTCCCGACGCTTCCGTCTCACACGTGGCGTACGACGTCGTCGGCGCGAATCCGCTCCATCCACAAACCGCGATTCGGTGGCGGTCCGCGTCGTCTCGAAAAAGAGAGGATCAGTCGTAGTTCGGAACGCGCCCGGACTCGTCGCTGCCGTCCACGAGCGGGAGGGCAGTCGCTTCCGCTTCGACTTCCTCGCCACCGACGCGGACGGTCAGGTCGGTCCCCATCGTCACGTCGTAGTCGACCAGCGCCATCGCGACCGGTCGGTCGAGGGACGGGCTGTCGATTCCGCGGGTGACTTCGCCGACGACTTCGTCCCCCTCGAATACCGCCGCTCCTTCCTCCGGCACCGAGTTGAGGAGCACTCCCCCGAGTCGCCGACTCGGTTGCCCGCGGTTCTCGACGCGCGAGACGACTTCCTGCCCGACGTAACAGCCCTTCTCGAAGTCGAGGGCGTTCCGGAGACCGAGCACGTTCGGAACCTCGCCTTCGAGTTCGAACTCGAACAACGGCGTTCCGGCCTCCAGCGTGAGTGACTCCCACGTCACCCGACCGAAGGGTGCGGCGTTCATTCCCCGCGTGACGAGGGCCTCGAAGACGAGTTCGACGTTCGCCCGTTCGCGGCCGATTTCGTCCGCCGTCGCGTCCGTCGTGCAGATCACTTCGTAGCCTTCCTCACCCGTCGGTGCGTCGGTCCGGATGACCGTCACGCCCACGTCCGCCATCTTCCCACGGATGAACGAGAGTCGCTCGTCTGGAGTGCTCGCGCCGTTCAACACGCTCGCGACCTTCTCGGTGGCGTACGGTCCGTGGACGCCGAAGACGGCGAAGCGTTCGGTCGCAACGGATATCTCCACGTCCTGAATGAACACCTTCTCGCGCCACTCTTCGGCGAGCGGTGTCGCTTTTCCGGGCGGCAGAAAGAGCAGGAGCCGTTCGCCCGCACAGTAGACGTACATGTCGAGTTCTATCTTCCCCTGCGGGTCGAGGAGGAGCGCGTAGGTCCCCCGTCCGTCCTCGCTCGGAACCCTGTTCGAGACGATGTTGTCGACGTACTCGATTCGGTCGTCGCCGGAGACGACGAGGACGCCGTAGGGCATCTCCGTCAGTCCGACGCCGTTTCTGACCGCGCGGTGTGCCCGTTCGGGGCGACCGTAGTCGCGTGGCACCCGTCGGTTGCCGACCGAACAGAACGTCGCGCCGTGCTCTTCGTGCAGCGCTTCGAGGCTCATACACGTAGTCGGGTGCGTAGGGGAGTAAAAACGTCGGATGTGCTACAGCGGCAGGCGCTCGATGAGTTTGTCCACGAACGTCGGTTCGTCGGTTTCCTCCTCCGGGTCGGGAACGACACGCTCGTTGGGTCTGATGAGCGTCCGGCCGCTTTCCATCCCGGCCTCGATGAGGCCGTCCCGCTTCAGGTTCGCGAGCGCGTCCTCCAACTCGTCGATTCCTGCTTCCACGTGCGACCGCAGTTCGAAGACCGTCATTCCGTCCTCACTCCGGTCGACAAGGGCGTCGAGTACCCGGACCTCGATGTCCGGCCGGCGTCGATACTCCCGCTTGGCCTTCATATCTGTCCCTATGTCACCCCGGTTTTTAGCCTTACCTCTCACTCGAATTTGGCGGTCGGTGGACCTCGAAAAAATATCCGTTGTCGTTGACGTCGAATCGTTTCGTCGCACGTGATTTCGATGGACGACCGTTCGAGGTCGTTGTCGCGTGGACGTGTCGTCTCGTCCGGAGAAACTGTCATGGGAAATCGTCACGATTGATACCGCATGTCATCGAATGCCTTGGACGATGTCGACAATGGCATCCTGTACGCGCTTCAACGGGAGGCCCGCGGTTCGACGACGACGGAACTCGGACGTCGCTTCGACGTTTCGGCCAGCACCGTGAGCAACCGCATCGACCAACTCGAAGCCGACGGCATCATCACGGGCTATCGGGCGACGGTCGATTACGAACGGGCGGGATTTCCGTTAAACGTACTGATGGTCTGTACCGCACCCATCGGTGAACGGGGCGATATCGCTCAGCGAGTTCTCGACATCCCGGGCGTCGTGAACGTGCGGGAACTGATGGTCGGGGAGGACAACGTTCATGTGGAGGTCGTCGGCAAGTCCAACGACGACCTCACACGGGTCGCAACCGCACTTCCGGAGTTCGGTCTCGTGGTCCGCGACGAAATCCTCATACGAAATCAGTACTTCCGACCGCTGAAGCAGTTCCAACCGGACGAAGAGTAACTATTTTGACCGGTGTGGAAAACATTTCCATTGTATATGAACGCTGTCGATAATTTCACAGCTACTGTGTCAGAAATGTCAAAATGAATTATGATAAACCCGCTTCGATATATCACCGTTGACGATGCACATCTCATCGGATCACCCCCGGAACGGAGAACTACCGGATGAATCCCCACCAGCACCCGAATCTGACGTTCCACTGGACGTGCTCTTCCGAATACTGAGCGACCGGAGACGGCGTCGAATACTGTTGTTTCTGTCCGTCAATGACGAGACGGACGTATCTATCGAGGAACTCACCGACCGGTTGATGGCCGATGAAGCCACGTCCCGTGAAGCCCTGTCTACCGCGCTGTATCACAACCACATCCCGCGGTTGGTCAGTGCGGGACTGCTGGAGAGGAATTCCGAGCTACACACCGTTCGATATCGTCGGAGTCCACGACTCGAACAAGTGTTCGAGACGGTTTCGACGGACGGCCGGTAGCCGTCTCACCGTTCGAGGCGTATCACTCCTCCACGCGTTCGCTCGCGTCCCGGAACAACCCGTCCAGAATCTCCGGCGTCGTCGGGTGATACGCCCTGTCCGGCACGTCGCGGACGTCCATCCCTCGGTCCACGACCACCTGCATCGTCTTGGCCATGACGTCCGCGTGGTAGTGAAGCCCCTGATAGCCCAGAACGGTTCCGTCCGCGGCGTCCACGACCAGTTTCGCCAGCCCTCTCGACGCCTGTTTCGTTTTGAACACTCCGTCGTCCGTCGCCTGCCGAGTGACGGCGACGTAGTTCCGGCCCGCGGCCGCCGCCGCCTCCTCCGACAGTCCCAGTCTGGTGAAGGGGTACACACCCACGGCCGAGAAGATGACGTGGTGGTGGACGTTCTCGTACGGGTCGAGTTCCTCCTCACGGGCGTCCGCCAGGATGTTCTCCGCGGCTTTGAAGCCCTGTTCCTTGGCGACGTGGAGTATCGGTTCCTTCCCGTTCGCGTCCCCGACGACGAACGTTCGCGGGTCGTCGCGGGTCCGCATCGTGTCTTCGACCCATCCCTCCTCGGGGTCCAGCGCGGTGTTCTCCAATCCGAGTCCGTCGAGGTTCGGCCGCCGTCCCGTGAAGAGGAACAGTTCCTCGGCGTCGATGACCTTCGATTCGCTGTCTCCGTCTTCATCTCCCTGTTCGACGTGCAGTCGAACGCCGTCCTCGGTGGACTCGATTCGCTTTTCCCGCGTTTCGGTCAACACCTCGATTCCGAACTCCTCGCGGTAGATGTCGAGGAGTTCGTCGCCGAACAGCGAATCGGCCTCGTCCAGCGGCCGTTCGTCGTGTTCGATGACGGTGAGGTTCATCCCCGCCGCCTCGCTGAGATACGGGGCGAGTTCTAAACCGGTGTAGCCGAATCCCATTACGACCCCGGAATCGGGGAACTGCGTCGCGTCGAGCACGTCCGTGCTGGTCATGTACTCCACCTCGTCCATGCCTGGCAGGTCCGGCACGTTCACCGTGGACCCCGTGGCGATGACGACGTAATCCGCCTCGAACTCCCGCCCGCCGACTTCGACGGTGTGGTCGTCCACGAATCGAGCGGTCTCGTGATAGAACGCCACGTTCTCCCGCTTTGCGAGGTCGTGAACCGCCTCCCGCCGGTGTTCCGCGAAGCCGAGGACGTGGTCGTCCTTCAGTTCCACGACCGACTCCAAATCCACCTTCGGCGTCCCCGACAGTCGCGGGTCGTGGCGGGCCTGATACCGGTGGGCCGCCGCCGACAGCACCTCCTTCGAGGGCATACAGCCACGGAGGATGCACAGGCCGCCGCCGGGGTCGCCGTCGTCGACGAGCGTCAATCGAACGGTTGGCTCCTCGGCCAGACGCTTTGCCACGGCGACTCCCGCGCTTCCATACGCGCCGACGATGACGACGTGTGTAGCCATATCTCGATTTCGTCGTCGAGGGTGTTAGCGGTTTAGGCGGCGGCGAGGATGGAGGGGTTCTCGAATCGCCCGTCTTTCGGTTCGCTTCCTCTCGCTTCCGTTTGATTCGAGCTCTGAAGTCCTCGAACGCCCTCTCCACGCTCGGTACGTCGTGTTGTGTTTGAACGAAACGACCACACAGGAAGCAGTCCTCGAAAGCCTCCGGACGTTCGCGGTCGTTTCAGTGACATCTCGGTGAAAACCGCCCGCCGAGAGGGGTCGCTGAAACGACTACATAAACGCGAACGCACGGCCCCTTTCAGTCCACCCAAACACAGCGACTGCACAGCACCGCAGCGGCCACACCCTCCCCAACCGATTGCGCTCCTCACTTTGTTCCGGTGCTCATCCACCGTCAGAGCTTCCCTCTGACGAGCCATTCGCTCGTTCCTTCGTCACTCACAAAGACCTCGCGCGCTATCAGCACAGGTCTTCGGACGAGGTGTCCTCAGACCTGTCTCAGCGCACGCCATGATGAAGGGAAGAGATGCGGGAAACGAGCCAATCGATACGACGCGTGCGCCAGTGAACCGAGGAGCGCGAGATTTTGCGGTGCTACCTTGATATCTCGCGCGCTTCCGTGTCCAACACGCTCTCGACTTCTTCCCGAGTCACGACCGCCACGTCGCCCGGGATGGTCCGTTTGAGCGCGGCGGTGGCGGCCCCGTATTCGAGCGCGTTCGGGACGGACTCCCCGTCGAGGCGACGGGCGAGGAACGCGCCGACGAAGGCGTCGCCGGTGCCGATGGGGTCCAGCGTGTCGGTATCGAACGCGGGCTGTTCGTGTATCTCTCCGTCGTGGCGCGCCAGCGCGCCTTCCGACCCGCGGGTGACGACCACGGTTTCGAAATCCCAGTCGTCGGCGAGGCCGCGGGCGATGTCGGCGGCGTCGCCCGAACGGTCGAGGACGGTTCGGGCGTCCCGTTCCGCCGTGACGAGCACGTCGATACGGGGGAACAACGCGGTGAGCGATTCGCGCGCCTCGGCGGGCGACCAGAGCTTCGAACGGTAGTTCACGTCGAAGGCGGTGGTCGTCCCCGCGTCCTGTGCATTCGAGAGCATCTCGTCCACAGTGGATTCGAGCGTGTCGGACAGCGCGGGCGTGATGCCGCTGGTGTAGAACATGCTGGCATCCCGAATCCGGTCGAGTGGCACGTCGCCGGGCGTCGTCGTCGTGACGGCGGCGTCGGCGCGGTCGTAGATGGCGTTGGTTCCGCGCGGGTCGGTTCCGAATTCCAGATAGTACGTTCCCTGTCGGCCCTCGTCGCTCCACTCGATTTCGGTCTCGATGCCGTACTGGCGGAGTCCGGCGGCGACGCGCCGTCCAAGCGGCGAGTCGGGGAGCTTCGAGGTCCACATCGCGTCCGCACCCAAACGGTGGGCGGCGATGGCGACGTTGCTCTCCGCGCCTGCGGCACGGAGTTCGAGCGAAGAGGCACTCTCGATACGTTCGCGGTCCGGTGGCGAGAGTCGCAGCATCGTCTCGCCGAAGGTCACGAGGTCGGTCATACCCGCGAGATGATTCCCGGCACCCATAGTTTCCCCGGTGCGGCTTCGGCGGGTGAGAAGAACGGCCGAAAACGGTCGCGTTACGAACCGGTTACCACGGCGCGAAGTCCGGATCGACTTGGCGCTCTTTCGCGCCGATGTCGTCGATTTTCTCGATGTCCTCGTCGTCTAGTTCGAGGGTGAGCGCGCCGTAGTTGTCCTCGATGTGGTCTTCGCCCGTCGCCTTCGGGATGGCGACCACGTTGTCCTTCGACATTATCCACGCAAGGCTGACCTGTGCTTCGGTGGCGTCGTGTTTCTCGGCGATTTCGGTCAGTTCCGGCACGTCGAACACCTCGCCGCGGGCGAGCGGCGAGTACGCGACGAGCGTCATGTCGTTTTCCTGCACGTACTCGACCAGTTCGTCCTGCTGGAGGAGCGGGTGCATCTCGACCTGATTGGCGTAGATGGGCGCATCGAGGTACTCCTTTGCCTCCTCCAGGTGCTCGGGTTCGAAGTTGCTCAACCCGACGTGCTTGATTTTGCCCTCGTCGTACAGTTCGTCGAACGCCGCGAGCGTCTCCTCGGGTTCGTATTCGCGGGCGGGCCAGTGGATGTAGAGCAGGTCCACGTAGTCCGTACCGAGTTTGTCGAGGCTGTCCTCGGTCGTTTCGATGACGTCGTCGTATTCGAGGTTGTCTATCCACACCTTCGTGGCGAGGAAGAAGTCCTCGCGGTTCACTCCCGAGTTCTCGATTCCCTCGCCGACGTGTTCCTCGTTGCCGTAGGCTTGGGCGGTGTCGACGTGTTCGTAGCCCAAATCGAGGGCGTAGGTGACGCTTTTCGCGCACTCGTCTCCGTCAGTGTTCTGCCACGTCCCGAGTCCGAGTTTCGGAATTCCGTCGCTGTTGGCGTCGTATGTCATCGTGTTTGTTCCAAGGTCGAGGAGGGAAAAAGGGGTTTGGCGTCGGAAATTCTGAAGGGATTCACAACCCCCGATTCCCGGTTTCGGAGAACTTAACCGCGCTCCGACAGACTCCCCCAGTATGCGAATCACACTCATCGGGGGAACCGGCGATATCGGGCAGGGGCTCGCGCTCCGCTGGGCGTTCGACACCGACCACGAGGTCATCATCGGGTCGCGCGACCCGGAGAAAGCTCGCGGGAAAGCGGCGGAGTACGAGACCGAACTCGACAGTTTAGGCGTCTCCCGCTCCATCAACGGTTTCGCCAACGGGATGGCGGCCGAGCGCGGGGACGTGGTCGTCCTCGCCGTCCCGCCGTTCCACGTCCGCGACACCATCGAAGACGTCGCCGACCGACTCGACGATGTGGACGTCCTCGTCACCCCTGCCGTGGGAATGAACCGCGACGAATCCGGCTTCCACTACAAACCGCCGAAGGTCGGAAGCGTGAGCGAACTCGCCGCCGAAACCGCACCCGACGACGTTCCCGTGGTCGGCGCGTTCCACAACCTCTCCGCCGACCGCCTCGCCGACCTCGAACTCGACCTCGAACAGGACACGCTCCTCGTCGGCGACGACGACGACGCGAAGGACATGGTCGCGCGACTCGCGGAGGAGATAGACGGCCTCCGAGCGCTCGACGCCGGTGGCATCGAAAACAGCGCGGAGGTCGAGAGCATGACGCCGCTCCTCATCAACCTCGCGCTCGAAAACGAGGGGATGCACGACGTCGGCGTCCGGTTCGAATAGCCGTCGCTGAACGCTCGCAGGTATCGTCTCGAAAAAGGCCGTGTTACGGCGGTGTCGGAATTACGCGCCCGCTTCTTCCAAGACGCGCTCCAAGTCGTCGCGCTGGGTCACGCCGACGAAGCGTTCGACGACGCCCTCGTCGTCCTCGATGACGATGGTCGGAATCGAGCGAACCTGATACTCGTTGGCGATGTCCTGATGCTCGTCCACGTCTACTTTCTCGAATTCGACGTTCTCGTCCCAGTCCTCCTCCAAGTCCTCGAGAATCGGGTCTTGGGTTTTGCACGGGCCACACCAATCTGCGTAGAAGTCGAGTAGTTTTACGGTCATGCGTTTCTCTTGGAATATTCTGTCGCCGCGTGCATAAGGGTTTCTTCCTCCCCCGACTCTGCCGCCTGTTCGTCTACAATCGACCCTTCTTCCCGTGGAATCAACGAATCGGGATGCGTGGATTCGATAGCGTTGCGAAAGGTTTACGCCGCCCGCTCACGGACCCAAAACCATGAGCAGTGGTCAAAACTCCGGTGGGCTGATGTCCAGCGCCGGACTCGTGCGCTATTTCGATGCCGAAGACCGGAACGCGATTCGAATCGACCCCAAGACGGTCTTCGCGTTCGGCGTCTTCTTCGGCGTCTTCATCCTGGTGCTGAACTTCCTCGCGCTGTAACGAGGCCCTTTTGCCGACCAACTTCGAAGTGCCACTATGAGTCTCAACGCTGGCGTCATCGCCGTCCAAGGCGACGTGAGCGAACACGCCGACGCGATTCGTCGGGCCGGAACCGCCCACGGGGAGTCCGTCTCTGTCACCGAAATCCGGCAATCCGGCATCGTCCCGAACTGTGACCTTCTCTGTATGCCGGGCGGCGAATCCACCGCCATCTCCCGACTCCTCCAGTCCGAGGGAATCGCCCCCGAGATTCGGGCCCACGTCGAGGCCGGGAAGCCGATTCTCGCCACCTGCGCTGGTCTCATCGTCGCGGCGGCGGACGCCGCCGACGACCGAGTCGAAAACCTCGACCTGATCGACGTGACCGTCGAGCGCAACGCCTTCGGACGCCAGAAGGACAGTTTCGAAGCGCCGCTCGACGTGACCGGGTTGGACGACCCGTTCCCGGCCGTGTTCATCCGCGCGCCGCTCATCAGCGAGGTGGGTTCGGCGAACGTCCTCGCCGAGTGGGACGGACGACCCGTCGCCGTACGGGACGGCCCGGTGGTCGGAACGTCTTTCCACCCGGAACTGACCCCCGACAGCCGGATTCACGGCCTCGCGTTCTTCGGCGACGAGTAGGCATCGGGCGGTCCGAGCGGCCGTCAGGATTCAGTCGCCCGACTGGGGTAAGCAGGTTTTTGCCGTTGGGCCGCCTCGTTTCGCTATGAACGTTTCAATCGACGCGGTACGTGTCGCCGCCACCGGGGACGGCCCCCTTCCGGTGGTCGTCCTCGCACCGGACGACGGCGACGACGTGCTTCCGATTTTTATTCGATTCGAGGAGGGCATCAGCATCGCCCGCGGGATGGAAGCCGAGGACATCGGGCGGCCGCTGACCCACGACCTCCTCCTCGACGTGATGGAGGAACTCGGCGGACGCATCGAACGCGTCGTCGTCACCGAACTCGAGGACAACACATACATCGCCGACCTCCACATCCAGACGCCGCGGGGCCACGAAGTCGTGGACGCTCGGCCGAGCGATTCGCTCGCGCTCGCCTCCCGTACCGGTGCTCCCATCGAAGTCTCGGACGAGGTGTTCGAACACGGCCAGCAGGAACGAGCGCAGTTCGACGAACTGCAGGACATCCGGGAAGTCGCCCAGATCGGCCAATGAACGACGTACTTGACGACCTGTTCGAGGTCATCGAAGACCGGAAGGAAACGCTCCCCGAGGACTCCTACACCGCCTCTCTGCTCACCCACGAGAAGGGCGAAAACGCCGTCCTCGAAAAGTTGGGCGAGGAGATGACTGAACTCATCCTCGCCGCGAAGGACGACGACCACGAGGAAATCGCGTACGAGGGGTCGGACGTCATCTACCATCTGCTCGTCCTCCTCTCGATGAAGGACATGAAACCCGCGGACTTGCGCGAGGAACTGGAATCGCGGCGCTGAGGGTTTTACGTCGTCGCGCTCTCCGTACTCTCCAATCGACGGAAAGCATATGACGGGTTAGTCGAAAGAAAATGTATGGGTTCCATCATTTATCTTCGAATCTTTTTCGTCGCGCTGACGGCCATCGGCGTCGTGGTGGCTGGGGGGCCGATTGTTAGGGGACCGCCGCCGTCCGGCTACTACATCTCGGCGACGGCGGTCGACAGTCCGGGCAACGGCACCGTGTACGAATACGATTCGCTTTCCAGCCGCGTACAAGACCTCGTCAAGCGTGCCGTCGAATCCGACGAGCGTCCGTTCACGTCGTCGGTCCCGGCGACGCTCGTCGGGGACTACGTCCGATATCACGGGAGCCTGTACGAGATATGGGCGAGCGGTCGAAACAGCCGTATGGAGTCGAGTTACATCGACCCGCTGGTCAGCGGGCTGATACTCACGCTCGTCGGGTGGGTTGGACTCGTGGCCGACGCAACCGTCTTCGACCGATAACTCGCGGCGCTATCGCTCAGCGGGAACACCACAACAAAAATAACGAATCGCGTTTAGCTGACGAGTTTCTGCTCGCCGCGCTCCACGACGATGCGGCACGGCGGGGAGATCTTGTTGTAGGCGCGGCGGAACGCGTCCTTCACGAGGGGCGCGTCGTCCACGGTACACCACGCGGTGAACACTCGATCACCGTTGGCGATTCGCGCGGCCGTTCCGACCGGCTTTCCGAACGCCTGACGCATTCCGTCGGAAACGCGGTCCGCACCCGCACCGGTCGCCTGCTTGTTCTCGCGCAGGACCTGGTGGGGGAACTTGCGGAGAATCATCTTGTAACCGGTTTCACCGATGTTCTTGAGCAGGAAGCGGTTCGCCGACAGGCGGGAGGCTTCCAGTGCTCCGTGGCGAATTTGGCACTCCTCTTCGACGACGAGCGAAATCTGAACGGGGTAGTCGTCCTCGTTGCTGTCCACTTCGCCCATCTTGTACTGTGCGATCTTCGAACCCGGAATTCCGGTGATGTATTCGCGTCGCGTGTACGAGGGCTTGTCGATGGCCCGGTACATCGAGGCAGGTTTGTCGGACATAGTTACTACCGAATCTGTTGGTCAGGGCGTGAATAAACCCTTCGAAGCGCGTTCGACGCTTACTGGACGAAATCGCCGACGAAGCGGTCAGGGACGTACGCCAGCATGTGGGCTGGAATCCGGGACACTAGCCACTCCGCGATGCTCACGAGCGGCTTTCGGAGGAGCGCGTACACCCCTGAAATCAGCACCGCGAGGACCACTACCGTTTGGATGGGTCCGTCGTAGAGGACCACACTCGGCACCGCGAGGACGGCCGCGAGCGCGAAATCCTCGGGGGCACCGTCGTATCGAATCCAGCGACGCGGCGAAATCCATCGCCCGTTGTAGTGGTCGTACACCGCTCGCTCGGACTGACCGAGCCACGGTTTGAGTTCCAACCCGCCCCCGAGGGCGTCCGAGGCGGAGTGTGCGGCCGCTGCGAGGAGGAAGAACCCGAGCGCGAACGTCCACGCGGTGGGGAGCAGCATCGCCGCGACGAGTGCCACCGCCGCCGCGATCGAGTAGTACACCGGGAAGTGCAGCGTCTTTCGATGCCCCGAATACAGGTCCAAGTCGGGGAACACGCCTCCGGCGAGGCCCGCAGTAACCGCGACGGGAGCCAACTCCGGCGCGACGAAGAGCGAGGCACTCCCGAGCAGCACGCCGACGAGGGCGTGCGTCGTTGCCATCATGGTAACCCTGATAGGGAAGGTTCGTATAAGCGTTTGTCGGCGTGCTCATCGATAGCATAAACGAGTCAGAACGATTACGACAGCCATTATTTACTTTCCGCCGCCCCTACCGCAGATTGGGATGGCAACCGACACCTCCTCGTACCGCCTCGTCCGGTGGATGCAACTGGCCATCGCCAGCATCGCGTTCGTCGGCCTCGCAACGCGGAACGTGGGGGTGTTGGTGAACGGCGTCTTCGCCTTCGGCATCACCATTCTCCCCGGCGTTTTGGAGCGCGATTACCGCCTCTCGCTCGACCCGTGGCTGACGTTGTGGATTACCCTCGCCGTCTTCCTCCACGCCGTCGGCATGCTCGGCCTCTACGAGGAGGTCTGGTGGTGGGACCACCTCACGCACTTCCTCTCGGCCACGCTCGTCGCGGGCGTCGGGTACGCGACAGCACGCGCCTTCGACGAACACTCCGACGCGGTGTACTTCCCGTCGCGATTCATGTTCGTCTACGTCCTCCTGTTCACCCTCGCGTTCGGCGTCCTGTGGGAGGTGTTGGAGTTCGTCGCACGGATGAGCGCCCGTTCGGTCGGCGTGGAACCCGTCCTCATCCAATACGGACTCGATGACACCATCGTCGACCTCGTCTTCGACGCCGCCGGTGCGGTGTTAGTCGCCCTGTTCGGAACGAGTCTGCTCTCCGAAACGGTCGAAACGCTTCACGCCCGGCTATCGGGGGAGAGCGACTGACCGACACAGCGCCCTATCCGTTTAGCTGCGCGGAGAAGAACACCCAATGGCCGTCGTCTCCCGCCAGTGCGTTCGCCACGCTCCATTCGCCGAGAACGTCGAACCCGGCGTCCCGCAATTGCTTACGCGTCGCGTCCGCTCCCGCGATGTCCCACTGCATCTCGACGCCGCTTTCGAGCCAATTCGGATTCTCTCCGCTCCACTCCCCCGGCCCTTCGGAGACGAGTAACCGACCGTCGGGGCACAAGACCCGTGCGAACTCCTCGATGGCCGCTCGGTGCTCGCCCATCGGAACGTGAATCAGCGAGTGGTACGCGGTGACGGCATCGAACGTCCCGTCCCGAAAGGGGAGGTTCGTCATGTCGCCCTGTGCGAGGGACGCATCGGGCGCGTTTCGTGTCGCTAGCCGCAGCTGCTCGCGGGAGAAATCGACGCCGACCGCCGTCGCCTCCCCGCTCGACCGGCGGAGGACCGGTTTCCCCTGCCCACAACCGGCGTCGAGGACGCACGCCGATTCGGCAATCGGGGTGAGAAATCGGTCGAGTAGTTCGACTCCACGACCCTCGTCGGGCCGTTCGGCGGCGTAGGTCTCCGCCATGCCGTCGTATCCGCGACGGACGGTTTCCTTCTCGGTCACGATTGGACTTCGGAGCCGGACTCGTTAAAATTTCGCCAAAAAGAGTGCTATATCATCCCACGAGGTGAGCCTCGTGACGAAACTCGACCCACTCACTTCCGCGAGGAGTCCCACCCGGTTACACCGCTGGCACTCGGCAGGATTTCTCCGTTGATGTGCCACGTTCGGGGGCGATAGGCGACCACGAGTATCCCGGCGTAGAACGCCACGACGATGCCGGTGACGATGGTTCCGGGGAGCCACCCGATTGCGGCCGCGTGGGGCCACACCGCCGTCGGCGTGTAGGCCGTCAACTGGAACACCCACGCCACGAGGAGGACGAAGAACAGCGGCGCGTACACCCGTCGAAGCCGATGAGCCAGCGCCTCCTCCAAGGACACTTTCATCTTGGGTCGGCGGTAGTCCTTGCTCAGCTTACGTCGCCAGTCCTCGTCCACGACGCCCTCGGTGTCGTCGAGCGCCAGCGCGAACACGTTCTGCTGGAGCATCCGCACCCGCGAGCGCCAGATGTCGTACGCCCGATAGCGGCGCGCTTCGATGAGCAGGAAGATGCTCACCGTGATAATGGCGAGGAGGACGATGTAGTGGGGGTTGTTCCGACTCGAAAACGCCCACGTCAGAATCGCTGCCATGAGCGTTATCGCCCAGTTGCTCGTCCGGTCGAGTCGCTCGCGCCAGAACTTCATTCGGTGGATTTCCCCACGGTACAGGTGTGCGAGCGACGAACTCGGACCCATGTTTTCCTCGAACAGTCCCGCGCCGAGTTCCGTACCACCCGTATTCGGTGGCTCGTCCGTCTCTTCGTTCGTCATAGCTGGATACCGACCTCGTTCGGATACATACAGTATTGTGCTTTAAAGTGAAAACCGTGGTGGTTCCGTTCGTCGTGTCCCGTCCAATAAAGTTCTCCTATCGTCTCCCTCTCAACGCCGTTGCTCTCCACCGTTTCCGTCACTTACCCACCCCGGCACGTGGCACCCCGTTCGGTTGCACCGCTGTTCGGTTTTAGTTCACTAAAAGTGTAGTAGTAGGATATCTCTTACAAAAGCGTCGCCCGATTACAGACGGGTGACGTTCTTCGCTCGGGGGCCCTTGGGGGCCTGTTCGATATCGAATTCGATCTCCTGTCCCTCTTCGAGGTCAGCGCCGCCCACGTCCTCCATGTGGAAGAAAACGTCGTCGTCCGCGTCGTCCGTCTCGATGAAACCGTAGCCGCCAGTGTCGTTGAAGAAATCAACTTTGCCTTTCGCCATTGCTTTTGTATGGAGTGGGGCACCAGTCATAACCTTTCCGAGGGAGATGTTACCACGAATGTCGGGTTATTTACTCCCCGAGGAACCGTGCAACTCCTCCCACGAGGAGGACCAACCCACCGAGGATAAATGTCCCGGGAATCGGGAGAACGAACAGTACGGCACCGAGGAGTAGTACGATGGTCGATATTTTCATGACGAACGTGGATTCATCCGCGCTACGGTTACGGTTTGTGGGCGAAAGGGAACATGTAACGAAGGCTCCCTCAGACGATTCCGGCGACTATCAGTCCAGCCCCGGCGATGCCGGAGAGGAGGCCGATTCCCCCGCCAGTTGTTCCCCGTCGCGTGCCAGTATCTCGACCGATATCAGCGCGGTGATGGCCACCATCCAAAGGAGGTTCATCGACCCGACGACGACCATCAGCGCCATCAGCGCCCAGCAACAACCGACACTATCGAGGCTCACTCGCCATCCCGAGCGGACCGCATTCCCAACCCCCGACCCGTTCCCCTCGAAGTCGCCGCTCGGCGTCCGACAGTGTTCTCCTCGAAACGTGCATGATGGCTCGGAGCGGTCGCGTCATCGCTCGACATTCATAGGCCAGCGGTCAGCATAAGATTGCTCTGCCGGGCGAGGAAATCGCCTCAGTCGTCCGCATACGACGTTTCGGGACGGAACTGTCGGCTGATGATTTTCCAACGCCCGGTCGAAAACCGATAGTAGTTGAGAATCGCCGGAACCGTCGTCTCGGCGACGTACGAGAGGTACAGTCCCCCCAGCGCGAGCGGCGTCGCGGTGCCGAGATACGCCAGCGGAATCGAACACAGGAACATGCCGACAGCTTGGGCCATGAACGGCCAGCGCGTGTCGCCGCTGGCGTCGAGGGGACCGGCGACCGCACCGTTCACACCTTGTGCTAAAATGGCGAAACAGGAGACGTAGACCAACGTAATCGCGTACGGCACCGACGGGTCGTTCGGGTCCGAGACGAACGACAGGACGATGGGTCGCGCGAACGCGAACACGATGGCCGCCGCGACGACGTACGTCGCCACCGAGAAGAGGACGACGTCGCGGGCGTACGTTTCCGCGCTCCCTTCGTCGCCCGCTCCGAGTTCCTGCCCGACGAGACTGCTCGACGCCAGGCCGAATCCCCACCCGGGCGTGTTCATCAGGCCCCATATCCGCCGACTGATGACGTACGCCGCCGCGACGCTCGGTCCGAACATGGCGACGATAGCTAACATCGGGAACTTGGCGACCGTCCACACCATGTTCCGACCGACGACCGGCAGACCGATCCGCACCACCTGCCGAAGCGTTTCCACGTCGAGGTACTTCCCGAACGGGTCCACCTTTACGGGCAGTTCGCCCATGCCGGGAAGCCGACCCGCGACGACGCCGACGGTGAACACGACGGTCACGACGACGTTCGAGAGGAGCGTCCCCCACGCCGCACCCGCGACGCCCATTCCGAACTGAAAGACGAACACCGCGCTCAGGACGATGTTCGTCACCGCGCCGCCCGCCCGAATGACCATCGGCGTCCACGCGTCGTCCGCGCCGATGTAAATCCGGCTTCCGACGAGGTTGACCGCCGCGAGCGGAACGCCGAACGAGATGATGTGCAGGTACCGCGCGCCTAATTCGATGATCCGCTCGTCGCCCGTCATCAACGAGACGAGTTCCGACGGGAACAGCCAGAAGACGGCCGCTACCGGGAGGGAGACCAACAGCACGAGCGCGACGCTCGACCGAATCGCCTGCCCCATCTCCTCGTAGGCTTTCGCACCGTATCGCTGTGAGACGAGCGCGATGGTTCCCCCCGCGAACCCGCCGCCGAGCGAGAACGCCATGCCCCAGAACGGCGCGGCGAACCCGACACCCGCGATCGCCGCCGGACCGATGGCGATGCCGACGAACGCCACGTCCACGGCGTTTTTCGACATCCGCGCGATGCCGGTGACGATGCGCGGCCACGCCAAGTCCGTCGTCCGTCGGACGTTCTTCGCATCGACGAGGCCGAGACGGGCGAGTACGAGACCTATCGCGAGAATGGTCAATCGCGCCGGGTTCGGGAAACGGGTATCCACACAGTGCGTTTCGATTCGAAACTAAAAGTTCTTTTCAGATGCGGTAAAGGAAGCGCATGTCGAGGTTTCCCGTTCTATCTGAATAATCCTCGCTCGGTACAATCGGGATGCGCTCACAAATGTGGATGATATGACGATTCCCGCTCGGCGTGACAGCCTCGCGCAAAAGTATGCCGCCTCCCGGATTATGAACTACGCCCAGACGGTCGCCTCGCTATCGCTCGGCGCTGCGTCTGGTCTAGTTCAAAAATCCGCTCGGATTTCATTTGCTCCGCTCACGAAGTAGTTCGCGGAGCAAATGCCGCCTCCCGGATTTGAACCGAAGCAAGACATTCCGGCTTACTCGCTCCGCTCGTTCGCGGGCTGTGACTTGCAGGGTTCAAATCGGTCGCGAGCATTTTCACTGCTCACGTTGTTCGCAGGAAAATGCCGCCTCCCGGATTTGAACCGGAGGCGAGCAAAGCTCGCCATGCCCCCGCTCGCTCCGCTCGCGAGGACGGGGACAGCTCGCTCTGACGCTCATGGGCGCTTCGGTGAACCCCATGACCAAAGAACTCGAACCCATTTCGCCCGTTGGGGCGAAGGAGATGTACCTCGACTCACGGAAGCACGAGGTATCGCAAAGTACGCTCGACGGCTACCACTATCGACTGAAACACTTCATCCGATGGTGCGACCAAGTCGAGGGAATCGAGAACATGAATACCCTCTCCGGACGGGACCTACAACGATACAAGACCTGGCGGAGAGACGATGGCGATTTGAAGCCTATCTCGCTGGAGGGCCAACTTGACGCTCTCCGAATATTTATTCGCTGGTGTGGGTCCATCGATGCAGTCGAGCCGGACCTGCATGAGAAATTCGAGGCGCTCATGCCCAAGCTGGACAAGACCGACGAACAGAGTGAGAGTATCCTCGGAACCGAGCAAGCAACGGCTCTCCTCGAATATCAGCGGAAATTCGAATATGCCTCTCGCCCGCACGTCATCATCGAAATTCTATGGCATACCGGGATTCGACTCGGCGCACTGAACTCGCTGGATATCGACGATTATGACGAGGAGCATGAACGGCTCTCATTCCATCATCGACCGGAAACGGGAACGCCACTGAAGAACGGCAGAGAAGGAGAGCGCATGATAGCCCTCAGTGCCGATGTATGCCGAGTTATCGAAGACTGGCGGGATTACCATCGCCATGAGGTAGCGGATGAGAATGGCCGTGAGCCGCTTCTCACGAGCCGGAATGGACGGATGCATCGCTCCAGTATTCGAGATGCAGTCTATATGGTCACTCGACCCTGCTACTACGCCGAATGCCCGGAGGGACGGAATCCTGATGACTGCGAGGCTGCGGAGTATGGCGGGTATAGCAAGTGCCCGGTGAATGTTTCTCCCCATGATATCCGACGAGGCTCGATTACTCATTTCCTGACCGAGGATGTTCCCGAGAAGGTCGTTTCCGACCGGATGAATGTGGGACAGGATGTGCTCGATAAGCACTACGATAAGCGTGATGAGGAGGTGAAGGTCGAGCAGAGGCGCGATTACATCAACGGTATCTAACCACCTTCTCCCTTCACTTTCTCGTCAGGCTAGAACTATTGGCTCTCCAGCCAGCTCCGACTCATATACATTATTGAATCCATAGGTATCTGCTACATCTATTACTAAATCTACAAACCAGTCATCTGCCCACGGGGAAATCCGCACTTCATCAATCAATTTTGCAGCAGAGACATTCAGTCGAATTCCAGATGGTTGGGCTGAGTAATCCGGTCTGACAACTCCATCTTCCTCTGGAGCTTCATCGACATGGGTGTAGTTAACTACGAATCGTACCTCCTCTTCATGCTCAAAACTTTCTCTCTTATGGAATGGGCGCAATAAACTATTATGTCCTGTTCGTTCAGAATCATAATCGATATATTCTACTCGACCCCAATCGATTCCAGCTATATGCCCGTCGCTAACGGGTCCATCTCCTATAACAATCGAATCTAATACACTTCCAACGGTTGATTTTATTGCCACTGCCTGCCCTTTTCGAGAATAGATATTCCACATCGAAGCTGATTCTAGTTCTCGCTCGTGCCAACAATTTGCGAACGTCAACTTTCGCCAATTCTTCCCTGCTTCTTCCAACCGCTCCTCATCGAGACTTGAATCTAACAGAGATTCATGTGTATGGATTATCGTCTCGGCGTCCAACTCTGTAACTGTTCCTTCGTACGGGTCCTTGAATTGGTCTAATCTACTGAACCACATCGACTCATACTCAAAAATCGATAGCAGTTGGGGAAAACTTCGATATCGCCATATTTCGGTAGAATCGTGTGGGATATCAAGGGACTCCCAATATGCTGCTGCCGGATGTTCACTCATATATGATTCTAAGTAAGGTGTTGTCTTTATTCATTGGATTAATATGTTCTAGTTACTGATTCTCATTGGAATGTGGCTATGATTCTTTGTTCCACTAGTCGTTCTCTTGCTTCTCTTCGCCACTGAGAGGGATTTCTCCCTCACCGGCAACGAAATTCATCGGTCGATGATTGTCTGTGCTTATCGTCGCGCTGAGTAGCTCCTATGGGCGAGTATCTTCCCAGTCGCGTTCAGGCGGTTCCGAGTTGATGAGGTCAATCATCAATATCATTCGACGTGCTAATTCATCATCATCGAAAACTTCTACTGCGCCAGACATACCGGGGCCAAGGAGCGCCAGAAATTCTTTCATCTCCTCTGCTAACCGTTCGGTACACGTCGGACAAACCGTTGATGAGGTGATGTCGGAGTTTGGGTTGTACTCGATGCCTGGTCGGGATTCATGAGATATCCAGGTGAATTCACGGGTTGATTCTCGAAGTCCTCCACACCAGCTACACGATAATGTTGCCATGCAGGTCAAAGCAGGTGGTATAGCAGTATGAGGGAATGGTTTCCTCTAACGGCCCTTAGCGGAAAGCGAACCCTCATATGGTTTCGCCAAACAGGCTGTACCGATTGATATCTGGATAATTACTCGATTCTATGTATCTGATGAATCATTCCGTCATGCCTGGTCCCCAAAGCTCGGTGTAATCGGAATACATTGATTCCTGCTCGTCAGAAATTTCCTTCCGAACTCCCGGCCCCCACGCCGAAATCAAGGCTTCTTCATCGAGTTCGATTTCTAAATCCTCATTCAGTGTCTTGTACCGATGAGCCTTATCCCCGGCTTGCCTCACATGGCTTCGGAGATTACTCGGGTCATCGATGACCGTTCGAGAACAGCCTTCGACGGGACAAACGAATATTTCGAGTTCATTGGTCGAATCGTCTTCACCATCTCGTGCCCGGCGGATTCGTTCGAGGGTCTGCGTTGCTTCGGAGCGTACGGTTCCGCCATCGGTCATCAATTCCTGCTCGGTCTCCTCGCTCGGTTCCGAATCACCTGTCACAGGTTCCCCAGTCCATGAATGAATCCCATCCGCGGTGTCGGGGTCATACGTCTCTCCGTACTGCATGACAGAACACGCCTCCGGCGGGTCAGGATAGTCAGCGGAATAGTACACCCACATCGAGGAACCAATTCTCGCGGCCTTCACCTCACCATAGACCGACTGGAGCCGTCGGAACGCTTCCTCATACGACTTCCACGAGTTGTATCCATCGTCGTTTTCATACGCCCGGTCGATGACTTCGGACTTGCCCGGGTACAGTTCGTGGACATGGGGCTTCTCGGCCATGAGACCTCCGTCAGGCTCCCCCGGCTCCGTCGCCGGGTTCGCTGGGTCCATATCATTATACAGGTGGGGGGGAGAAGGGAGCACCGTATCGACCTCGTATCGACTGGGTAGTAGCTCATCGAGCGCAGTCCAGATAGCCTCATAGGTCATCTTAGAGTACTCGTTGTTTTCCCGGCGCAT
This sequence comes from Haladaptatus sp. HS23, assembly GCF_056892285.1. Classification (NCBI taxonomy): domain Archaea; kingdom Methanobacteriati; phylum Methanobacteriota; class Halobacteria; order Halobacteriales; family Haladaptataceae; genus Haladaptatus; species Haladaptatus sp. HS23. The sequence goes on along the minus strand of NZ_JBXGLH010000009.1, from coordinate 41,005 downwards.
GCCAGTGCTTTTGTACTCGACCATCATCTGGAACTGTTCCTTAGCTGACCCCGAGATGGCGTTATTGAATATCTCCTTCCGCCAAGACTGGCTCTCCACAAACCATCGACGTATTTGCCCATCATCGGTCGAAGGATGATTCTGACAGTATTGAGACCAAACTGACCAGGTAATCTCCTTAATAGGGTATTCGGAGTCATCCAGATACCGCTTCAGAGTACGATAGACGAGTGAAATTCCGGTGTAATCCTGACCACTTCGATTGATTCTCCCATCGTCTTTGATGAGTCTCCGGGTGTTGAAATCAGCGATACCTCCCTGCAAGAAGCTCATCACCGCTTCGAAAGTTGGTATGGATTCATCTCGTAAATCTTTGAGAGCTTTTTCTCCGATTTCGAGATGTTCGCTATCGACTTTTCCGATATCTTCGATATCGATTTCATTCTCGGTTTCGTTCTGAACTCGCCTGGTCAGGTACGTCTCACAGACTCTCCGGAGTTCGTCACTCCGCTCTTCGATTGTTTTCGGGGTTGAATCGAGGTGATTCCCAGTAACGGTGAAGTATCGAGCAGAGTCGTATATCTCAATGCCGTTGCCGCTCTCGCTACCGAGACTGTCCGGTTTCTCCCCGATTACGAAAGTGTGCAGTCCTTCTCCAGATGGCGATATCTCGGTGTAGGAATTCAATCGTTCGATGATATGCTCGATTTCTGAATCGATTTCACCTGTCTTGGGGTCTCTACACTTATCGAAGTCGAATCCGGTGAATGGGTCGTCAGTAGTAATTACGAATCCGATACCATCGTAGTCCCCTTCGTGGTAACGTTCGAGAGCAGTCTCGAAGTCAGTCCATGCCTCGGTGTCGTGAATAGATGCTTTCTTGCCAGTCTTGGGGTCATATGGCGGCTTCTTCTCGCTATCTCCGACCTGCTCGTACTGCCAGCAGAGCCATCTTTCTCGTCCTACAAGCGCCTCTGGGACGCTCTCGGCGCTTCTCGACTCGGCAGAACGATTATCTTGCTGATTCTCTAATTGACTCATTGTCTGAGGAATTCTCCATCAAGGCCACCTCCTTGGACATCCTATCCATTGATTCGTTCGGGGATTCATCCTCCCCGGATTTCCATCGCTGCATTGTCCCTACCTACCTGTCAAGCTCCTCGCCGGCTCGTCGGAGGAAATCCGACCAGGTTTCATCATCTCGCTTTACCGTCTTTGCTCGGTCACGGTCTTCGGGATATACGTTGATTGTCGTGTAGTTCGGGAGTTCTCGCCCCATATCTTCCCATTCGGCTCTGTAATATGTATCTCTTTCCAGGGTGGAAAATGTGGAATATCATCTGATAGAGGGATTCATATTACGAAATAGACGCTATATCGAGCCTGTATTCCCGGAATTTTATTGACCCAATATCTCAAAGATATATGTGTCGGAGGGTAATCCCCTTCGACCACTGCTCCTCAAGGAGCTTCTTGGGTGTATCGCTCATCGGGGGTTCGGTTAATCCCGTTCTCCCGTCCACTGTGGCTCGAATCCATCGAGCGCCAGTTCTCGCCGCGAGAGCGAGCAGAGAGTGAATCGAAGGCGATAAGCAACACAATAAGACCGAATCCTCATGAAATTGCTTGAGGTGGCGCTCAGTTCGTTCTCGGAGCGAAGTGAATTTTCGAGACTGGACGTGTTATCATCGCTGTAGTAGTAGAATCGACCATGGCTCATACGATGGCTATCTGTTTCGAGTGTCGGCGGTCGTTCCCGAGCGTCGGAGAGATGCATCGCCATCATGACCGGAATCACGCCTCTCGGAATGATATCCCGTAGTGGCGAGAGTGCCTCTCGATAGTGTATTCGCGGGATTTGGCGGAAAAGAGTTCTCTGTGAAATCCGCTATCCCGAGGTATGGAAATCGATGACCTCGCTGAATTAGAGCGCGAACTCGAACAGGTAAAGAATCAATTCTATGAGTTTGTCGGGCAGAGGAAATCAGCAATCGAAAATCCCCATGAGATTGCCGAGTTGGGGCAGGCGGTCGGGAGGTTCGAGATGAAGTATGAGAGGGCTCAACGGCGACTGGATGATGCGAAGCGCCGAAAGGAGATACGGAATCGCCTCATCCAGCTCCGAGATTCGACGCAGGGCTATGGACAGAAACTCGAAGAGGCAGAAACCATCGTTGAAATCGCCGAGTCCGATGGAGAAGTTTATCGGATATTGGAATCGCTGGTGTGAAAGTACTCCCAAGAGGTCCTGTTCCGGGTGATTTCGAGGAATATTCGCGAAAGCTTGTTGATGGATATTTTCGTTGGTAATAGTATGGATTTGCCAGCCGAACGCGATAGGACGGATAATGAGAAAGAATTCGCCGGGGAAATCGAACGGCTATATGCCTTAGTCGATGAACTCGAAGCCTCGGTCACAGCCGAAGAAGAAGGAGATGACGGGAGAACAGGCCACGGCCAGTGGCTGAAAGAGAACACCGACATGGATACCGCCGCCATCGACTCGCTTTCCATCGATACGAGGGAAGAGGTAGTGCAGGAGTTCAAGAGACGACGGAGAGAGACGACGAATATCGAGATACCCGCCGCCGGACGAACTAACTGGGAGAAGCATGAGGAAGGCGATACCGTCGAGATAGCCGTAGACCGGTCATCACGAACGTATACCGAAGAGGTTCCACTTCAGGGCGGTGATATCGAGAACCCTGATACGATGACCGTGGAGTACACGGATACCAGCCCATCGATGGAGGATGTCGAGAGATTCAATCAAGAGATGTACCGGATGCGGGCCGAGGAGAATCATCGTCAGCAGGAACGCGCGAACCGTCGCCGTGAGGAACGAGTGAATGGAACTATCCCAGTCGGCTACGTGAATCTCGAAGCGATGGATGATATCGACTCCGATGAGTCCGATATCCCTGTCGCTGGTCGAAGTAATCGGGAGTAGTGCAATGGGTAGTCTCGAAGCAGTCGCTCTCCAGTGGAAACGAGAGGGGTGCCATGATGAATAGAGAGAGTCCGCATAGTATCGGAGATGAGTCGAAGGGTATCATTGATGGGTCCTATGGTAGGCCTCTGCCTCTCACTCCCTCCTACACCGCTCGATACACACATCAACCTCATAGAGAACTATGACCCGCGATGATGAAGCAGAACTCATCGGTCGGGAGTCCAGTGAGGTGCCTCGTATCGACCCGGATGAGTACTGCAACGGGAAGACCAGTGAGAAGGACGATGATGGAATAAATCTGTTCACGGGTTACTGCGACCTACGAGCTGGACAGGGGACGGACCATCTCGGTGAGGGGCGATGCAAGTACCACGGAGGATGCTCGACTGGTGCACCGAAGGGGAACCAGAATCGAACGACTCATGGCCTCAACGCTGACCCGCACAACTACTACCAATCACTCTCCCATGAGCAGAAGGAGTATATCCACGATGTTGCCGCGAGTATCGAAGACCGGATTCGAACCAGAACGGGCACCGTCGATTATCTGGATAGAACTCTCGCGCGCCGGATTGCGATAGAGCTTCATATCGTCTCGAAGGCCTCGGATTACGTAGAGAATGAATCCGGGCTAACCCAGACCATCACGACCAAGCATGGTAGCCATGAGAAGACGGCTGCTTTGCTCGGGGAGATTCGTAAGCGCGATAATGCGATTTTCAAGATGCTCAAGGATATCGGCGTATTGGACGACCCGGAGAGCCAGAAGGCAGATGCGCTCGAACAGTGGCAGGGATTCATCGATGGAGGGAGTCCCTGAAATCCACTGAGCGCGGCGAGGAGCTGATTGCTGGGGGAAGGAATGCTATTCCGTTCGATTAATTCCGAATCGCCTGATAGGAGCGGAGAGTAGCGAGATGGCGAAGTCTGTGTTGTGGAGATGAATGGAGATAGCTCTTCTCGATGAGCAACTCCCTACACGACTCACATCGTACGCAGCGGTATAAGCGCATCCGGATTCAAATGTAGGGCGAAGTGCCCGAAGGCGTCGGGGCGCGAGTAGAATCATGGTGAAATCTAATCGTGAAATTGGCGGCAAAATCGCCATACGATGGAGTCGTCTATCGAATGGAGTCCGAGTAAAATCGGGATGCCGCCTCCCGGATTTGAACCGGGGACAGCTCGATCTTCAGTCGAGTGCTCTCCCAGTCTGAGCTAAGGCGGCTCATTCTGGAAAAGGCGGATGGTACAAAAAAGGATTTCGAAATCCACCCGAGGAGAGCCGGATGCGGCGAAAACTGCTGACGCACCCATGCACGGGTAACACAAGCCATTTAACTCTCTTCGTGGTACGGTCTCGCATGGGAGAACGTGCCTGCTATTTGGAGTTTTGTCCCGCCTGTGACGCGCCGGTGACGATGGCGGACGAGCGGTGTCCCGACTGCGGGGAGCCGTTGACAGATTCCGCTTCACACACACCGGATTGATTATACAATTTTTTATCAGGACTCCCCCCGTCCCGCTTCCGGGGGACAGCATGAACGATACAGACCTCGCCAGTCACGAGTGGTGGGAACGGTACAAGGAAACGGTGAACAGCGACCCCGAGATGGAGGTTCGGGGCCACGACAAGTTCAACGACAACTTCTACGTCGAAATCGGCGACGAGCGATTCCTCATCGAGATGCGGGACGGAGCGATTCGCGAGATTCGACCAAACCCGACGTTGAACGACCGCTGGTCGTTCGGCGTCGAGGGTTCGCGCGAGGCGTGGGAGGAGTTCGTCCAGGAGAACCCGCCCGCGTTCAATCACGAAATCGTCGCGTCGCACTATCGCAGCGCGGTCAGGAACGAGGACGGCCATCTCCGGATGCGGGGGGACAACAAGAAGATATTCCAGAACCTGCGGGCGTTTCAGCGCACGTTGGATTTGATGCGCGTCGCGCACAACGGGGGGAGCTAATATGGCGGAACACGGAACGGTAGAGCCGATTACGGGCAAGTACGTCCACACGGACGTCGGCGGTGTGGACCACCGGATTTACTTCGAGGAGAACGGTCCCGAGGACGGCATCCCGCTCCTCTGTCAGCACACCGCGGGCAACAACTGTCAGCAGTGGCGGCATCTCCTCACGGACGAGGAGATCACCGAGGACTTCCGCGTCATCGCCCACGACCTGCCGTATCACGGGAAGTCGGTACCGCCGACAAGCCAATCGTGGTGGGAAGAAGACTATACCATGACGGCGAAGAAGTTCACGGAGACGTTAGTCGCGCTCGCGGACGCACTCGACCTCGACGACCCGATTTACATGGGGTCGTCGATGGGCGGCAACATCGCCCTCGAACTGGCCGATTGGTACCCCGACCGGTTCCGTGCGCTCATCGGATTGGAGTGCGGCGCACACAGTCCGGGGTTCTACATCGATTGGCTCGACCATCCACAGGTCAACACCACCGAGGTGAACGCCTACTCCTGCTGGGGACTGATGGCCCCACAGAGCCCGGAGCAGACTCGTCGAGAGACGATGTATCTGTACGAACAGGGGGCAAACGGCGTGTTCAAAGGCGACCTGTACTACTACTCGATGGACCACGACTACCGGGACAAACTCGACCAAGTGGACGCCGACGAATGTCCGTTGTACATCGTCAACGGCGAATACGACTACCTCACCACGCCGGAGGACGGAAAGGAGACGGCAGCAGGCGTCGGCGACGGGGCTACCGCAATCGAGATGGCCCAAATCGGGCACTTCCCAATGAGCGAACACCCGGAGCTGTTCAACGCGTATCTGCAGGAGATTCTCGGCGACATTACCGGGGACGGGGACGGTACGCTCCCGGACGTTCTGAAACCCGACGACGTGGGAATCGAACTCCAACCACCTGCACCTGCCCGTGAAACGTCGGCGGAGTAACGCCATCTTATTTCTCAGCCCGCTCTCTCTGGAAACGAGTAAGCGGTGAATTCCGCAGGCGGGAGAAAGCTTATTGCTACACGGTACCGCACTTCGAGATACCCCAATGGTGCAAGAGAACACCGATAGATGGGACGACTGCCTTGAACGCGAAATCGACGGCGGGGTCGAACTGTATGACCCCGAAAACAACGACGCGTGGATCTGGTCCGACCTCGGCGTCGAACTCTCGTGGGAAGCGTAAATTCGGGATTGTCTCGCGGCGTCCCCGAGCAACAAGCGAATACTGACGCGTCAATGCGAGCGAGTGCGTGAAATTCCCGTCCGCCGCTCCGTCACCGCTACTGCTCCGCCTCCGTAAGATTCCTCTCATATCGTTCAGCCGACTTTCTTCTATCCTGTTTCTCTGGATATCAAGTCAAACGACAAGAGAAAGTATTTATCCTATCAATCGCTGTGAACATGCAAACAGGTGCGAACGGGCTTTCGCCCTCCATAACACTCCGTTCGGACCATCCCCGCAATTACAATGCACGTATCATTCTTCGAACGCGAAACGTTCGACACTTCGACCTTCATCGCCCCCGGGTTCCTGCTCTTGGGTATCCTCGAAACGCTGAACCGGTACGTTCGAATCCTGTCCGGTTGGCAACAGCCACACGTCGACGTGCGGTGCTGCTGGCGACCCCTTGCCGAAGCCGTCCTCGCCGGAAAGCCGATATACGTCCGCCCGGCGGTGGACAACAAACCGCCGCTGTTCGAACTCCTCAACGTCGCCGTCGCCGCGACCGGACGATATCTGCTCGTCTTCTTCGTACTCATCGGCATCGTCAACGCGCTTTCCGCCATCCTCCTCTGGCGAATCTGTGCCGAACGGAACGCCTCCCGCGTCGGGTTGATGGCCGGACTGCTGTTCCTGACGAGCGTCCCCGCAACCGGCGGTACCGTCATCAACGTCCGTTCGTTTGCCATCGCGGGCGTCCTCCTCGCGCTGTGGCTCGACCATCCCCTCGCACGTGGGATGACTATCGCCGCAGCGGGCATGTTCTCCCAACACGCGGTGTTCGCCATCCCCGTTCTCGCCTACGACGGTCTTCGCTACCTCGAACGCGACGACTGGATGGAATGGCTCGCGAAGTTCGCCGTCGGTGGACTCGGCGTCGTCGCCGTCTCCTTTGGAGTCGTGTATCTCGTGTGGGGGCCGACGTCCTTCCAAGGCGCACTTTACTGGTCGTTCGGTGCCGCGAAGAAGTATACGACCAACCCGGTCGTCCCGTCCCTCATCGGCGACACGAGTCATTGGCTCGCCGCTCTCTACCGCTCGACCATCAAACACCTCTTCCTCCTCGTCCCCGCCGCGGCCGTCGTCTACCAACTCATCACTGACCGTGGGTCGAAACGCATCCTCCGCTCGACGAACGCTCCCGTCGTGACCGCGTCCCTCCTCGCGGTCTCGATGACGATTCCCCTCTTCGTCCGCGCCTACCGCGCTTACTGGTTGTATCCGCTTCCCTTCCTCGCCCTCCTCGCTAGTATCGGCTACCAGCAGTTATTCACGCTCGGACGGATGGAGTTCTCGACACCCGAAGAAAGTCGGCGTCACGCCGACCACGACCGACCTCCTACCCGTAGTCAGCGCGACGATTTCCTGCGATAAGTGCCGCTTGCCGTCGACGGTGGTTGCACTCCTCTTTGGTGTATCGTATTGCGTAGAATGTGGATGGATTCGGGCGGATTCGAACCACGCGCAAGACATTCCTGCTCGCTCGCTCACGGCGTTGCCGTTCGCATCGAGGCGCGAAGCGTCTCGTTTTCGCTCCGCGGGCTGTGACTTGCATCGTTCGAATCGCCCTCACGGACGAATTTACTCGTCACGTTCGTTCCTCGCAAAATTCGATGGGTTCGGGCGGATTCGAACCACCGACCTCGGCCTTGTAAGGGCCGCGTCATAACCAACTAGACCACGAACCCGTACCCGGGAAAAATGGCTCCGGGGGAATAACTGTTACTTTCTCCGTTTCGTAACGACTACCACGCTCGCTAGCAACCCACAGGTATGGACGACACGCTCTCCGCACTCGGCGAGCAGGACGGTTGGAAGGTGGACGGATTCGCCGCCCGCGTACACTATCGCGGCGCTGACGACTTCTACAGCATCGAGTACTACCAACCCAGCGAATGCATCATCTACTGGAAGGTGAAGGGGGACGGCGACGTGGCGGTTCCGGTCGGCCGCGGGACGGTGCCCGGTCCGCTTCGTGACCGCGTGCGCATGGATTTGACCGAAGCGGGCATCGACCCCGACGTCGAAGGCCGCAAGTTGTAACGCCGTCCGATTGTACTCGTGTCGGCAGCGAGTGAACTGTCTTCTCCTCGCACCTCACTCACATCTGCCCGAATGCTTATGGACGAATCGGCCGCACCCTGTGTCGGTGAAAATTCGAGTCCTGAACCCTGTGTTTCGGTTCGTAGGAAACTCTTATCAATCCAGTGTCCCTTGAGAGAGAACAATGAGCGTACACGCGGACGAAGACGACCCGTTCGAAGAACAACGGGAGAACGCCGACAATCCGATGCGGCGTCTGTTCTTCGAATACGGGGGCGAAAATCGGTTCGCCTTCGTCGTCGGGGTCCTATCGAGCTTCTTTGCCCGGATTCTCAACCTCTTACCGCCGATAATTCTCGGAGTAGCGATAGACGCGTTCTTCTCCGATTCTTCCATCCCGTATCCGAAGGCCCTCTCCAAGGCGTTTCACATACCGCTATCGCTAGTAACGAGAACCGTTCCTGCGACTGCGAACGGTCAGTTCTGGTTTTCGGTCGGTATTATCGCGGTTGCGTTCGGTGTCGGTGCGATGTTCCACTGGGGGCGTAACTGGGGCTGGAACTCGTTCGCCCAGAACATCCAGCACTCCGTTCGGACCGACACGTACGACAAAATGCAGCGACTCGACATGGAGTTCTTCTCGGACAAGCAGACTGGCGAAATGATGTCCATCCTCTCGAACGACGTGAACCGTTTGGAGCGGTTCCTCAATGACGGGATGAACTCGGCGTTCCGACTTGGAGTGATGGTCGTCGCCATCGCCCTCTTTCTCTTTCTAACCAATTGGCAACTCGCACTCGTCGCGATGGTTCCTGTGCCTCTCATCGCGATTTTCACCTACAAGTTCGTTCAAATCATCCAGCCGAAGTACGCCGACGTACGTTCCTCCGTCGGACAAGTCAACTCTCGACTGGAAAACAACCTCGGCGGGATTCAGGTCATCAAGACGAGCAACACGGAGTCGTTCGAATCCGACCGCGTCGAGGACGTGTCGGGCGACTACTTCGGCGCGAATTGGGATGCCATCATCACGCGTATCAAGTTCTTCCCGTCGCTCCAGATTCTCTCCGGCTTGGGATTCGCCCTGACGTTCGTCGTCGGCGGCTTGTGGGTGTTCAACGGCGAAGGACCGTGGTTCTTCTCGGGTGATCTTTCTGCCGGTGAGTTCGTCACGTTCATGCTCCTCACTCAGCGGTTCATCTGGCCCATGGCGCAGTTCGGGTCCATCATCAACATGTACCAGCGCGCGTACGCTTCCAGCGCCCGCATCTTCGGCCTGATGGACGAACCGAGCAGGATTCAGGAGGACCCCAACGCGGAGGACCTCGTCGTCACGGAGGGCGAAGTCGTCTACGACGACGTGACCTTCGGCTACGACGAGAGCGAAACCATCGTGGAGGACATCACCTTCGAAGTCAAGGGCGGCGATACGCTCGCGCTCGTCGGTCCCACCGGCGCGGGCAAATCCACCGTCCTGAAACTCCTCCTCCGCATGTACGACGTGAACGAGGGCGCGATTCGCATCGACGGTACCGACCTGCGCGACGTGAGCCTTCCAAGCATTCGTCGGAACATCGGCTACGTCAGTCAGAACACTTTCCTGTTCTACGGGACGGTCAAGGAGAACATCGAATACGGGACCTTCGACGCGAGCGACGAGGAAATCGAGGCCGCCGCGAAAGCCGCCGAGGCACACGACTTCATCAGCAACCTACCCGACGGCTACGACACCAAAGTCGGCGAACGCGGCGTGAAGCTTTCCGGCGGCCAACGACAGCGCATCTCCATCGCCCGCGCCATCCTGAAGGACCCGGAAATCCTCATCCTGGACGAGGCGACCAGCGACGTGGACACCGAGACGGAGATGCTCATCCAGCGCAGTCTCGATAAACTCACCGAGGACCGCACGACGTTCGCGATCGCCCACCGTCTCTCGACCATCAAGGACGCGGACAAAATCGTCGTTCTCGAAGGCGGCAAAATCGTGGAACGCGGTCGACACGACCAACTCATCGCCAAAGACGGCCTGTACGCCCATCTCTGGGGCGTGCAAGCCGGAGAAATCGACGAACTGCCACAGGAGTTCATCGAGCGCGCCGCCCGTAGAACCGCACGCACGGACGCTAACGACTGACCACGATTCGGTATCGTCCGCCAGCAACTGACCGTGCCGGTTCGAAGACGAACCGGCACGGTGATTATCGTCGTCCGCGGTGATATCGTCGTCCGCCTTTTCCGACCTGCAAATCCCCCTGTCGGGTGAGCGCGGCGTTCGTCCGCCACTCGTACTGCCGTATCTCCTCGTCGTGTTGCCGTTGTCGCTGTTCGGTTTGCTCCCTGACCAACTGTCGTCGTCGTTCCCACTCCGGGTCACGGGGACCGCCGTACTTCGGTATCTCACCCGTCTCCTCTTTCCCCCCTTCTACCTCCTCTTTCCTCTCTTCTACTTCCTCTTTCCCCTCGTCCTTCGATTCTTCTCCGGCTTCCCGGACCTCTATTTCGCGCCCCTCCTCGTCGTTCTCTTCTCTCTCGTGTTTGGGAACCCTGCTTCCGTACCGTCCACGATACGAGGAGGGTCCCACCGGCCGTTCGAACTCACCTTCCGACGGCCGCCTTCCCTCGTATCGCCCCGACCCTGCTGGCGGATGGGGTCGCTCCTCGTGTGGTCCCGCTTCGTGTCGTCGTTCGTCCGGCTTCGATGGGTCGTCTACCGCCCCCTCGGTGGCTTGTCCTTCTTCTGCTTCCCGTCCGGTGTTCTCGTCGGATACCATTGGCTCTCTGCCCTGGGATACTCGCAAAAACCGAATAAACCGGCGTGACCGTTCAGACGGTTCGGTACCTCCGTCGTCAGTTTCGAGACGGGTAACGGTGGGTTTCCCCGCTACCGCGTCGATGCCGTGTTCATCGTCGGTTCGGAGTGGAGGAACTCGACGCCGTACTCGGCCAACCACGCGAGCGTCGTTCGAACCGCCGCGGGGTCGGCGACGCGATAACTCGCCATCGTCGGTGGTTCGTGTCCGACTTTGACCCCGAGTCCCGTCTCGGGAAGGACGTGGAACGCGTCCTCGTCGGTTCGGTCGTCGCCGATGTAGAGCGGGAGCCACTCTTCGTCGTCCGGCACACGCCGTTCGTAGAGCCAGCGAATCGCTCGGCCCTTGTGCCACTCCACGTCCGGTCGCAGTTCGATGACCTGCTTTCCGGTCGTAACGTGTATGTCGGCGACGTCCTCGACGGCATCGCGCACCTCCTCACGAACCTCTGGAACTCGCTCCTCGCTCACGAGTCGATAGTGAATCGACGCGGTGACACCCTTGTCCTCGACGAACGCTCCCTCCACGTCGGCGAGTTTCTCGTTGAGGGACGAGGTGAGACGGGCGATGTCGTCCGCGGCGTCCTCGGCAACCGGGTGCGTGTGCCGTTCGCCGTTGGTGCTGATCTCCAACCCGTGATTCCCGGCGTAGGAGATGCCGTCGATATCGACCCGTTCCTGAAGGTCGTCCAACCCGCGGCCGCTGACGATGCCGACTTCGACGCCCTCCGAATCCCGAAGGGCTTCGATGACGGCTCGGGTCGCCGGTGGGAGTCGAACGTCGTCGGGATGGTCCTCTATCGGCGCGAGCGACCCGTCGAAATCGAACATGGCCAACATGCCGTCCGTGTCCCGCAACCGCGTCACCAATGCGTAGAGGTGATGACGGAGTGGGTCGGGTACATCGTTACTCATTGTTGCCGTAGTGATTTCGCCGCCACTTCACGACCTCGTTGAATCGCTTCAATGGTCCGGAACTGAGCGTTCATCCACGCGTACACATCATTCGAATGCACTTGTTTCCTGAGGCCGTGCATCCGTCGTTCCCGCTCCGATTCGGGAAGCGAAAGCGCACGTTCGATCGCATCCACGAACCCTTTCGTGTCGTGTGGATGAACGGATACCGCCTCGTCACCGAGTTCCTCGTCTGCACCCGCCAACTCGCTCAGGAGAAGTACCCCCGGGTCCTCGACTTGGGAGGCGACGAACTCCTTCGCCACGAGATTCATCCCGTCCCGCCGAGCGCTGACGATGCCGAGGTCAGCCTCGCGGTACAGCGCCGCCAATCCCTCCTTCGGCAGGTGTTCGTTCAGGTAGACGATGGGCGTCCACTCGTCGGTTGCGAAGCGGTCGTTGATGCGGTCGACTTCGCTTTCGACCTCCGCTTGCAACTCTCGGTACGCGTCGATTTGGGTCCTGCTCTCGCTCGCCTTCTGGACGTACGTGAACTCGCCACGCCACTCGGGGTGTTGGTCCCAAAACCGCTCCAATGCGGCTAATCGCTCGGGAATCCCCTTCGTGTAATCGAGCCGTTCGACGCCGACCGCGACCGCTTCGCCGAGTTCGTACTCCCGGCGGAACTCCCGCCAGAACGCGGTCGCCTTCCCCGACGTTGCGAGCTCTCGTCGTCCGTCCGCATCGATACCGAGCGGGAAGGGGCGGACGAACGTTCGTCTCCCTTCGTAGACGACGCTTCGAGTCGCTCTGTCCACTCGCGTTCCCGGCAGCATCGCGGCGCAGTCGAGGAAGTTCTGGCAGTAGCGTTCCGTGTGGAAGCCGAGGAGGTCGTTCGCCAATAACCCGTCGAGGAGTTGTTCGTAGTGCGGACACGCCTGAAACGCGTCCCACGAGGGCCACGGAATGTGCCAGAACTGCATGCAGAACGCGTCCGGACAGCGCTCCCGAACCATCCGCGGTGCCACCCCGAGATGGTAGTCTTGGAACCAGACTAACGACTCCTCGGTCGCTTCGTCGGCGATGGCGTCCGCGAAGGCGCGGTTCGCCTGCCGATAGTGGTTCCAAAACCCCGCGTCGGCGTTCATCTTCGCCGGGTCGATGTGGCAAATTGGCCAGAGAACCTGATTGCTGTAGCCGTAGTAGTAGCCCTCGATTCGTTCCTCGTCGAGTTCGACGCGTCGGAGGTCGTAGGATGGCGACTCCGGTGGAACCCGAACGCGCCCGTCGTTATCGGTTACGTCGAAGTCCGCGTCCCCGCTTCCCCACGCGACCCACGTGCCACCGGCGGACTGCATTACGGGGTCGAGTGCCGAGGTGAGCCCCCCTGCGGGACGGCTGACGGTGATGTCTCCGTCCTCGCGTACGTGACTGTACGGTTGCCGATTCGATGCGACTATCAGTTCTCGGTCCCCGAGGAGCGAGGAGACCGTTTCCGCCGTCACTTGGTCCCCTGTCATGATTTCGCTTGTGACCCCCGGTCGAGACATGCACGTCTGTATTCGCTGTTCATTAGTTGTCTGTGGGTCGTGACTCCGACGAATAAGGCAGTCGTCCGTTCAACTGGTTTCGCCATGAAAAACGATGGTAACGAGCGCCTACGATGCGCGTAGCCGAAACCTAGTCGGAAGAAAGGTCTCCTTACGCCCGATTCAGAACGACTCCTGGTCCGGGTCTTCCTCGGTGGTTTCCGCGCCTCCCGCCCCACGGTCCGTGTACCGTTGCCGACCGACTGCCTCGCTGTCGGCCATGTTGAGTATCGACTGTCGCACGTCGTCCGGGGACTCGTACGTCTCGTTGAGCGGTCCGATGACCTCCTCGAAGGTTTCGGAGCCGTTCGGATAACCGATTTCGTACTCGCCGTACTCCGAGATGAGTTCGTCCACGTCCGCGGGATAGTCGTGTTCGTCCAGTTTCTCGCTCAGTTCACCGAGTTCCACGCCCATTTCTCGTTCACGGTCGGACATGGGAACGACGACAGCGGTGAGTCAGTAAGTCCTTCCGGCCGACCCGGCGATTACAAGGGAGTTCCCGTTCACGAAATCGATATGCACCTCTCCGATGCGACGTGGACCGACGCCGACGGCGTGGAGACGGACCTCGCGCTCCTTCCCGTCGGAAGCACCGAACAACACGGCCCGCACGCACCGCTCGGAACCGACTGGCTGAACGCCGAAGCGGTCGCGGACGCGGGCGCGACGGCATACGACGGCGACGTAGTGGTCGCCCCGCCGATTCCCGTCGGCGTGAGCGAGGAACACCGCCAGTTCACGGGCACGCTGTGGGTGTCGGAGGACACTTTTCGCCGGTACGTCCGCGAGACGGTTGCCAGCCTCGCCCATCACGGATGGGACCGAGTCGTCATCGTCAACGGCCACGGCGGCAACGTGGCCGCGCTTCGGGAAGTCGCGGGGACCATCACTCGCCACGACGAGGCCTACGCCGTCCCGTTCACGTGGTTCGAAGCGGTCGGCGACCACGGGAGCGACATGGGCCACGCCGGACCGCTCGAAACCGCGTTCCTCCGCCACACCAACCCCGAACTCGTCCACGAGGACAGAATCGAGGCGGCCAGCGAGGGCGCGAGCGACGGCTGGGGCGAGTGGGTATCCTACACTAACCTCGCCTACGACAGCGCGGAGTTCACGGAAAACGGCGTCGTCGGCGACCCGACGGAGGGAGATGAAGAGCGCGGGGAGGAACTGCTCGAACTGGCGACGCAATCGCTGGTGAAACTGCTCACGGCGGTCGAATCACGGGACGTCGACCGTCCCAACCACGAGTAGACGCTTACTCTTCGTCTTCCTCTTCCTCTTCTTCCTCATCTGCCGCTTCGTCTTCGTCCGAATCCTCCTCGTTCTCGGCTTCCAACTCCTCCAACGACCCCTTCAGGCTCGGAATCGTGCTCGCAAGTTCGCCGACCTGCTCGCGGGCGTCCTCGATGTCCGAGATGGCGGCGTCGATGGTCTCTATCTCCTCTTTCAGGTCGTCGGCGTCCTCGAACGCGTCCGCCCGTTGGCCCATCGCGTACCACTTCTTCGCGTCGTGGAGGTGTTCTTCCGCGTCGCCGACGTCGAGCGCCGACCGGAGCGCGTTGAGCGCCCCGAGCGTGTTCTCGGCGTCCGTCTCCCAGACGGCATCGACGGGCGGCAATTCCTCGCGTGCCGCGGCGAGGTTCTCCTCCACGTCCTCGCGCATTTCGTTCGCCGCTTCGCCGAACAGTTCGTCCTCGAAGGAAGATTGACTCATGTCGTTTGATTGGACGGGATTGCATTTAAAAGATAACCCGAAACCGGAAGTGAAACCACCTTTTACGACGGTCGAACGCCAGCGACGGGTGAAGCTACCCGGTCGCTGGCCGTCTCCCTGTAAAAGCTGGACCAAAAGCACTCCTCCCTCGCTCCACTGCGTTCCGCTCGGTCGTCGGCCCGCTCGCTTCGCTCGCGGCAGGGTTGCTAGTTCCGGACGGAAAGACGGATTGCCTATCGCTCACGTCCGTTCGCTAGCTGAACTCGGTGCTCACCTCACTCCTCCCGAACCGAGTCGATTTTCATCAACGGGTAGCCGTCCTCCATCTCCATCCGCGTGACGACTTCGGTTCCCTCGTGGTTGACGACGATTTCGACTTCCATGTACTTGCCCGTGAGTTCCGTATATTCGTGCTCCATCTCCTTAGCCAACTTCTCGGTCAGGATGTCCACTTCGACCGACTCGCAAAACGGTTGGTTTTCGATGCTCTCCTCGATTGCACGTTCGAGGCTGTCTGCGCTCTCGGGGCTGACGGGCGTGCCCGCGAACTGGTGATACAGCGCGCCGAACTTGATTCCGGCTTCGAAACAGGCGGCGTCTCGCGTCGTCGGTTCCATGGTCGAAACGAGGTCTCGGGGGGTTAAAGTTCGTGATGACATGGAACACGGAGAACCTTTACGTCTTCACCTCTCAACGAACGGTATGGATTACAATTCAGCCCTCGACAGAGGCATGGACGCCGTTCCGGAGCTCGAAACGAGCGACGAGCGGTTCAGCTATCCCGACCCGGCCGTACAGAAGGACGGGTCGTTCACACGACTGACCAACTTGGACGACATCGCCGACGCCCTTTCACGAGACGGCGAGCACGTTCACAGCGCGCTCCAGCGCGAACTCGGTACCAGCGGGAAGTACGAGGACGGCCAAGCGCGATACAGCGGGTCGTTCACGGAATCCGACTTCAACACCGCGCTGGACGAGTACGTGGAGGAGTTCGTCATCTGTTCGGAGTGTGGCCTGCCGGACACGCGACTCGTGCGCGAGAACCGCAACCTCATGCTCCGCTGTGACGCCTGTGGTGCGTTCCGCCCGGTCACGAAGCGAAGCACGACGAACCGAACGCAACAGCGCGATGCCGTCGAAGAGGGTCGGACCTACGAGGTCAAAATCACCGGCACCGGACGCAAAGGCGACGGCGTCGCCGAACGCGGCAAGTACACGATTTTCGTCCCCGGTGCACAGGAAGGGGACGAAGTTCAGATTTACGTCGAGAGCGTCCGCGGCAACCTCGCGTTCTCCCGTCTCGCCTGAGCGGACTCCCAGCGAAAGCTTCTTTTGGGCCACGTTCCGATGAACGTGCATGTACGAATCGCTCCTCGAACTCGGCGTGTTCGCGTTGTATGCCGCCGGGTCGGGGTTGCTGACGATTCTCGGCGCACTGACGGAATATCAGGGTATCCAGAACGCTCTCTCCGGTGATAACATGATGGCACTGTGGTTCGTTTGGATGGGAACGGTCGCACTCATCGCGGGTCTCATGCTCGCTCGCGATAAGGTTCTCCACCGCGTCACGGCGTAAGTACCGCGTCCCGCCCGAAAACCGTATGGTACTTATCGGGGTTGTGCCTCTAGCCGATTGAATGGACGACCCCGTTCTGCTCACGGGTTCCGAGGGCCGCGTCGGGTCGGCGATTCTCGGCGACCTCGAATCGAAATACGAGTGGCGATTGCTCGACCGAGAACCACCAGCGGCGGAACCGCCTCACGAATTCTTCGTCGCGGACATCACCGACTACGATGCCGTGTACGAGGCGGTTGACGGTGCCGGTGCGATTATCCATCTCGCCGGAGACCCCCGTCCGGAAGCGCCGTGGAACAGCGTGCTCGGAAACAACATCGACGGTACTCACACCATCTTGCAGGCGGCGGCCGACGCGGGCGTCGAGAAGTTCGTCTTCGCCTCGTCGAACCACGCCGTCGGCGCGTACGAAACCGACGAGCGGAAACCGGACCTCTACCGGACGCACGGCGAGTTCCAACTGGACGGCACCGAACTCCCCCGCCCGAGCAACCTGTACGGCGTCAGCAAGGCGGCGGGCGAAACGCTCGGCCGATACTACCACGACGAGTTCGACATCAGCGTCGCCTGCGTCCGAATCGGCAACCTGACCGAGGGCCACCCGCCGATAGATTACGAGCGCGGACAGGCGATGTGGCTCTCCTACCGCGATTGTTCCCACCTGTTCGACTGCTGTTTGACGGCCGACTACGGCTACGAAATCGTCTACGGCATCTCGGACAACGACCGTAAATACTACTCCATCGAACGAGCGCGCGAAGTGTTGGGTTACGACCCACAGGACAACTCGGCCCACCACGACGACTGACTTCCATCCCTTCCCGTTTCCCCCTCGTCTTCCCGCTTTTCTCCACCTTCCACTCCGCTTTCTCCCACCAGTTCGATTTTAACCACGCGTCACTTCGGTTGCGACGATGACCGACGACTGGCGCGACCACGACTGGCCGGTGCTCGAATCCGAAGCCGAGTACGAAACCGGCTGGTACACCGGCGGCTACGACCTCGTGGAACAACCCGACGGGACGACGAAGAAATATTACTGGGCGGACCTCCCGCCCGCCGTCGTCATCCTCGCCGTCGAGGACGGACGGGTCGTCTTCGTCGAGCAGTACCGCCCCGCGATTCGGAAGGCCTGCTTGGAGTGTCCCGCCGGAATCGTCGAGGACGGCGAATCCTACACGGCCGCCGCCGCCCGCGAACTCCGCGAGGAAACCGGGTTCGAGGCGGACGGCCTCTCGCTGCTCGAAACGTTCTGGGTCGCGACGGGCGTCCTTCGGCACGAGCGCGGCATCGTCTTCGCGGAGGGTCTCACCCCGGCCGAACGGGAGTTGGACGACAACGAGTTCCTCTCGGTGCGGACGATTCCGGTCGAGGACGCCCTCGCCGCCGCCCGTGAAGACCCGGCCAACGATGCGACGATAGAGGCGCTCCTCCTCGCGGAGGCGGAGAACCTGCTCGTCCCATGAACTGGAAACTCCGCGCGCGACGCGGACTGTCGCTCCTCGGGCACGCGGTGGGCTACGACACCCTCGAACGCCCGGACGGGAAGCGGATTCGACGGAGTTGGTTCGACCCGCCGGACGCCGTCGCCATCGTGGCCCGAACTGGCGACGAACTCGTCCTCATCGAGGAGTACCGCCCGCGACTCGGCGAGCGAGTGCTCTCCTGTCCCGCGGGCCGAATGGACCCCGGCGAATCCTACGAGAGCGCCGCGAAACGCGAACTGTACGAAGAAACCGGCTATCGGGCGCAGCACGTCGAACTCCTCGAAACGTACTATCCGTCGGCGGGCATGCGAAAGCAGCGGGCAGTCGTCTTCGCGTCGGGCCTCTCTCCGGGCGACCAGCACCTCGAATCGGACGAGTTCATCGAGGTACGAACGGTCCCCGTCTCGGACGCCATCGACGAAGTTCGCGCCGGGCCGACGTGTGGATGGGGACTCCCACCGCTTCTTCTCGCACGCGAGGAAGGGTTGCTGTAGGGTTCCTAACCGGGTGGCTTATTCCCTCGGCACCCATAGCCTCGGCCGATGGATGCGGAAATTTCCACGGACGACGTGCACGAACTGGTCGAATCCGACGAGGACGTTCGAATCGTCGATATCCGACCGGAACCACAGTTCGAGAGCGGGCACATACCCGGAAGCGAGAACATCCCGTTCCACACGCTCCCCGACCGGATTTCCGAGTTGGACGGTGCCGACCACGTCGTCACCGTCTGTCCTTTGGGCAAATCGAGCGTACAGGCCGCCCGACTCATCGGCTCGTACGAGGGCGTTCCGACTGATACGTCCGTCGAGAGCATGGCCGGCGGTCTGAGCGACTGGAAGTACGAACTCGAATCGACGGCCGACGCCGAACACGACGCGCCGTTCTGAGGTCCGGTTTTGTCCTCGCGTGCGAGAGTGACACCTCTCGACGTTTCGAAGACCGTTGAAGAATGAACGTGTAGTTATATTCGACCGACAGGCACTTCGTCAGGCGACGTTAAACCCGCGGTCGCGGAGGAAATCCTCGACGCGTCCGGTATGGTTTCCTTGAAGTTCTATCTGACCCTGTTCGACCGTGCCACCGCAGGCAAACTTCGATTTCAGGTCCGAAGAGAGACTATCGACGTCCACGTCTTTCGGGTCAAATCCTTCGATTATCGTTACCTCTTTTCCATAACGGCGCTCGTCGATGCGGATGGTGATCTGCTGGGATTCTTTTGCGACGTCTTCGCAGACGCAAAGCTCCTGAGGCAGCCCGCACGTCGAGCAGACTTCCGACATTACGCATGGGGCTACGAAACCAACCTATTAAACATTGTCGGGTGTGTTGCCATATCGAACGGCGGTCAGCCGTTCGTTTCTCCCCCACCCGTCCCGCGGACGATGTCGTTTACGAGCGACACGGCCTCGTCCGCGTTGTCGCGCGTCACTTCTCCCGCGTAGCGCGTCTTTTCGTACAACGAACCGACACGTTCCGCTCGCCCGTCCACGCCGACGTGTGAGAGCGAGGCGATGTACTCGCGGGGCGTCTCCCCGGGCCGGCGCTTTCGATGCTTGCGCGACAGGTAGTATTCCAACCTGTCGAACGCGCGCTCGACGTCCGCGTCCGGTTCGCCCCGGGGTTGCCAGCGCACCCACATGCTTCGATACGCGCGGTCGACCAGCCCCGTCCGTCTCCCGGTGAGCAACAGTCCGAGGAGCAGTAGGACTCCGTAGAGGAGTTGCGATTTCGATGGCAGTTCGATGTGAATCCCGCCACCGCCGGCGCTCGCGTTCGTCGTCGTGGTGGTGCTCGTCGGACCGCTCGTGCCGATACCGGGATTGTTCCCGCTGCGGCGTTCGGGGAACGACCCGTTCGCCGACCCGTTCGAGGTATCGTTCGTCTCCTCGGACGTGGTACTCGTCGTGGTGGTGGTCGTGGATGTCGTAGTCGTGGGCGTCGTGGTCCACGTTCCGTTTTCGCTTCCCTCCGTGTCGATTCCGGGCTTTCCGTTCTCGCGGGCGGTTTCGACTAGCGACTGCTCGGCATCGACGCGTTCGTCGGTGGGCGTCGGGTCGAATCGAACCCATCCCGTGTCGGGGAAGTACGCTTCGACCCACGCGTGCGAGTCGAGGCCGCGAACCACCCACGTGTCCTCGCTCGTCCGCTGGCCGGGGGTGTAGCCGGTGACGAACCGCGCGGGAACCCCCTGCGTGCGGAGCATGACGACCATCGACGTCGCGTAGTAGACACAGTATCCCTCGTCCATGTCGAAGACGAACGAGTCGGCGACGTTTCCGTTCGGTCGCTTCACGTCGAGCGAGTACTCCTTGTTGGTCTCCAACCAGTCTTCGATGGCGACGGCCTTGTCGTAGGGGTTTTCCGCGTCGTCCGTGATTTCGGCCGTCCGCTGTTTCAACCGCTGTGACGTGCTTCCGGGAACGTGAGTGTACCGTTGTCGAACGTCGCTCGGGTAGTCGGTTCCGGCGTCCCGCAACTCGCTCGGGATTTTGTTCGGAACCTGACTGACGACGCTGTAGGACTGATTCTTCGTCAGCGGTCGTTTCGGCGAGAGGCTCCCGCTGCTTCTGATTCGCGTGTTGTCCCGCTGATTCCCGAGGACCCGAATCGGTTTCCACGCGGCGGGCATCGCGTCGGCTCGGGTCGCTTTGACGGTGAACGTCTGTCGAATCTCGTAGGAGCTTCCCGGTGGCGGCGACTGCTGTTCGTAAGCGCTGCTGCCGCTCGTTTGTATCCAGCCGTTTCCGGTGTAGCGGTCGTAGGACGCGACCTTCCAGTATCCCGCGTCGCTCGCGGTAACGGTGTACTGCACTTTCGGCGACAGTTCGATGCTCCCCTGAACCGAGAGCCGTGCGCTGTTGCTGATGAGGCCACCGCTGCCGCCGCCCGACCCGCCGCCGGTGTTCGACAGTATCGGACTCGCACGTCCGCCGGGGACGACGCTCATCGTCGCCGAGAGGAGTATCATCGCGACCAACGCGACGACCAACACGTCTATCTGACCGACGGTTCCGCCGTACCGCGCCATCGTTCCGAAGGCGACGATACCGAGCGCACCGAGCATCCCTGCGAGCGTCACCAACGACCCGGCGTCGCCCGTGAGGACGAAAAACCCGAGGGCCGCGCCACCGGTCGCCGCCGCGAGTACGTATCGGCGGCGGCAGACGAGATACCACGGGACGAAGACGGTGGCGGGCGCGACGCCCAACGCCCACGCGCCGACCTTTCGCATCTCCAAAATCGAGAGCCCGGTCAACAGGGCGATGTTGTCTGCAATAATCTGTCCGGACTGTGAGACCACGTTGACGCCGCCCGGTATCGTCGCGTAGTAGGTGAACATCCCACCGACGAACAGTACCGTTCCGACGGCGAACGCGACCCACACCGGCAGTTTGCGCGCCAGTAGGGTCGCGCCGACGAACGCACCGGCGGTCAACAGGAGCAGGTCCCCTCTGTCGCCCGCGATGTTCGCGATGTCGTAGAGGATGGTCAGATACGACCCGACGAGGACGGCGGTCGAAACCATCGCGAGTCCCTGATACGGAACCGTGACGCCGCCGAATTCGAATCCCTCTGCCGTACTCACCGGTTCTCACCTCCGTCCGAGCGGGCAACTTCGCCCGCACGAGGTGTTTTCGGTGCGGTCGTCCCCCTGCCGCCCGAGACGAACCGGTCGAACGACATCCTGTCGTTGCCCCACTTGATTTCCGCGCTTTTCCGCTCCGTCGGTCCCCGGACGAGGACGTCCGCTCGCGCTCGCTCGCGCTCGTGAACCCGTCCGCTCTCCATGTGGGCGAGCAGGGTGAGTATCTTCGTCTGCTGTTCCGGCACACCGGACGGGGCGACGCTGCCTTCCGGCGTCGTCACGCCGACGGAGACGCCGCCGTCGAGGAGGGCCGACGCGATACTGGCGGTCGCATCCGCCACCGAATCGACACGACCCGCGTCCGCCTCGGCCGCGATCTCTATCCGTTTGCTCTCCTCTTGTGCTTCGAACTGCCGGACGAGCATCTCGCCCACCGGTCGCTTCGCGCTCGATTTCCAGTGGACGTCCCGGAGCGGGTCGCCGGTCCGATACTCCCGGAGTTGCTCGAACTCGCGTTGGGCCGCGCTCACGTGGCTGTCTTCGAGCGCTCTGACGGTCGTGTCCCCGCTCACCGGCTCTATTCGGGGGAAGACGAGGACGCTTTTCCGAGTCTGGTGGGTGAACGTCCGCTCGAACAGTCCGAACACGTCCTCCGCGACGACGCGAACCGGCCCGATGGACTGCTCACCGCGCTCCGCGAGACGAACGTCGAACTCCACGGCCGTCTCGCCGATGCTCGTCTCCTTCGGCCCCCCGTCGTACTCGAGTCCGTCGCCGAACTCCAACTCGACTGCCCCGGCGAACGGGTCGGGGGCGGTGAAATCGAGCGTTATCGTCACGTTCTCCTCACGCGACCCGACGCTCGGCGCGGACACGTCGAGTTTCGGGTGCTTCGTCCGTTTCAGTTGGACGTATCCGATGACCAGTGCCACCAGAATCGGCCCGACGACGGCGTTCAGCGACCGTGCACCGAACGTCCACGCCAGCAGGAACCCGGCGATACCGACGGCGACGAAGGTCCCGCCACGTCGCGTCAGCATCTCACTCCACCGGGACGTTGTCGAGGGCGTTTCGAACCATCTTGCGCCCCTCCTCGCCGCCCATGACGCCCGAGTTACCTCGGACCCGGTGGGAGAGGACGACTTCCGCCTCGGCCTTCACGTCGTCCGGAATCACGTACTCGCGGCCGTTGAGGACGGCCCGCGCCTGCGCCGCTCGGAGGAGCGAGATGGACCCTCGCGGACTCACGCCGAGTTGACTGCGGTCACGGGTGTAGTTGGCGAGGCGGGTGACGTACTCCCGAACTGGCTCTTGCACCGTCACCTTCGTGATGGTCGCCCTCGCTCGTCGAATGTCGCTCGCGCTCGCGACCGGGTCGAGTCGGCGAATCGGATGCTCTCCGACGACCCGGCGGAGGACTTCGGATTCGTCCTTCGGGTTCGGATAGCCGAGCGAGAGTTTCTTCATGAACCGGTCGATTTCGGCGACCGGCAGTTCGTAGGTTCGGTCCTGTTCGATGGCGTTCTGCGTGGCGATGACGGTGAAGGGACTGGGAACGTCGTGGGTTTTACCGTCTATCGTCACCTGTTCTTCCTCCATCGCTTCGAGGAGCGCGGACTGCGTTTTCGGCGGCGCGCGGTTGATTTCGTCGGCGAGGACGACGTTGCCGAATATCGGTCCGGGTTGGAACTCGAACTCGTTCGTCTTCTGGTTGTAGATGTTGACGCCGGTCACGTCGGACGGGAGGAGGTCGGGCGTGAACTGCACGCGCTTGAACGAACAGTCGATGGAACGCGCTAGCGAGCGGGCGAGCATCGTCTTTCCGACGCCGGGAACGTCTTCGAGAAGGAGATGGCCGCGCGCGAGAATCGTCGTCAAAATGTGTTCCGCGACGTCGTGCTGACCGACGATAACGTGTTCGATGTTGTCGATAATGCGTCCTGTCAAATCCGACGCGTCATCGACCGAAAGTGGGTCCGCGAATTCGTCTGTGGGTCGCTCTACAGGGGTCGGCTCGGGGTCTTTGTTAGCTTCCTTCATGCTATGAATGCGCTATTGAGTCGAAACGGGTCCTGATGGGCAGTGAAAACGCTGTTCCTGCGTCTCCCTCGTTACACGTACTATGGGAGCGTGCCTTTGTAACTTTTGTCGCTATTCGAAGAGGTGTTCCAGTTACCGTTGAATACTTTGTGGATTGGTGTTTCAACCCATACGACAAATAGGGCAGGGTACTCCGTCCAACATGATTTCGAGAGAACTATCCAGAACGAAAGGACAGGTCGGTTATCCAACCACGCAATGTCCCGCTATTTCCGTGTCGCACTCGCCGATTGCAAACAGTCGACCGGCGTTCGAGTTGACGAAGACGAGTTCGTCCGCGACCGCCGGGATGCTCCGAGAATATCTGTTCCGTCCGAGCGCGAACTGCCCCTGCTTTTCGCCCGTCGTCGCATCGAGAACGAACAGTCGACCGTACACCGTTTTCCGCTGCTCGTAGCCGTTCAAGTAGACCGAATCTCCCGCGACGACGGGTGTCGTTCTGAGGTCAGTTCGTTGTTTTTCTGGCCCGCCGAACGTCCACACGCGCTCACCGGTTTCGACGCGACGAGCCACGAGGTTGAACTCCCCGACGTGATACACCAGTCCGTCGGCTACCGCGAAACCGGAATCCGCCCACCGCGGACCGGTTCGTTTGCGCCATAGCTCGTCCCCCGTTTGTCGGTCGAACGCCGCGAGGGAACGATGTTCTCCCGTCTGCTCGTAGAGTCGTAGAAACACCCGTCCGTCGGCGATGGTCGGGGTACCGTTCAACGGAAGCGACCGTCGCCACAGTTCGTCCCCCGTTCGTACGTCGAGCGCCACGAGTCGTTCGTTCGAACCCAGAAACGACACGTACACCACACCGTCCGCCTCCGACAGTTGCCACATCCCGTCGAGTTCGCGGAACTCGGTCCGCCAGCGTTCGCTCCCGTCGTCGGGGTCGATGCCGTATACCCCCTCGATTTCCCCTCGCTCGTCGTACGACGTGTTGTACGTTCCGACCACGACGACATCGTCCGTCACGATGGGCGACACCACGTCGGGCGTTTGCTGTGACTCGTAGAGGTTGTCGAACGTCCACCGAACGGTTCCGTCGGTTCCCACCGCCTTCAGTCCCGGTTTCGTCTGCACGTAAATCGTGTCGCCGTCGAGAACGAGCGAGTCGGACGCGTAGAAGTAGTAAAATTCGTCCGAGCGAAACAGTTCGGTTCTCCACCGCGATTCCCCGCTCCCCGCGTCGAACGCTTCGAGCCACACACCGCCTTCCCCAGACCCGCTCGTCATGCTTTCGCGCGAGTAGACGATGTAGACCAGCCCGTTTTCGACGACCGGCGAGGCCTGCAACGCGCCCCCGTCCGGACGGTCACGGTGCCACACTTCGTACAGCGAATTCGCGGGACCCTCGATCTTCGAGCGACCCGTATGGGCGTTGTCGATGGTATTGCGAAGCCACGTCCCGGTCGTCACGGGCGGGTCGAACGTCACGCACCCGGATAGCGCGGCGAGGGTGGTCCCGGCGGCGGCGAGAAACGAGCGTCGGTCGGAGGGCATCGTCGAATCGCTCTCGACCGTTCGGAATAAGTCTTCTCGAACTACGGCCACTTCACTCGTGGACCTCACCACTCCTTGCAGTCGGCACAGACCATTTCGTCGTCGTCGCGCCAGCGTTTCTCGACCGTGGACCCACAGCACGCACACGCCGCGCCCGTCGGCGTCCAATCGTACGTCGCTCTGGCGGGTTCCGATTCGGTTTCCGCCACCGATTCGTCGGCTTCGGGGGTCTCGGTCGATTCCTTCCGTTCCCTCGGTTCTTCCCCTTCTTCCGTTTCACTCGACTTGCCCGCCTTCCCGACGAAATCCGAGAGCGACCTATCCTCTGACACGTCCCCGCCTACGAAGCGCCCGGTCGTAAGCGTGACGGAGCATCCAAGTACCCCTAGTACGGAGTAGCCGACATGGCAGGAATCCTCTCCAACTTCACCGAAATGGCTCGGCTGTTCACCGACGTTGCGACGGCAACGTCGAACCCCATCCCGGCGCTGATGCTGCTCTTCGGAGCCATCTTCGTCGGCTTCTCCGTGCTGTTTTTCGCCTACTTGACGGTCGGCGGACTGGGGTCCGCGCTCATCTCCGACGTGCCCGGTCGAACGCCGCCGCAATAAGACTGACCGCCTTCTCGCGGTCCGGTCCGAGCGGCGACCCGGCGACGAAGCTGTCGGCGTAATCGAGGACGGCGGCGATTCGGTCGGTCACCGTCTCCGGCGTCCCGGCGATGCAGAAGGCGTCTATCATCGCGGGTGTCACCGCCTCGAACGCCGTGGAAAACTCGCCGTTCTCGATTCGCTCGCCGATTTCTCCCGCTACCTCGTGGTCGATTCCGTGTCTGCCGAGCACCGGTTCCGCCGTCCCACCCACGATGAACGCCACCGGCGGACGGGCGGCCTCGCGCGCTTCGTCCCCGTCTTCGGCCACGCTCACGCAGGCGTAGGCGGCGAAGTCGAACGCGCCCCGCTCGTCGGACCGCTCGGCCAGCCCTTCTTCGATTCGGTCGCTCGCCCAGTCGAAATCCCGAGGATGCGAGGCGTTGACTAACGCGCCGTCCGCGTGTTTCGCGCTCATCCGGAGCATGTGCGGACCCTGTGCGCCGACGTACACCGGAATCTCCCCGACGTCGTAGTTCAGCCCCGCGTCCCGTGCGGTGAACGTCCCCTCGTGGGTGACGCGCTCGCCCGCCCAGAGCCGCTGTGAGACCTTCATCGTCTCCAACACGCGCCGGAGCGGTCTGTCTCGGTCGATGCCGAGGTTCCGGAGCGTCGAACGGTCGCCCGCACCGACCCCCAACACCGCGCGTCCCCCGCTCACCTCGTCGAGGGTTGCGACCCGCGAGGCGAGCGTCACCGGATGGCTCTCGTAGGGGTTGACGACGCCCGGTCCGAGACGGATGTCCTCCGTCGCGTCGGCGACCCGCGAGAGGACGGTGAACGGGTCGCGGTTGTTGTAGTGACTGCTGGCGAACAGCGTGTCGAAGCCCTCCTCTTCGGCCCGTTCGCCGAGTGCGACCAGTTCGGAAACCGGGTCCTCCGGCGTGAGCTCAATCCCGCGCAAACTCCCACCCCCGGAGCGCCTGCCGGACGAAATCGCCGTCGACCGACCGGAACAGGTTGTCGCTTCCCTCGTGGTCCCCGAACTCCCAGTCGCGGACGACGACGACCGGCAGGCCGTCGTCTCCCTCGCCGCTCACGAGGTTCGCCGTCGAGGCGAGTTCGTCGACGACGGACTCGACGGTCACTTCGAGTTCGTGGCCGTCCCTGTCGCGTTCGCCCCGCCAGTCGCGGCTCGCGGGCAGTCCGTCCCACCCGATGGCGACACCGCGTTGGCCGTAGCGGAACGGCCTGCCGCAGGTGTCGGTGACGACGACGGGCACGTCGATGGAGAGTTCCGACCGAATCCGTGCGGCGCTCTCTCCCGGTCGTTTCGGGAGCAAGAGGAGGTCAGCATCGCCCGTGTTCGACCGGTCGATGCCCGCGTTGACGCCGATGTGACCGAACCGCGTCGCGGTCAACAGGAAGGGCGCTTCCATGACGAGTTCCGTGCTCTCTTCGAGGACGGCCTGTGCGAAGCGCGGGTCCTTCTCCTCGCCCGAAATATCCGACAGGCGACCCGCGATTTCCTCCGCTCGTGGACTCGCCGGGAAGTCGTCGAGCGTTGTGGTCCGCCCCTCGGCTTTCGAGACGATGGTACTCGCGACCAACAGCACGTCACCGGGTTCGAGGTCCACCCGTTCCTCGACGAGCGTAGCGATGTCGTCGCCGGGTTCGACCTCGGGAATCCCGGATACCGCGAAGACGTTCATGGCTGGCCGTTGGTGCGCGCCGATAAAAACCCGTCCGGAAGGTGCAAAACGGGTCAGCTTTCGTGTTTCCGGACGTCGATCTCTCCGTCCTCGACGGTTACGACGAACATCGTCGCCGTCTCCGCCGGGGCCGCTCCCGTGGCGCTCCCCGGATTCAACAGTCGGACGCCGTCGACGGTTTCGTCCGTCGGTTCGTGTGTGTGTCCCGCGACGCCGACGACGGACGCATCGGTCGGTCGGTTCGCCGAGGGCTCTCCCTCCTCGACCGTCTCCCGAACGATTCGTGTGACACGCTCCCTGTATCCCCGTTTCGGTCCCGTCCCGTGCGTGACGACGAACGTGACGCCGCCGAGTTCGAGGGTCGCCACCTCGGGCAGTCGAAGCGACGCCGGGTCCGTGTTCCCGCTGACGGCGGTGTAGTTTCCGTCGGTCAGTTCGTGGACCGACGCTAACGCGTCCGCCGAATCGAAATCCCCCGCGTGGACGGTGTGGTCCGCCCGCATGAGTCGGGTGCGAACCCAGTCGGGAATTCGATTCGCGCGTGACGGGATGTGCGTGTCGCTGATGACGGCGACCCGGAGCATGGCCGTGATTTCATCGCCCGGGTAGAAAAACGTTTGAGGGGTTCGTCGCAACGTTTTAGTTCTCGCTTCTGGACTCCATAGGTATGGTCGGTCGTTCGTCCCGACGCGACTTTCTCCGCGCTACCGGTCTCGGCCTGTCCATCGTCGGCGGTGGCTGTACCGACCTTCAGGCGCAGTCCCCGAAGCAACAGCCACGCTGGTCGGTCGAGTTCGGCGGAACCCCGGCGCGTGCCACGACGCTTGCCGAGGACGGCCTCGTCGTCGCGACGACGCTCACGGCAGACAGCGAACTCGGCCACCTTCGGTTCTCGGGCGAGTACGACCAACTCGTCGAACTGCCCCGAATCACGACGCCGCCGGTCGTCTTCGACCACGCCGCTCTCGTCGAGTCCGAAGGCATCATCCGTACCGTTCCGCTCGACGGCGGGGCCTCGACCCGGATTCGGACCGGTTACGTGGCGCTCGGTCGCTATCCGCCCATCGTTTCCGATTCCTCGATGTACGGAATCGCCTACAGCGACGAATTCGGGAAGTTCGTCGTCTTCGCCCTCGACGTGACCGCCGGACGAATCCGGTGGCTTCGCCCGTTCGGGACCCTTCGGGCGTCCGTCGCCACCGACGGCGAACGCGTCTTCGCGGCTTCCCCGTCCGGCGTCGTCAGGGCCTACTCGGCGGAAGACGGGGCGACGCTCTGGCGATGTGGCGTCGGGAACGACGCACGGTTGGCATACTCGGACGACGTCGTCGCCGTCGCCACGAGTAATGGCGTGGTCGCACTCGACGCGGACGACGGCGCGGAGCGGTGGCGAGCGGAGAGCGATTGGATAGCGTCCGTGGACGTCGTCCCCGAAATCACGGGTTCGACCGTTTACACCGTGATATCGCTCTACTCGAACTATCATCGAAGCGTGCTGGAAACGGAGACGTACCTCATCGCGTACCACCTCGACACCGGTGTGGAACGGTGGCGAACGCGCGTCAACTACGGGACCCCGCTGACCGTAACGGCGGACGGCGTCGCCGTCGAGTCGATGGAGGAAGTGGAAACGGACCGTGGCGACCGTGAGTTCCGCAACTATCTCACCGTGTTCGCTCCCGGCGGGCGACGGCTGGTCAAGTACGACCTGCCCGAACGAGCGACCATGCGGCCCGTCATCCGCGACGACGCGGTCATCGCCGGCTTCGGGAAGACCGTCGCTTCCTACGACCGCTGAGCCGTCGGGGCGTTCTTTCCTCGTTTCGCCCGAGGCTTCAACTGCCACTCTCCCGTCCGTTCTCGTATGGACGAAACGCACGTCGTCACCTGCTTTCTGCGCAACCGCGGGGAGGTGTTGCTCCTCCGGCGAAGCGAGGAGGTCGGGTCGTACTCCGGTAAGTGGGGCGGCGTCGCCGGACACGCGGAAGGCGACCCGGACGCGCTCGCACGCGAGGAAATCGAGGAGGAGACCGGACTGCTCTCGTCCTGTACCTTCCTCCGCGCTGGCGACCCGTTCGACGTGGACGACGACTCGCTCGACAAGCGATGGGTCGTCCACCCGTATCTCTTCGACTGTGCGAGTCGTGACGCGACCATCGACTGGGAGACGACCGAGACGGCGTGGGTTCCGCCGACCGAACTCCTTCGCCGCGAGACGGTGCCGGACCTGTGGACCTCCTACGACCGCGTCGCGCCGACGGTCGAATCCGTCGCCGAGGATACCGAACACGGGTCCGCGTACATCTCGGTCCGGGCGCTCGAAGTCCTCCGCGACCGGGCCGGATTGCGCGCGGTTCGCGGCGGCGACTGGGACGAACTGACCCACCTCGCGGCGAATCTCCTCGACGCCCGGACGAGCATGGCCGCGCTGGCGAACCGCGTGAACCGCATCATGGCCGACGCGAGCGACGACCGAACCCCCGAAGCGGTCGAACGCGCCGCAATCGACGGCGTCGAACGCGCCTACCGCGTGGACGAAGATGCGACGAGCAACGCCCGCCAGCGGGTCGCCGACGAAACGGTGCTGACGCTCTCGCGCTCCGGAACGGTGCTGGACGCGCTTCGCGCCGCAGACCGCGTGTTCGTCGCCGAATCCCGCCCCGCTCGCGAAGGCGTCGGCGTCGCGGAGTCGCTGGCCGACGCGACGGACGTGACGCTCCACACCGACGCCGCGATAGCGCACGTGCTGGCGACGGAGGACGTGGACCGGGTCGTCGTCGGAGCCGATTCCGTCCTCCCGAACGGCGACGTGGTGAACAAGACCGGAACCCGCGGAGCGGCAGCGGTGGCCGACGACGAGGGCGTGCCGGTGTTCGTCGCCACCGCGACGGACAAGGTTCGAACCGAGAACGACCCCGTGCTGGAAGAAGGCACCCCGGACGCGGTGTACGACGGCGACACGAACCTGTCGGTCCTGAATCCGACGTTCGACGTGACGCCCGCGAAGTTCGTCTCGGGCTACGTCACCGAACGCGGCGTTTTGGAGCGGGCGGACGTCGGCGCGGTGGCCGACGAACTGCGGGAATTGGCCGAGTGGGACGACTGACCGAACGCGCAAGAGTCAAACCACTCTGGTGGCTACTCCCGCTCGGGCGGCGGTGACGAAAGTTACCCCCTCCGAGCCCCTTGTGACGAGGATTTCTCCCGAGCCGCCCCTTCGATACGTTTCGAGAACCATCCCTCCCCGACTACACGCTCTCTAAAACGGCGACGGCCACCACGCCCGCGGTGAGCGTGGTCCGCGGAACCGCTCCGGGTCGCTCGATGTGCACGTCGTAGACTGTTTGCGGCGAGAGGCGTCCCGAAGCCGTCCCGATGTGTTCGCCGTTCGGTGCCGTGACGCGGAACGTGCGCGGGAACGGCGAGAGGACGTCAGCGACCGTGTTCAGCGCGCCGGCGATGCTCCGCCGGGAGGAAAGCTCGGCGATGGTCTCCCCGTTCGGCCGGTCGATGGTCCAGTGGTGGCGGCGAAAGTCCAACTCCTGTGAGAGGACGAGCTTCGTCTCGTCCGTCACCGCTTCCACGAGCGAGTACTCCCCCGCGATGTCGAAGGTTTGCCCCGAATCGACGCAAAAGACGTGGTCCCCGTCGGCGTCCTGAAACGGAAAGGTGGCCCGGCCTTCCGATACCTTGCGTTCGGTCGTGAGCAGCGTCTCCCCGTCCGTGTCCGTGACCCGGAACTCCTCGCGGAGGAGGTGTTTCCGGACCGTACACTCCCTCTCCCCGAACGACCACCCGCCGATGTCGCCGCGTCCCATCATTGCGCCCGCTTTCCCGCCGAACCGACAGTAAACTACCGATGCCGTGTAGGGCAATCGACACCGACTTCCCCCTTCCGAAGATTCATTCCGAAGCCGCGGATACCACTCTCCATGGAGATTTCACACCTCGGAATTCACGAGTCGGTCGGTGCCGTCTTCCCGCCGGAGCAGTTGCGCGAGGGCCTCTCCGCGCTCGACCCGACGGTCGTCGTCGTAGCGGACGGGGACGACGCGCTCGCGGACTGTGACGCGCTCGTTACGTTCGCCCACCGGGACGCCTTCCTCGACGCCGACCTCGAATGGGTGCACTCGATTCAGGCGGGCTACGACCGATTCCCGCTCTACGAGTTCGAGGACGAGGGAATCGTTCTGACGAACAGCACGGGGATTCACGGCACGAGCGTCGGCGAGACGGTGTTGGGAATCATGCTCGAAATCGCCCGTCGCCTCCACAGATTCACCCGTCAGCAGGTCGCTCACGAGTGGAACCGTCCCGAATGGGACGAACCGTTCACGCTCCAGCACGAGTCGATTTGCGTGGTCGGTCTCGGCACCCTCGGACGGGGCATCGCCAAGCGTGCTGACGCCATCGGCATGCACGTCACGGGCGTCCGTCGCTCCGCCGAATCGGTCCCGCACGTTCGGACGGTGTACGCGAACGACGACCTCCACGAGGCCGTCTCGAACGCTCGGTTCGTCGCGCTGGCGACGCCGCTCACGGCGGAGACGGAAGGACTGATGGGTGAAGCGGAGTTCGACGCCATGCGCAACGACGCCTACTTCATCAACGTGGCCCGCGGCGACTGTGCCGACCAAGACGCCTTGGTCGCGGCGTTGCAGGACGACGAAATAGCGGGTGCCGCCCTCGACGTGTTCGAGGAGGAACCGCTCCCCGAGGACTCCCCGCTGTGGGACATGGACGACGTCATCGTCACGCCCCACGCCGCCGCGGCGGAGGTGGATTACTACCGACACATCGCGGAACTCGTCCGGGAGAACACACAGCACATCGACGCCGACGAGGAACTCATCAATCGGGTCGTGTAGACGCTCGGCTCCGGTTTGGACTCTGGCGATTCGACCGAGTCACACGACGATTACCGAACTTCGTCCGAACGTACTGTGGATTTTGTGGATAATCGCCGCCGCTCTTTGACAGTTGGTAACATCTAACATCGTCGGTGAAGTAGGGAAACTAGCGCCCGCTGCGATGGTGATTCGGACGCGAACGGCGTCCGAATGGGCGCGACAGGAGGGGGACACAATGGCAACGACGGCAAAAGACGCTGATGAAACGACCGTCGAACGATTTCGGGAGGGTCTTCGAGGAACGTTGATTCGGCCGGACGACCCGGAGTTCGACGACGCGCGCACGATTTACAACGCGATGATAGACAAACGACCCGGACTCATCGTCCGGTG
Source organism: Haladaptatus sp. HS23 (assembly GCF_056892285.1). Taxonomy (NCBI): domain Archaea; kingdom Methanobacteriati; phylum Methanobacteriota; class Halobacteria; order Halobacteriales; family Haladaptataceae; genus Haladaptatus; species Haladaptatus sp. HS23. The sequence goes on along the minus strand of NZ_JBXGLH010000009.1, from coordinate 8,002 downwards.
TGCCAACGTCGGGGACGTCATCGCGGCCGTGACCTTCGCCCGCGAACAGGACTTCGATGTCGCCATCCGAAGCGGAGGTCACAGCGGTCCCGGTTTAGGGTTGGTGGACGACGGATTGGTCATCGACCTGTCGGACATGACGGGCATCCGCGTGGACCCGGACGCGAAGACCGTGCGAGTCGAACCGGGATGCACGTGGGGTGACGTCGATTCCGTAACTCACGCGTTCGGCCTCGCAACTGTGAGCGGAATCATCTCGACGACCGGCGTCAGCGGCCTCACGCTCGGCGGTGGACACGGCTATCTGACCCGGAAGTACGGGCTGACCATCGACAACCTGCTGAGCGCGGACGTCGTGCTCGCCGATGGACGACTGGTCCATGCGAGCGAAGACGTGAACGAGGACCTGTTCTGGGCGCTTCGGGGCGGTGGCGGCAACTTCGGCGTGGTCGTCTCGTTCGAATACGAGTTGCACCCGGTTGAGACGGTGGTCGCGGGGCCGCTGTTCTGGCCGATATCGGAACTGGAAACGACGATGCGCTGGTATCGTGAGTGGCTCCCGCAGGCCCCGGAGGACGTGTACGCGTTCTACCTCATTGTCGAGGTTCCGGGGGAACCATTCCCGGAAGAACTCCACGGTGAGAACGTGTGCGGACTGATGTGGTGCAGTCTGGGGTCGGAGGCTGAAACCGATGCGGCGCTTCAGTCGGCCCGCGACGCCGCAGAACCGTTGTTCGAGCACGTCGGGTCGATGCCCTATCCGGCGGTTCAGAGCATGTTCGACGACCTCTACCCGCCGGGCGACCAGTGGTACTGGAAGGGCGATTACGTGCGTGAGTTGACCGACGACGCCATCGCCGTCCACGAGCGTTTCGGCGAGGTGCCGACCCCGCAGTCGACGATGCACCTCTATCCCATCGACGGGGCGGTCCACGACGTTGCGCCGGACGAGACCGCGTGGAGCGTTCGCGACGCGATGTGGTCGATGGTCATCGTCGGCGTCGATGGCGACCCGGCGAACGACGAGAAGATCACCAAGTGGGCCCGCGACTACTGGGATGCGCTCCACCCGCACACGGCCGGTGGGTCGTATATCAACTTCATGATGGAGGAAGGTGAGGACCGGATTCAGGCCAGTTACGGCGACAACTACGAGCGGTTGCGTGCAGTCAAGGCGACGTACGACCCCGACAACTTCTTCCACGTGAACCAGAACATCGAACCGGCGAACTGAGAGTCGGGGGAACCGTTTCCCTCGTTTACGTTCCTACTCCTATCCGACGAACGCTACCTCGACCCGACGAAGCGCATCGCGCCCTCGGCGACGATTCGTGCCGTCTCGACCACCTCGTCGGTGTAGACGAACTCGCCCGCACCGTGGATGTTCTCGCCGTCCGGGCCGACGATGACGGTCGGCAGGCCCGCCCGGTCGCCGAGGTAGTTGAAGTCGCCGACGCTGGCGAAGTAGCCGAACTCCGGTTCGACGCCCGCGACGGAGTCCGTCGCGCCGACGAGCGACGTCACGAGGTCGTGGTCCTCGGGCGTGACGTAGGGACCGTATTTGATGCCGGGGTTCGGCGACTCGCGGAACCCGATTTCCACCTCGCTTTCGATGTCGAGGTCCGCGACGGTCTCTTCAGCCTGTTCGCGTACTTTCTCCTCCGTTTCGCCGATGACGACGTGGCGGTCGACCATGATGTGTGCTCGTTCGGGAACCGAGAGCGTCTGGCTGCCACCCTCCAGCAGGAGCGGACAGACCGACCCGTCGCCGAGTTTCGGGTGGCTTCCGACGTCGAGGTTCGAGAGCGCGTCGGCGACCTTTCCGGCGTCCACGACGGCGTTGATTCCCTTGTGGGGTTGCGACCCGTGGGCCGCGTGGCCCTTGACTTCGATGTCGTAGAGAAAGCGCCCCCGAGCGCCGAGGAGGAGCGCGGGATTCTCGATGTCCTCCTCCTGTGCGAGAATCGGCCCCGGTTCGGTCACGATGGCGGCGTCGTACTCGTCGGTGTAGCCGTCGCGGATGAGGCGGTCGGTGCCGAGTCCGTACGGTCCTTCCTCGTCCACCACGGCGGAGAGGACGACGTCGCCCGCGAGGTCCACGTCCGATTTCGCCAGCGCTTCGAAGGCGACCATGACCGCTGCGAGGCCGCCTTTCATGTCGCAGGCCCCCTGTCCGTACAGTTTGCCGTCCTCGATTCGTCCCGAGCAGGGGTCTTCCTCCCAGTCTTCGACCAACAACACGGTGTCCATGTGTGCGTTGAGCAGGAGCGTAGGTGCGTCGGGGTCGGTCCCGTCCAGCCGAGCGAGGACGTTGTCGCCCTCGTACTCCGTGATGTTCGGCTCGCTGACGTGGTGGTACTCGGGGTCGAGGCCGCGCGAATCCAGCCAGTCGTACACGAACTCGCTCAGTTCGTGTTCCTCGAAGTACGGCGACGGAATCCGTACCATCTCTTGGAGGAGGGAGATGGTTTCGTCCGGGTCGATTCGCGCGCGTTCCGCGGGTTCAGTCATCCGAGGTCACATCTCCGATTGTCGGGTCGTGGTCGTCGCTCGACACGCCCGGAAGCGTGTCGAGAATCGCACCGACGTCGGTTCCGCGCCGGTTGCCGAGTCGCCAGTAGACGGCGAAGATGCCGAGGCCGACGACCATCCACGGGAGGTAGATGCGGAGCGTCGGCGCGGCCTCGAACGCGGTCCAGTACGCACTGACGAGCGGGATGTCTCCGGCGAACGGCGACCCGAAGAAGTCCGCGAACGCGCCCGGTAGTCCGCCGAAGTTCGCGGCCTTCGTCAACAGTCCGACTGCACCGAGCGCCGCCACGACGCCCGTGACGGGGGTGAGCCAGCCGTAGTCGAAGCCCGCCTGTTCCACGAGGTCCGGACGCGACGCCCGGACGTACAGCAGGGTCAGCGAGACGGTGGCGTACGCGATGAGGTAGCTGAACGTGGCGATGACGATGGCCTCGTCGAGTCCGTCGCTCCAGAAGGTCAGCGCGGCGGCGACGACGTACAGCGTGGCGAGCGAGTAGTGCGGCGTGCCGAACCGCTGGCTCACCGCGGAGAACTGCTTCGGGAACACCTCGTCCCACGACCACGAGTAGGGCATCTTGATGCCCGCCGCCATCACCGCGTGGACGCTGGAGGCCGTCGCGAGCAGGCCGCCGAACGCGACGACTGCGGTGGCACTCCCGCCGAGGAACGATTCCGCTGCCGTCGCGAGCGGGCGCTCGGAGTTCGCCAGCACGGTGTAATCGCCGACGACGCCGTAGATGACGGCGGCCGTCCAGACGTAGAGGACGACGAGGAGGAGCGTCCCGCCGACCATCGCCAGTGGGAGGTTCTTGGACGGATTTTTGACTTCGGCGCCCATCTGTCCCGCGACGGCGATGCCGATGTACGCGTAGAATAGCGGGACGGCGGCTTGGATGAATCCGCTCCGGCCGCCGGTGAAGAACGGCCGGTAGTTGTCCGGGCTGACGTGGAACGACCCCGGAATGACGAGGACGAGGATGGCCAGCATCAACACCGCCATGATGGCGTTCTGCGAGAGGCTGTACTCCTTCGTGCCGACGAGGTTGACGAGGAAGAGGACGGTGAGGAGCGCGAAGCCCGCGATTTTCGGGTCGATGCCGGGGTAGAACACTTGGAGATAGCTGCCGAAGCCGAGCGCGAGCACGGCGTCGGCGGCCATGTACCCCAACCACTTCGACCACGTGACGATGAAGCCCGGAAGCCGACTGTCGAACGTCCGCGAGATGTAAGCGTACGACCCGGCGGCCGCCGGGAAGATGGTCGCCATCCAACTGTAGTTCACCGCGATGGCCATCGCCAGCAGTCCGGAGAGGATGACCACGAGGATGACGCTCGGTCCGGTCGTGGAACTCGCCGTTCCGAGCGTGACGAACAACCCGGCACCGAGTGTCCCCGCGACGACGGTGCTCATCGCCCCGAACAGGCCCATGTCCCGCGAAAGGCTATTGCTGTCTTTGTCGTGTGATGATGACATATGATGACATACCTCTATGTTCCCGCTTAGTCCCCGTCCCTAGCATGTGCGGTGTGACGACTTCGAAGGGTTTGGATTTCGGTGATGGGTGCAACTTCTCGTCTCTCTGCAAGTGCAACAACTACGAGGAAGACCTCGAAAGCCCCCGACCGCTCGCGACGAGGTGGAGTCGGTTTTTCTATGACTGCAAATACAGACGTCAATGAAACCGCAACCGCACCGCGACAGCCACACCCTCCCCAGCCGATTCCTCCCCTCGTCGCTATCGCTCCTCGGTCGTCATCCCTCGCGCGAACTATGTCGGGGCGATGCGGCCAATATGGCCACATCGCCCGTCAGCACGCGCCACGGGGTAAAGACGAATTGCGCGATACGGACGGACCAACCGCCGTGGCGCGTGCGCCAGCAGACCCGAGGCCATCTCGGTCAATTACCCCGTTACTGACTCGTAGAGACGATTTCGACCACGGAACGGTGGTCCAACTCGGAACTGCTTCCGATTTGCCGCTTGCTCCGGCAGTCGATGCCGTGGAGGAAGCCGTCGCCGATGTCGCTGTGCAGGTGGTAGGCGAAGTCCTCCGCCGTCGAACCGCCGGGGAGGAGGAAGCAGTCGCGGAAGACGCCCTTCTCGCTGGCGCTGCCGTTGGCAGACCCGGGGAAGACGGCGATGAGGTCGAGTTCGTCGAACAGCGCGGCTTCGAGGGCGCGCTGGACGCCAGTGCCGTCGAACTCGTTGGTGAACTCCCGAATCTGGGCGAGGCCCTCTTCCTGTTCCTCGCTCACGTCGCCCGTGATTTCGAAGTCAGAATCGCCCGCGTCGTAGTCGATGACTCCCTGTTTGGCGGCGTTCTTGAGCGCCTTTTCGGCGTGGGCGCTGGCGGGGATGATGGTCAGGTGTTCGTACTCGGGGTCCGAGGTTATCTCCTCGTAGTTTTCCTGCGCCGCGGGGGTGTCCATCTTGTTCGCCGCGATGACCATCGGTTTGGTGCGCTTGCGGATTTCGCGGGCGAGAGCCTCGCGGTCCTCGTCCTCCCACGTCTCGGGGTCGAGGTCCAGACCGAGCGAGAGGATGACCTGCTTTATCTCGTCCTTGTTCGTCTTGAACGCCGACATCTGCTCGGCGAGGTCCTCCTCGACGTGTTTCTCCTCCCCGGCGTAGCCCGAGCGGAAGCGCTCGATGCCCTTCTCCAGGACTTCGAGGTACCACATGTCGAGTTCGTTTTCGAGGAAGTCGATGTCGTCCCGTGGGTCGTGGCCCTCGGTCTGTTCGCCCTCGATGTCGGTCATCCCGGAGAAGTCCACGACGTGGACCAACACGTCGGCCTCGTTCAGGTCCGAGAGGAACTGGTTGCCGAGGCCCTTGCCTTCGTGTGCGCCGGGGATGAGTCCGGCCACGTCCACGAGTTTCGTCGGGACGTAGCGCGTTCCTTCCTCGCAAAATCCGACGCTGGGCGTGCAGGATTCGTCGAACTCGGGCGCGGCACAGTCCACGCGGGCGTAGGCCTCGCCGATGGACGGGTCGATGGTCGTGAAGGGGTAGGCACCTTCCGGCACGTCGTTCATCGTCGCGGCGTTGAAGAAGGTCGATTTCCCCACGGAGGGTTTCCCGACCAAGCCGATTTTGTAACTCATTAGGCCGGATTGGGAGATTCGAGGCTAAAGGGGTTTTCAAACGTTGACACGACTGTCGGATGATACCGAATCACTCGGAGTCACCCGATGAGACTGCCGAGTTATTCGATTCCGTTCGGGACGACGCCGTGACCCGGTCCGGAGATGTCGATGGTCGGTCCTCCGTCCGTCGGAACCACGTCCTCCGCGATGAGGAGGTTGCCGTCCAAATCGACGTGCGAGAACGACCCGAGTCCGGAGACGAGGTGGGCGCTGGTGTGAATTCCGACGGCGCTTTCGAGCATGCATCCCACCATCAACTCGACGTTCGCGGCTTCGGCGATGGAGGCGATGTCCCGCGCGGCGAGGAGTCCCGACTTACCGAGTTTCACGTTTATCACGTCCGCCGCCTCCTCGCGGACGATTCGAATCGCGTCCTCGGGTGTGAACACCGCTTCGTCGGCCGCGACGGGAACCGACACGGCGTCTCGCGCTCGCGCGAGTCCGACCACGTCCGTCGCGGGGGTCGGCTGTTCGACCAGCGAGAGCGGAATCCCACGCGATTCGAGTTCGTCCACGAACGCGACGGTTTCCTTGGGCGTCCACCCTTGATTCGCGTCCACCGTCAGTTCAGCGTCGGGTGCGCCCTCGTGAACGGCGGCGACGCGGGCGACGTCGTCCGCGACGGTCGTTCCCGTTTTTACTTTCAGGTTGTCGAACCCGCGTTCAGCGGCCCTCGCCGCGCCGTCCCGCGCCGCCTCCGGCGGCATGATGGCGATAGTGAAATCGGTCGTCACGGGGTCCGGCGAACCGCCGAACAGTTCCGAGAGGGCCATCCTCCGCTCGCGGCAGTAGGCGTCGAGAATCGCGGTTTCGACCGCGAACAGCGCCGACACCATGCCCGGAAACGTCTCCCGAACCTCGGCGACGAGGCTGCGATAATCGGCGAGCAACTTCCCTTCCAGCAAGGTCGTCACGGCACGAGCGGTCGCGAGCGCCGCCTCCTGCGTCTCACCCGTCACCGGCGACAGGGGTGAGCCTTCGCCGTAGCCGGTCACGTTCTCGGTTTCGACCGTCACCAGCACGTTGCTCGCACGATGTTGCGTGCCGAGCGAGATTTCGAACGGTTCGTGCAGCGGCAGGTCGAGCGGTTCGACCGTCGCGTGTTCGATTCGCATCACAGCGCCTCGCGGACCGTCGCGAGGAGGTCGTCCGCTCCCCCTTCGTCGTAGACGTTGGCCGCCGGAACGGAGTAGTCGATTTCAGCGGGGTCGGCCCACGTCGAGACGGCGGCGACCGTCGCGTCCGAGAGTTCTTCCACGAGGTGGCGTTCGGCCTCCACGCCCGCGACCGGCCACTGGTGGAAGTGGGTCCGGCTGTCACGGTCGGGGTCGTCGACCAATACGACCGCGTCGGGCCACGCGCCGTGGAGGAGTCCGAGCGTGACGCTCGAATAGGCGCGATGCGTGAGCGACGCTTGGCCCTCCACGAAGACGATGTCGTGGTCCTCGGCGACGGCGGACACGAGGTCTTCGACGACGCCCGCGGTGAAGTCCGCCGGAACGCGGTCGATGACGACGCCGCGGTGCGCGCCGACCATGATTCCCGTTTGTCCGGTCGCGACCCACCCGGCGTTCAGTCCGGCGCGCTTGGCGGCCCGATAGAGTTCGAACGTCGTGGTTCGTTTGCCGACCGCACAGTCCGTCCCGGCGGTCAACACGATTTGTGCGTCCGCCTCGTCCACGCTGCCGTCGCCGACACGGAGGTCCTCCTCACCCGGCGGCTTTCGCACGTCGAAGAGGGTGGCGTCGTGTTCGTCAGCGAGGCGCTTCCACCGGTCCTGTTCGGAGAGGAAGACGTGCAGTCCGGAGACGATGTCTATCCCCGCGCGGATGGCTTCCTCGATGTCGTTCACCCATTCGTCGGGCAGTTCGCCACCCGCGGGAGCGACCCCGATGACGAGTGCTTCGGCGTCGGGAGCGCGTTCGAGCGCGTCCTCGGTCGAGGAGACTATCGGAACGTCGGCGACGTCCGCACGTCCGAGAACCTCGCTCGCCGCTTCGTCGGTGTGTGTCGAGTCGATGACGGCCTGCGCGTCGAACAGTTCGCTGTGCATGACGACACCGTTTGCCGTTTTTCCGTCCATCGTTCCGAACGCCCCCTCGGCGAGAACGAGTGCTGGCGCGGGGGCGTCGAACGCGTCCCGGAGATTCATGTGCTACACAGGCGCATTGTCAATCAAAACAATGCCCCCTTTCATAGAAGGGTGGCCGACGCCCCGTCTCGATTTTGACACGAATGTCTGACAGGCACTGTCTAGATAAGGACGAGCAGGTCGAAGAGCTAGTTGTTCATGCTACTCTCAAACCTGCTCAGAGAGAGTTT
>NZ_JBXGLH010000074.1:0-276 GCF_056892285.1 Haladaptatus sp. HS23 | reverse complement strand
AGGGCTGGGCCCTCACCCGCATTCGCCAGCTGTAAACACCCGCAAGGTGATGTACAGCGATACATAGTGGGAAACGGCCAACACAACAGAGTTGGTTTGACAGCCTTACTTTGGGCTTCACAGCCACGTGAACAGTGGAAGTGCACTGACTCACAACAGTGCACAAACCAGGTTTGGACCATGCTGGTGCATGGCGTGCGCTGGCCCTTGTCTGAGTGTCCAGCATCTGTTGTGCCGCAGGTTAAGTTCACGCAGCAGAACTGGCACGACCGGCTG
>NZ_JBXGLH010000008.1:0-237431 GCF_056892285.1 Haladaptatus sp. HS23 | reverse complement strand
CTCGACGGAAATATCGTCAAGATGGTCCATTAGAACACTCAACGTTATCCGGGCAGAAATTTCTAACGGCTACTATAGTCACGACGTGTAGTGACACGTGTGTTCGGGCGACATCAAACAAGACCAAGAGAGGTATGGGTGAGCTATCTGCTCAGGTAGACTCTTCGTCGTCCGTACTACTATCGTAGGCCTCATTGAAGTCCCATTCACGGCGGAGAAGTTCCTCAACACCATGTTCGAGAATGACCTCACCGAGGGCGGTTGCCCTGTAATAGGTATTGAGACCGCGACTGTCCCATTCGGTCCGAATACGCTTTTCGATGAGCCCAACATCCCGGAGCTTGTTGAGGTGGTAGTGGAGTGTACTGTCGTCGATATCCATTACCTCGTCAAGGTGTGTGGGAGACATTTCGCCGCTATGGACGAGTCGATAGACAATCTCGAACCGAGTTCGCTCGCCGATCGCAGCCTGCATTGCGAGGTACTCGTCGAGAGAAAGCACGCTTGTCTCTGGAAGAAGGTCGGCAGGATCTTCGGGTGCATCCTCGCCAGCGCGCGTGTTTTTCGCTGCCATCTTGGTGTAGACTACGGGAGGCCATGTCTTAGTCCTTGTCAAGCCGACATCTACTGAAAACACGCATCTTTATAGTAGATGCATGATTCGGTTCGAGTGTAATGGCGGAAATTATGCGGGACACCATTGCCAGCCGCCTTGGAACGGTCAAATACGACCGATTCCTTCTGTATCTAATGGGGCCATACAAATCATTCAATTTAAACTACGTTCTGAGTGATGACGAACTCAAACGGGTGGATGTTGCAGAACTCCCTGGACCGTTTCGCCGGTTGTTCCAGAACAAAGACACAGTCGACGAGGCGGAAGCACTCTTACGGCGAGTGCAAGGAGCGCTTCGGACGACTCCAGGCGTGAACGCATTCTTGGCAGTCGATCTCGATATCGACACAGATGAGATCGACGCGGTGACACAAAGTATCGAGTATTCACGGTGTGCCAATGCAACGGTGTTTGTTGTCCCGTTTCTCGGACACAACTTTGGAGTCGGTGAAGAAGCGGGCAGCGTCTTGGAGAATCTCGCAGGGAGTCACGGTGATAGAATCGTCTTTATTCATGAAGCGAACGTAACCAGCGAGATGATTCGGTCGGCACGTACACGATGGGATTTACGCGTCGAAATCTACGAGACGGAAGAAGAACTCACTGATAGGATCCGATTATTCGTCAGTACGATCATGAACCGCGAGCGATTCGGCGATTTAGAATTTCTCGAATGAACAGAGAGCTAGCCGAGAGATAGTGTAGGCTCAGCTCGTCCCACCCAGTTGTGTGGTCGCCAATCAAGTACTGGAGAGAGCATCCCAACCCAAACTGGGTGGGAATTAAAAGAGGCGGGCACTCAACTAGCGAGCCAATGTTCTCACGAGCAAACGAGCGTGAGAGTGGGAAGCAGCGAGAGCTCCGCTCTCGCCAGCCAAGCTCCGCAACGCAGTGAGAAGCAGCGAGGCACAGCCGGCGAGCGCGCGGGGTTTTCAAGGTCTGCAGTACCGAGTCGCCGTTTGCAACGACAACTCAACGAGCCGGGGACCGAACGGAGCTCGAGGCTGTAACCCATCTTAGTCCGTGCACGAACGAGAACACCCCGCATTCCGATGCAACTCTCGAAACACCGCTTACTCACTTAATATATCGCTAACCCACGATACAGGCCTAAATTCAAGCACTGTGAGAACACATCTAAACCATGTTGCAGTCCTTCCTCGACACGTTACTGGCTGGCGTTCGGGCAGGAAGCCTCTCTGTGATTGGTATAACGTGGGCACTCAGCACGGCATCTGCCTTCGTCGTACGAAGATTTCTCTTTCGCTGGGAGTGGAAACTTGCCGACCTGACCGGCATCGACATCTTCGGTGTACAGTCTGATGACCCCCCACCGACTCGCGCAGCACATACTCACCCCCCTGAACCATATACAACCGCGGACCTCCTGGACATGGAGTGGCGTGAGACGACGACCGCACACGAACACACTCGAAGAGTACTCAGGCACGTCGGCGTTGCACCCCCGCTCGAAGAAGCCCTGTTTCGTGCCGTACCACTGCTCATCGCCACCAGGCTCACCGGGCACGTTCTCGCAGTCATGCTCGTCGCGAATGCAGTGTGGGCGTATTTCCACGTCTTAGACGGACGTACTCGGCATCTGATTCCACACTTTATCATGGGGCTTCTGCCGGTCTATCTCTGGATCCACGGGCTGGGATTGCTCGCAGTTGCCGTCCATGCCGGACATAACCTCGTTCTCGAACTCATCCAAATTGGAGAGCACGTGAGAGAACGATACAGACCGGACACCTTCTCACCAGGCGAAGTGCACCAAGTTACTGTTCACTCCGAACCGCCAAACGAGTATGCGCTCCACACTGCCAAGACGGCTGACGGGCGAACACTCAAAGTCGCCGACGTTACCCCTGGTGAGATCTGTCGGGTCAGAGTTGCGGCCCAAAGCGGATTCACAGGGTACGCCTATCCGCTCGCGACTGACGTCGACGAGTCCAGAAGACAGTAACAATCCAAACAGCAGTCTTTCCACCGACCACCCATTTCTCAGCCGGACAGTTCACACCATCAGAATAGGAATTTAAGCATCCGGCGTGTGCGTCATCGAATGTCACACCGACTGCTGTACCGACCCAAAATCACCCATCCCAGTCCACAGCACACCCATGGCACGCGACGAAACTACCCCTGCCACTGCCCACGCATCGCCACACCTTGACGACGCCCTCACCACTGACCCACTCCCCGTTCCAGTCGAGATTGAACCAGCCGACCTCCCCACACCAGACCCACCCACGCCACGCACGTATCTTGAAATTCGACCCGCAGAAACCCAGCTCAATCCGACAGATGTCTCTCGGGCGATGGATTTGGTGTACTCTCTTGTAGAGAGTCGAACCAAGACGGGACTCCGACACACACTCTCGCGTTCGACACACATACCGCGCCTCGAGTGGTTGCTCGTCGCCGATGGCCGCCCGGATTCGAGCATTCGCTATCTCGCCGGCAGTACCGATGATGAGTTGCTCTCTGACCTCGAGGGGATTCTTCGAACCTGTTTTCCCCAGTCCTATGAGTTCAGCGAGGTCGAATTCCACCCGCGATATGTCGAAGACCATCTTCCACTCGCCCCCACACCGGATGATACTGGAGGACAAACAAATACAGAAACAGCGACTAAGACAGCACGTGAGACCACCACACGAGCGGTCAATGTGGACCTGACCCGACTCGCCACCCCGTACGTCGCAGGCGTCGAATACGAAGGCCATGCCACAATGCGCCAGGACTGGCAGATGCCACTCACGCCGCTTTATGAGCATGCCGATGGATCACAGACGGTTGGGAGAAGCCACACGACCACGCGACGGTCGGCATCGACTTCTCACACACACTCACGGATTCCATTGGCACCGCTCATCGAAACACTCAGCGATGCCGATGTCCCGACCATCTATCAGGTCGTCTGTCAGTTCCGTGGCAACGAACACACGGCCGCCGACGTCTACTGTACGGATCTCGAGTATGGAACCGTCACTATCGGCGATCGGATCTGGGGAGAACTATTTCCCAGTGACAAAGGTGATGACTATGATCCACCACAAAGATATCAGGATCGACTACAGGCAATCAGCGACCGCGATTTGCGACGAACGTTTATCGTTTCGGCACGCGCTGTTGCACTCTCACGTCACACACCGGATGAGGCCGACCGGGTCGCCCAACGCCTCGAAAGTGTACTCGGCCATCTGAGTGGGACAGAACACACGATTACGGGCCGGGTTGGGACCGACAGCACGGGCCGGACGTTCGGTGAGACACCAGCGGGGACACAGATATATGATGACCTCTGTGCGCGCACAGTCCATGCGGCCACCTACGAAACGGCAAAAAGTGCACTCCCGTTCACGAGCAATACAAGTCTTGGTCTCATCGTCACCCCTGCCGAACTCTCGGGTTTCTGTCTTGTCGACGGAAGTGCACTCACCCCAAGTGGCAAACGCGCACTCGCGCCTCGACACACAGAACGGACAGGCCTCGTCCTCCCGTCACCACAACAGTTGGTCCGATATGTCCCGCCCGGGCAGGCGATCGGCATGCCACTTACCCACGATCGCCAGCCGTACGGCCAGCCACTCTGTATTCGACCTGCCGATCAGCGCCGCCATCAGTTCGTCGTTGGCGATACGGGCAGTGGAAAAAGTATCCTGTTGATGACGGCCGCACTGACGAATTTGGTCGCGACCGAGGGTCCCGATATTCTCTTCTTTCATAAAGCAGGGACGGCAATGGAGTTCCTCCAGACCTATCAGGGCACCTATGGCCACCTGGACGACGACCGGAAGATTCGGTATTTCGATCTGACGGAGGTCCTGCCCGCCCTCTCGTTTTTCGATATTCGACCGCTTCTCGATGCAGGCATCCCACGCGAAGAAGCCCGCTCGCGTAAAGCAGGCCATTATGAAGAAATACTGGCCGGCGTTATGGGCACCGAACAGTACAATCGCGCACCCGAATCACGAAAGGTTATTCGCAACACGATTCGGGCATTGTTCGACCCGGTTCACGGTGATGATGCATTCTCGCATGCCACGCTGTATGACACACTTCAGGCCCTCGAACGCGGAGAGTCACCACCCCAGGTTGCCGATGAAACGCTCGCACGCTACTTTACGGGCCTCGGTGAGCGCGAGCCCGACATGGTCCGAAATATTATGGGTGGAGCGACAGCTCGTGTCGAGACGGTTGCCACTGATGGCCGACTTGCACCGCTATTCGATCATGTTGGCGACCACGAGCAGCCAGTGGATGGCGAGAACACGGATGACCAGCCTACTGAGACGAAGAGCCGCGAAAATCACGACCCGAACTTCGACTTTGCGGAGTTGAGTAATGAAGATGCGCTCATCGTTTTCGATTTCGGTGGGATGGAAGCCGAGATCAAGCGTGCGCTCACACTCGTCGTGCTCTCGAATCTCTGGACGGCACTCAACGCTCGTGCCGAAAATTCACAGACGCCTGGGAACCCACCGCAAGTAAACTGCTATTTCGACGAAGCTGCTGACGTGGCTGACACGAAACTGATGGATACGTTGTTGTCACAGGGACGTTCGTTCGGTTTGTCTCTCGCGCTTGGTGTACAATTCCCCGCCCAACTCGACTCACCCGATCCGGCCAGTAACACGTATGAAGAGGCACTCAACGAGATCGCTACACTTGTCATTGGCAATGTCTCGCTTGCGAACGAACTCGCAGAAGCGTTAGCCACACCTGACATGCCTCCTCACGCACTCAAGCGTCGGCTTGCTGCGATGCCGAGCGGTGAGTGGCTTGTCCGGCCGGGGTCGGGTTTCGATACCCCGACGGTACGCCCGTTTCTCGTGAAATCGCTGCCAGCCTTGCCAGGCCATCCTGCGAGTGCCCACCCTTTGTCAGACACGGACGAGCTCCTGTTCCGGGCGGCGTTCGAACGAATTACCACCCAGACTGCACTAGAGGCAGGACTCAGAGTAGCACACATCCCGACGAGCGAAGGGGCACAAACGAAAGCGGATGCAGACACGGATGGAAAAAGCGAGACTGACGAATCGGTCGCACAATCAGATATTCGGCTTGATACGCTTCTGCCGCACACAACGCGTCTGCCCACGTCGGTAGCATATGAGGAGGAGACACACGCCTTGCGATGCATCCGCTGTGAGAATCGGTATGACCCATCGATCGAGGGCATGCGTCGTGCCATCGAATGTTGTCACATGCTGGACGCGGTAGATCGTGATGACATCCCCATCTGTGAGTTCAACCTCAAGTTGGCACCCGAGGAAATCGAAGCATCAGAATGGTCAGGTAGACAGTTGTTGTTTCTCCAAGCGGTGTACAACGCTCAGCAATTACGGTATGACCCATTGGAATACGATCTTCTTACGGACTCGATGCTCCGTCTGCAGGAGTACGTTGGCATCAACTCCGAGGCGGTGCAGGAGTTGCTCGAAACTGATCTTCTCCGCCACGATACTGACCACCCACATCGACTGTACACGGTGACAGCTGATGGACGAACGATGATTGGTGAGAGTTATCGCCAGGGTGTCGATTATGGGCATGGACGAGGTGATCTTGATGAATCCAGTGAGCACGTCTTTGCGGTCGAAGTGCTGCGCCAATATCTCGATCACGAATATGCACAGCACGTGGAATCCGCTGTTGTGGATGTTGTTCCCTACTATGAAATCGACGAGCAACGACGTCTCGACGTTGCGGGGTTAGATGAGACTGATGAAATCGTTGTTGCTGGCGAAGCAGAACGCATCAATCACGATGTCGGGCGGGCCGTGCCCGATGATTTCGATAAGATGGCAGACTGTGATGTCGAGGAGGCGATCTGGGTCGTTCCCAAACAGGCTGATGGGCACAGGGTGCTTGCGGCGTTGAACGAACCGTTGGAAGGCAAGCCGCGTGTAGAAAAGACATATGCGAAAACGACGCCACCACAACAGTTCAGGATTGATACGCCGGGATTAACCGCGGTGTATCCGGCAGGGTGGTTACGAGATCAACTCTCCGATCGAGATTCATAATCGCTCGTGGACGTCCAGACCGGCCGAAAATCGATTTTACTGTCGAAGCGTCGTTTGCTTGGTGTTCATAATCGGTATTACTCTCCGCAAGGGAGGTCATACAAAAAGATGGAGTGGCAACTAGGATGAAAACACACGCGAGAGACAGAGGGGCTTCGTCAGCAGGACGTGCCATGTGGTCGATCACCGTACAGTCTTCCGGTTCGGTTTCTCGACTGACGACCGGGTTCATGATTTCATAGCTGGGCAAAACCACCAGGCGGAACCCGATTATGAAGATTCTATTCGAGAACACACGTTGGATTTTTCACCTTTCTCTCCCTGCAGGACCTGGCCATCCTGCTCACGACCGCTGCATTCGATTGTTTCCGGCTGTTTCATCTATGTTCCCTTCCGAGTCGACACTGGTTCCTAGCTCCATTCAACTCCCTTCTCATCACATATATTGCGGTGAGTGAGGCCAATTATGAACTCCCGTCAAGGCTGTTTAGATGATATAGAAACTCCATAATCGGTTCTCGTGTTCCGGTTTCTATTATGGACGGAAGAAAACGACCTTCTCTCCGCTTTCACTAATTGATCGATGACCACCCAGCTAAAAAATCCAGTGGCGGCGCGAATCAACGAGCGCACCTTTGCATCTTGACATTTCCAAATCTGGACTGTCCGTTATCGACTAACACAATAGACGTTGGTAGTATCACAGCCTGTGAGATTATCATCCTAAACCACCTCCCACCAGCCCACACTGCAGTTATAGCGGAGGTAGGTGCGGATGTCTGAAACCAGTGCGCTCGCTATTACAACCACGAACAAGTGGTCAGTTACGGACCTTTCTGAACAAATCGAGCACTCACCGACCACATCACCGAATTAGAAGACCATCGATAAAACCAACGTACCCGCACCTCGGTCTCTCGGATCATCAACAACATGCGTGAGTACACCAGCGAGGACGGCAATAGCGTGGACGCCACCTCACTGAACATCGTCGCCGAAGCCGCCACCGTCGGTGAAGAACTACACGATAGCCTCCAACGCAGTACCGAAAACGCCAGCCTGCTCGATTTCTCAGCCAAACGCCCCACGAACGCGGGTATCCACGAGAAATATCTCTGTGTCCTCGGTCGAGCCGAGGAGAAAGCTTGCGAGACGGGATCCCAGACTGTCTTCCGAAACTACCGTGAGGTGGCCACACACTACGGCTGTGCGTACAAGACGGATGGCTACCGCGTGATGGAAGAGATGGCAGATCGCGTTCCTGGAGTGGCGTATGTCGATGGACATCTCGCCAACCCAGCGATTGATGCGACGACGAAAATCGAAGAAAAGAGCATTCGCATCGAGTGGAACCATCCTGACCTTCGTAGATGGGTCCGCGCACATCGGGAGGGCTGATTGCAATCGTATCATACGGGGGGTTCGCCGAACCCTCCGTGCGACACGCCACATAGGCCACAGGGACGAAATTTCCACTCACGCCACCACTGTACGCAACGGACGACTACTGTCAAGTGCGGTCTGTTCTGCGGTTTGTCTGCGGTTGGACGGGAGAGCGTAGTCGCACTCCTTCGTTCTTACAACGATGTAATTCCTGCATGAGCAACCACCGGTATTCGACGCTATCAGGGTGTCACAAGAGGCACTTGTCGAGATTTCCTCTGCTTACTCGTTTCTCTCCTTGGAGGAAAAGACACATATCTGAAACGAATCTCCAACGTTCACGTCCCTTTCGAAGTTTTGATGAACGCCATACCGACACTCACACGGAGTCTTCGAAGACAGCGTATCCGACACGTTCGGTGGTGTGATTCGTCTCGGTGTCAGCGCTTTGTTCTTCTTCTATTTTCACCTCGACACCGGTGCTCGTGAGATTCCGATAACGGAGATTTGCCGTATCGGGACCGTTGAACGTTTGCATGCCGGCGACAAATCGAGGTGTGTCGTACTGTTGACGGAAGGTGATACGAGACCATTCATCCGTAACTGTCGATTCGGCTCGCTGTATCTCGAACGGTGTATTATCGATCTCCCCTGTGGTTTGCTGGAGTGCGATGTATCCTACTGTTTCAGTATTGTGGAATCCGTTATCACTACTGGCTTCCTCCTCTTGGACGCACACATCGAACGACCCATTCGAGACGTCCCGTATCCGGGTGACGATCGGATCTGGTCCATTAAATGTCTGTACCTGTGCGAGCACGATCGGTGTCTCCGTGCCAAAGAAATCGTCTAGTGAAACGCTAACAAAATCATTCTGGACGGGTACTTCTCCGGCTTTCACCCGATAAGAGGTACCATTGTCGAGTTGTATCTCGCGTTCGCCCGATCCCATGGCGAGAGTGTGGAACATCTCACTGGTATGCAAGCCATCGAGATATTCCCATTCTTCGAGTTTGTACTCGAAGGCGCCATCGACATTCCGAAGGCGGGTGTGACACGGTTGGGTGCCGTCGAACGAGAGTGGCTTTGCGATAACGACGTCGTCCGGTCGTGCGACCGAATCGGCCTGCTGCCACTGATTTCTGCTCTCCTGGTTGCTGGAGAGAGTGTTTGTTATTAGTGTTGCTCCCTCGAAGACGGCGTACCCGACTCGTTCGTTCGTGTGATTCGTCTCGGTGTCGGTACTTTGTTCTTCTTCCACTTTGACCTCCACGCCGGTGCTCGTGAGATTCCGATAACGGAGATTTGCCGTATCGGGACCATTGAACGTTTGCATGTTAGCGATGAATTGCGGTTTCGTATATTGGTGGTCAAACGTGAGTCGTGTCCAGTTCTGGTTGACCGTTGTGTCGGTCTGTCGGACCTCGAACGGCGTACCGGAGAGTGTCCCCGTGGCTTGCTGGAGCGCAATGTAGCCAACCGTTTCAGGCACGTGCGATCCCGCGGCTTCCTCTTCTTGGACGCGCACATCGAACGACCCATTCGAGACGTTCCGTAACCGGGTCACGATCGGATCGGATCCGTCGAACGTCTGGGCTTGTGCCAACACAACTGGTGTCTCCGACCCAAAGAAATCGTCAAGCGATACAGAGTCGAAGTTCTGGTCAACCTCGACTGTTCCTGCTTTCACTCGGTACGAAGATCCATCGCCCAGTTGTGACTCTTGTTCACCTGGTTTCGTAGCGAGTGTATTGAACGTCTCGCTGGTGTGCGAGCCATCGAGATATGTCCATTCTTCGAGTTTGTACTCGAACGTGCCATCGACATTCCGAAGGCGGGTGTGACACGGTTGGGTGCCATTGAACGACAGCGGCTTTGCGATAGCGATGTTAGTCGGTTGCCCGACCGAATCAGCCTGCTTCCATTGATCTTCGTTTCCTTGTTCTCCACTAGTAATTGTGTCCGTCATTAGAATCCCCTCAGTGCCAGGATTATACACCTCCCCATCGACCGTCCAGGTCGCTAGCCCATCTGATTCCGTCGAGACAATGCCACCAGTTACATAAAAGGCAAACACCTTCCCAGCCGGAACTGTCCCAGTAGCAACTTCCGAATTCGGCGGCCGAGTTGGTTCACCGTCTGGCCCCCACCCTGTGGCAATCGTTGCACCCTCATTGCCCGCTGGTAGGACGTACTCTCCCGCCGTAATTTCGTAGAACGATGGTGAGTTATTACTCGTATTATCGATACGGACGAGTTGTGCATTCTCCATTGGTATCTCTCCGAGTGGCGGTGGACTTGGCAATGGTGGCGTTGTATTCGGTGGTGTGGGATTACCATTAATGGTCATCTGATCTTCGATATAACTCGAGTTCGTCTGTGGGCCACTCCCACCTAACACACCGGATACTTGTCCCCATTCATCTGGTTCCTGTCCGATGTAGATCGCGTATTCCGAATCGTGGTCGTTGGTGACCTGCACGTCTTGGAGTCGCAAATATTCGAGATTCGCCGGCGTGCCGTCGTACATCGTTGCATCATATGTGTAGATCGCATCGTGATTTTTTGTTGAATCGTAACTGATCCGAGTCCGTCGAATATCGATGCGCTGGCACGGCGCTGGTGCTGTAATCGGCCCTCCGCAGCTGCTGTTTGGATAGCGGTGATAGAAGTCGCAATCTATGATAGAAATCGTACCATCATAGCTGTTGACGCCTGATGAGTTCGCCGGAACGTTCGCCTCGACGTTCACACCACGTTGGAGCGACCCACCCGACCACGCTTGTGTCGGATGTTGTGCGTCTTTAATCGAGACACAGTTTTGAACGTCGGTATTGCCACCGAGGCGCATTCCGTTCTGAGAATTTCGAACGAAGCTGTTCAAAATTCTCATTTCCCCTTCGGGTTTTTTTGCGTAAATGGTGTTTTCTCCCCAGTGTTCGAACCAACAGCGGTTGAATATCAGTGTCCCCTCCCCGGATTCAACGAGGATCGCCCGGCGATTGCTCGCTTCGTCGGGTTCGCACGACCCCTCGTGGAAGTAACAGTCTTGGAGAAGTCCGCGCGTTCCGTCTGCCGCTGACAATCGGAAATACGTACGTGCATCGCCCGAATCGTTTGACCCAATATTAGTGTCAGTCTCTGCTCGGACATACCCACGGGTGATGAGTCTCCTCAGTTCCCAGTCCCCAGAATTAGAATTCATCCGGACAAACGGTGGAACTGCTGTGTTCCGCATGTCGAGTTCGAAGCCATCCAATACGAACCCGCGTGCGTAGACGTCAATCCACGGCAGGTTGTCGCCTGATTGTCCAGGAACGAGGCGTGCACCGTTCGGAGCGATTAGTTCGAGTCTGTCAGTTCCTGATTGGACAATGAGGTCGTTAAGTTTGTAGGTTCCTGGCGGAAAGATGATTGTCGTATCACTGCCGACCAAGTTTTCGAGAACGCCATCGATGGTGCTCCCTCCGGTATCGTCCGCTCCTTGTTCGACGATGTCGTAGGTCGGCATTCACATCTCTCCCTTCGACAAATTCTTGCAGTTGACTTGATCATTCGAGTGTCCACTGATTTTTCCAGTATTTTCTGATTGCCTGCCACCGAGAATTGGTTCGCTTTCTCTCTGGGTGCTCGTGCCATCAACATATTTTCTCCGAGTAATGGTTTTACTCATAACCATATCCCAATAATAACCCTCATAATGATTGTTATGATGGGCCTGAAAGCAAGCAATGATGTTTTGCCGGAAGAAATCACACCCTAACGAAGTATTCTAAGAAATACCTTTGTCTCCCTGGTTGAGCCGAGAAGAAAGTCCGCAAAACTGGCTCGCGAGCCGTATTTTTGAGCTATGGAGAGATACCACATACTACAGCTGTGGGTACTAAATGGACGGCTATCGCGTGATGGAAGAAATAACAGATTACATTCGTGGGGAAGACGTACTTCGATGGACGACCTGCCAATCCAGTCGTTGACTCGACGATGAAGACCTGTGCTAAGCTGGTCGCCGTATTAATTGTTCCTCATTTCACTCCCTGTTGGTAATCCCGCTCGCGGATAGTTGGTTCGATAGTATTGAATACTGTCCAGAACTCGAAGAGCACACAGATTAAGGATTTCTCCAAGGAGAAACGCGGTTTTGATGGTGTTGCCAGACGCAAAGTGTATGAGTCACACCTAGTAAAACAGAGATGTATCCGAGGGGAGTTTCAGTACAGTTAAGATATTGTCTTGGAATGGTTACTATATGGCCTCAAACGGAGGACAAAATCCCTTTGAAGCTTGTCCACACTGTGGAACTCCAGTTGTGCATCTTGCGGCCCATCGCTGTCGTGATGATGGTCCTCGAACTCAACCCACCCGAAAAGAACGCTTAGAACGCATTCGAGATGATGATCGCCCCGATGATGATAAAGTATTGATCGTCCCGAAACGGAACAAATCTGGGAATTCGTATTCCTATCATGAATACGAAAATGGCTCGCCTATGTGCGGTGGCTCCGGTGGAACACCCACCGAAGATTACATCCAAATAACTCGCTGCGAGGCAAAACGACGTGCCCGGTCACCGTGTATGAGTTGTCTAAAATCGACAGCCTCCGGCGCCTAAAGGCGCGGGAATCCACGCTCCAGTGCGAGGTGAATGTCAATTAGTGATTGTTGTTGATGGTTCCATCCAATTCTTTTTCTGGTATTGCATGAATCGAAGACTCCCCGCTTATCTCTCGGTTTTTTCGGGTAGCGAGTTGTTCGGCTCGGCTGGCTGATAATCCATGCAGAACGATTTCGATGTCCTCTAGTTCTGTGGCAACCACCACTGCATATTGTTTTGACTCTTGGTGCATATCCCTCTCCTTCCCTCGTTGTTTGTGCAATGATGTCATGAGTTTTGCTAACTATGACCGTGTTAGTCCTTCGATACAACTAGCACTTCTATCGTGAGGATTAAAAAGGTTATTATAATTCCAACGTTTGATTTGAGAATATTAGATGAACGAATAATAACTGTGGAGATGAGATCTTAACTTACTTATTCTACGAAAACACCAGCTACCTAGGCATGGGAAGAGGTTTACTCTGCACCCGAGATTAATTGCCTGGCACTGGTGAAACCATTTGGGACATAGTTGCTCGACTGACGAGGAGTTTGTGGACAACGCGGTCAGAACGATGATACAGGACGTTTTCGAGTGATATTCTTGTCTGCTTTCTATTGAATGGTACTCGTCGTCAGGATAGCTACGGGTTTGTTAGTATCTGCTACTAACCAACGCACGTTATCACTCCGAACAATAGCGATAGCAAGGACTCAGACAGCAATCTGTCGTCTGCGAAAATCTTCCTCGTATCTATTGCTTATCGCGAGAACTACTTAAACGAGAATTGGTTAGTGGCCGTCGGCCTCCTCGACACGGAGTGGCCCACCGCACGCATTACAGCAGTACTGCTCCGGGTTCCGGACAATCGAACTCGTCGATGGAGACGGTTTACTGGTGGCTTACGGGGTTCGCTTGGTTCTCGTTGATGACTTCAACGATTCCATGGGCATGGATATTGAAGAAATTGATCTACTGGAGAACCCCTCACTCGTGGTCGTTCCAGACTTCACCAATTCGGTCGTCCACGCGCTCGAGAATGGAATCTATGACGGCGACAAACTCGGTCGGAAAGTCTCGGTCAACAGCGTCTTCGGTACGTGCCTTCGGTGGTTGATGAAAGTGATCTCGGGAATTATGGGGATTGTCGTGCCGATCCCACCGACACATCCATGCCGTGCCGCCTCGGTCCTCCCGATAGGTCAAATTGAAATCACCATTCGTGTAGACACGGATCTCGAATACAACTTGTTGAATTGTGCCAGGAAAGTACTGGAGATCAAACCACACTACGACCGATTCCGGACGCTCATGCGGAAAGACAGAGACAGATTCAACGAGTGAGAGCGTACCCAATCGACGAGCAATGTGACGTAACAGTGTCTCATCGAGTGTTTTCTCGGTATCGTCACACATCAATTAGGCGGACGCTTGTGTGGTGTTGTCGTGATTCTGTCGTGCCTGTTCGAGGTCTTCGATTCGCCGTCGAATGGTTTTCCACTCTTGTAACTCCGACCAGACATCTTCGACATCAGCATAGGCTACATGATCGAGTGCATCCACGTCATCGGGCCCTTCGGCATCGTATTTGTCGCGGTAGCGCCGCTCTTTTTCGATCTCTGTTTTCAATCGCTGTTCGAGTTCCTCCATCGGGAATCCACGCAGCCGATGAATCCGTCTCCATTGGAAGTAATCTTCGTCACGGACGAATTCATCTGGAGCCTCGTTGGTTTGCGTTAGCATCCCGATTTCCGTGAACCACTGCAGATAGTCCCGAGCGGTTTCCTTCGAGACATTGGCTCTCTCGGCAATCTCGGCAACTCGTGTTGGCTCATACAGCTGCAGGGCAGTGGTATACACCCGATCTCGTGTAGATTCGTTTTCCCACGTTTCGGTCCATTCCTCGGCGAGACTTGGCGGCGTGGATGGGGTGTCGTCTGGAGTCATATCTTATTCTTTGAGCTGCTACAGCATATATCTTTCCTGCGCTTAAAATATTGAGTGGCGAATGCGGGTTATCGATTTTCGTGATGTTACTGACCGTCGCCCCTCTCAACGCGAATTGCACCGCCGCACTTGGAGCAACTGTACTGCTCCGGGTTGCGAACCGTCTTCGAGCGCCGATACCGCGGAATCCGACCGCCGCAATCCTCACAGACAAGCCACCACTTTGGTGTGATGAAGCGTTCGCAGTATTGTGAGGTATCGAGATCGTCTGTCCAGCGGGTGAACGTTCTCCCGTGATCCGCGTCGCCGAACTCGTGGTACTGCCAGGCGTGAATGCGTTCATGCCGGACTGTTTCGCTGAATTGCTCTTTCTCGTATTGTTCGTCGGCCGTCCAGGTCAGCACAATTGTAATCGCCTCTGTTGTCGGGTCGTACTTCGCAACCTCTGCCTGTCGTTGGGCTCGGTGTGAAATTTCCTAATTGGTCGCTTCGACCGGCAGGTCAGTGAAATGCTCGATAACGACGTCGATGAGTCCGAAAGATCACCGCAGCATTACCCGATCGATAGGAGGTGGAATCAAGACTGTAAAGAGCTGTGGTCGGCGAAACCCACTGGGATTTTCTTATCATCTGAGAGTAATCCGAGATCGGCAAAGAGTGGAATATCAATGTGATATAATCGAGCCCGAACCCGTATTTTGTGACAGTCTCTAATTGGCATTGTTCAGTACTAGCTATCTCTCTCATCATTGCTTCCGTAAGCTCGGAGAGGGATAATGAGCCGTGATCTCGCACCTTCGCAAGGAGAACCCGGCGGTGGTAAGGGGTTACAGCGGCTTCAATATGGTTTGCCATGAGTTCTCTCGTCTGGGTAGGGACTCAGGAGTGATATCGAACAAGCCGAACAGTGTTGGTACTTTCAAAAGTACGGTTGAACACGGGTGGTACGTATGGGGGATGTGCCACGGTAGCGAACCTGGATGTGAATTGGTCGGCCTGTGCGCGGTTCTGTACCGTCTTGTCAGCTTCAACTGACCGGTAGCGCGGAGTCCCCTTCCTCAAGGAGCAAGCGAAGCGAGCGAGTAGGGAGGGAAGGAGCGCGTTGCGAAGCTGGGTATTTGGACCAACCCACACCGATGGAATTCGGAAAACCGATGGGTTGCAGGGGGATTGCCGACCGACACCCAACCATTAAATATATGTACCCGAAGTCCTTCTTTGAATTATGGAAGTGCGTCGAACAGCCGTCGTGAAACTCGCCGTTTCCGACGAGCAATGCGACGCACTCCAATCCACCAGAGAACAGTTCCTTTGGTGTGCAAACCGTGCCTCTGAGTTCTGTTGGGACAATACCGACTACGACGACTGCGTGACCAACAAGCGACAGGCACAGAGCGCGCTGTACGACGAGCTTCGCGCCGAGACCGACTTGACAGCAAACCTCGTCATACTGGCGATCTACCGTGCCGTCGAAGCCGTGAAAGGGTGCGTCGAACGATGGAAGAAACGCCAGCGCGTTTCACAACCGGAGTTCACATCATGGTTTATGGACTTCGACAAACGGTCTTCGACCATCCACCGAAGCCAGGCGTCACTATCCACGGTAGCGGGACGTGTCGTCTGCGAGTACGTGTTTCCCTCGGACAGCCCGACACCCTACGAACAGTTCGTCCTGAACGACGAGTACGAGCTTCGGCAGGGAACACTGCACCGCGACGAAGCAACGGGCGACTTTTCCCTGCACATCACGACCCGGCGGTACGACAGCGAGAACACCGACGATTCAGCAGATACGGAGCACCAAACGGTCCTCGGTATCGATCTCGGTGTGAACTCACTCGCTACAAGTTCGACTGGGACGTTCTGGCAGGGCGACGACTACGACCACTGGATCGACGAGTTCGAGAAACGCCGTGCGAAGATGCAACAACGCGGAACGCAAGCCGCACACAATGCACTTCTTCGGCTCGGAAAACGCGAACGAGCCTGGCGGAAACAGTACATTCACACCGTGGCGAACGACGTAGTTCGAGAAGCTGTCGAGAACAACTGCGACGTAATCGTGTTCGAAGACTTAACCGACATCCGCGATCGCCTACCGCACGCCGAGTGGCACCACATTTGGGCCTTCCGGCGGCTCTACGAGTACGTCGAGTACAAGGCCCCGGAACGTGGTGTCTCGGTCGAGCAGGTCGAACCCAACCACACCTCACAACGCTGTTCGAAGTGCGGGTTCACCGCGAAAGCAAACCGTTCTGGCACCGAGTTTTCTTGCCGGAAGTGCGGCTACGCGGTGAACGCGGACTACAACGGCGCGAAGAACATCGGGCTACGATACGCCCGCCAGCAGTATCACAGACTCCGTTCGGGGCAAAAGTCCCTGGATGGAGATGCACCAGTAGACGTGCGTATAAATCGTGGGACGATGACCGACGACGGACCGCAGGCCTTAGCCTCGGACTGATCGCCGGGAGTCTACATGAAAGCCCCTTCCTCAGGGAGCGAGCGGGGTATCCCGTGAGCGAGCAGGGAGGGGTAGTTTACTGAGTACAATCGAGAGGTTCGAAAATAACGGAACAGGGTGGCCGTTGGTTGATTGTTTTTGATCTGATTGCTCCCCGATCACATCTGGATCGATATCTTTTTCACCATGCCCAGCCAAGCATGGCTGTAGCACGATGGACGGACCTACAGAACCACAGACAGAGATCAGTAAGGGAAATCAACCAGTGATGTGGGGTCAAAGAGATGACGGTGTTCTAAGATGACGGGGTTCTACACACTCCGCGAAAAGAGCCCTAGCGATCTCACGATTGACAAGCCACCCATTTTGGAACACATTTCCGTTGGGAATGCAGTCGAGATCAGTCTCGAAAATGGTGACACACGCCCTGGGTTCGTTAATATGACTCATTACGACTTGGGTGCGACTCTCGGGAACCAGTACCTCAAGATCAAGATGTGGTTAGAACTCCCCGAGGATGGTCTCGTTGAGCACCGAATCATTGTGGACTTCGATAACGACGAAGATCGATGGGAGGATCCAATCCTTGAGCAGCGATCAGATAAAGAAGTGATCGAATGCGGTCCTATCGACTCTATCGAAGTGATCGGTGAGCACTTTGGTGAATTCGAGGTGGTGGATAGCAATGACGAATGAGAAGCAGAAACAAAATTCCGATAGCGACCCAATCGTCGCTGTCGATTTGTTCTGTGGCGGGGGAGGACTTTCGACGGCGCTTGCAGAAGCCTGTGAAGAGCTTGATCGAGAAGTCGAGCTGATAGCAGTCAATCACTGGACCAAGGCCATCGAAACACACCAGTACAACCACCCGTGGGCCACCCACCTTAACGCCAAGATCGAAGAACTTCACCCGCCCGATGTTGTCGAGCCGGGGACTGTGGATATACTGATCGCCGCGCCCGAGTGCACGCACTTTAGTACCGCACGCGGTGGGAAGCCCGTAAGCGAACAAGCCCGAGCCAGCCCGATGCACGTGTTGGATTGGGTTGGTAAGCTTCAGCCAGATACGATTCTCTTGGAGAACGTGCCCGAATTCCGCTCTTGGGGGCCGATCGTCGATGGAAAACCAACCCGAGATGGGACCAAATTCGATGCCTGGAAAGCCCAGCTGGAAGCAGACCGCTACAGTGTTCAGCACACGGTGTTGAATGCGGCAAACTATGGCGATGCAACGTCACGACGTCGGTTCTTCGTGATGGCACGTCGGAACTACCAACCCGAATTCCCAGAGCCAACTCACACTGAGCATGGCTCAAACGACACCGATCAGTGGAGGTCGGCTGCTGAGATCATCGATTGGTCGGAGCCTGGAAAATCGGTCTGGACACGAAGCAGACCACTCGTCAACAACACGATGCAGCGTATTGCGGAAGGGATCCGCCAACACTGTAGCGATCCTCTCTCGAATTATGCTGACGCTGTTTCGTCGCTGACGAAAGCAGATGTGAAGGAAATGCAGGAAGATGTCGTTTCGATTGCAGACATCGAACAGGCAGTATCTGAACGAGACAAACCCTTCCTCGTCAAGGGGCCTGCTGCTGTCCCGGATGAAAGCGCCGACGTTTCGCCTCATTCCGTTCCTATGGTGATGGGCCAGCAGTCACAAGCACGGGCTCTCGACGCTACTGACAGTCCTGTGCCGACGATTGCAACCCGTGGTGCTGTTCAGCGGATCCACGCGGATGCATTTGTCCTGCCTCGGAATGGTGCCTATGGTGGGTTGCACACAAACGCAACGTACCACCCAGAAGACCGTCCTCTCCACACGGTGACCGCAAAGAACCACGATGGACATCTGCTCTCACCGTTCTTGGTGGAGTACTACGGCAACTCCGATGCACAGTCGGTCGAAGAGCCACTTCCGACGGTAACGACCAAGGGTCGGCATGCACTGTGTATCCCGGATCTCTATCCGTGGGGACTTGACCTTCGATACCGAATGTTGCAGCCGCGTGAGCTTGCAGCAGCACAAGGATTCCCGTCGGATTATGAATTCATCGGGAACAAGACCGAGACTACCAAGCAGATCGGGAACGCGGTCCCTGTCAATCTGGGCAAGTCGCTCGTGAAAGAACTGCTGCTACCGACGAACCAGCCGACGATGTCGTCGTATGAAGAACCAACAATCGTGGCAGATGGAGGAGAAGCCGATGACTGAAATGGACACGCAGAAGCAGAAGGCAGACACTCCGGATCCGTATCAGAAGTTGTGCCAAGCAATGGAGCCGGGGTTGCTGATCACGGTGAATTGCTCGGATCCCTCTATCACGGGGATCGACGAAATGGAGGTTCTTGGTGTAAACCACGACACGGGGAAACTTCGACTAGAACATCACAACGGAAGACGGTTCATCATCAAGCACGATGATCGAGAGTACGGAACCGCAATCATCGAAATCAGCGAGACAGAGTTTACACCAGTTCACGATCCAGTAACGACAATCGAGGTGATCGGAATTGACCGGTGAGGATCGCACACAGTCACGGCTACTTTCAATGTGGAAACTCTCCGTAGCAGTCTTCGTGGCGTACAAGTTCGGCCAATTCGTACAGACCATTCGGCTGATCCGAATGCCAATTGACGAGTACCATACCCGCCGAATGGACATCGAAGAGTTGCTTGTGGAACTTCAGGACACGCTCGATGAGCTAGATCGACACTGACAGCGGTCTTTTCCTCCCCTCTCCTCCCTTCCCCCTGTGACGATCAACACCACCATCGTCGCTGTATATCTATGCAATACTGATCGGTATCTTTTTGCCCATGCCTAACTAAGCATGGTATGTTGTATGGACGGATCCACAGAACCACAACATCAGGATGGAGTATCAAAAGAGCGTATCCCGCGAGAAACTGACGGATTCAGTGCGGCACTATCGGAATCTGAGTTCGAGAACCTACAGCAATCGCCGTTTGTGACGGTTACGGACCACACGGGGATGGGTCCGATGAGTGAGTACGACGTCTTCGCGTCGTTCCGATTCCGTGGTGCCGACGAACTTCACGACGAGGTTCAGAAGCGGTTAAAACGGTACGACGAGTGGGCTTGCGACGAGTGCGGGGAACGTATGACGACGGCTACAAATGCAGCAACTGGAAAAGGCCGATGTGACCGATGCATTTTCGGGGAGGATTACGATGACTGCTGAAGACACGGAAGCAACTGAATACGAAGACTGGAAGAGTAACATCAGATCAGAATTAGAGGCGTTCGAAGGCAACGGACCGCCATCCGCCGAGGAGCTGTGGTATTCCGCACAGTATGATGCAAACTCCGCGGCGTCGTGGATTCAAGATATGCCCTGTACCGAAGAGGAGATTAAAACCGTGAAGGGAGACGTACTCAAGGCACTCGTGGCGCTGGAAATGGCGGAAGAACGTCTCGACGACGATACACGGGAGTTGGGTGATTTCTCGTGAAGTCTTCGAAGGAAACTGAACTCGAACTCTCCGAGAGCGAACAGGCCGCGCTCGACGACGGCGCTCTTACACTGGATACCATCCGTGAAGCGCGTTACTGGTCCTCCGAAGGCGAGCGCATCCGGGAGAAGATGGCACCGCTTCTGGCCCACGTGGACAAGCAGGACGATATGCGACTCTGCCAGCACGGGTCAACTACTAAACAGTCGGGTGTTCACGAAGTGAGACTACGGTTCGAAGTCGAAGGAGAGCCATACGAACAGGATGGGAATAGATGACGCTCTACAGACTTCTGGTCAATCAGGTGGCCATGCTCAATCACGTCCGTGGTGGTGTCGATGGGACTGTTCAAAGTAATGGATCCGTTGAGCTTGATGAGAGCGACCATCAGTTTCGTCTCCTCGACGATTCGAACTTCGGCAATCCAGACAACCTCGACGTGAACGAAGATGTCGTCGTCGACGTGTGTCGAGGGAAGTGGGTTGTTTGCCAGACGAAGGCCGAAAAGCGGGCGAAAGTCCACGAGAAGGCGCGGGAAGAACACCGGAAGCGAAAGAAGCGAGCACGGGAGAAAGATCGGAATCGGCGACAGGCTGAGGACTTTTGGGACCGATACGAGATCCCATTTGACTACGATGTCGCCATCAAAGGGCGTCGGTCAGGGTTATTGCGTTCGAGCTCGGGTAATGGACGTGCAAAGAACACTGTGAACCATCTCTTCATTCTCGAAGGGTTCTCAGACGGGAGGCTTTCCCGGCCGTCAGAGGTCTATCTGTGCAGTAATGAGGCGAAGTTCCGATTCACCGATGGAGAGCGGTACAAAGACAGTGAAGGCAATGAGTACATGCCAGAGGTCACGTGCAAAAGCTGCCAAAATCTGATGGAGCGGTGGCTGGCGATAGACGACTGATCGCAAGAGCAGTTTCAACAGCGGTATCTTTTTCATCATGCCCAGCTAAGCATGGGGTGCGAACAACGATGGACACACTGACTACTGAAGTGATCAACCCAGAGAGTATCGACGATGCCAACAACTACGAGCATGTGTTCGAAGTTCATGGTGAAAAAGAGATTCATTCCCTGAAATCCGGTCGAAGTAAGGCACCGGACATTGACGAGGTTGCAGAGATCCTCGAAATCCCAGAAGACAAACTTTCGTGGGTGGTTACTCACGACAAAGCAGATACGATTGGAAAACCTGCTGCAGCAGTGCCTTGCGTAGATTGTGGTGGGCAGGTATGGACAACGAAACGTCATGCTGAAGAAGTTCTCGAGGAGGAGTGGCGGTACTTCCGATGTGGTGGCTGTGTTGATGAGCCAGAAGGAGAAGAGGGGGAGAACTGAGATGCGGAAGCACTACTATCTCATCGTTGATCACCCAGATGGTGAACTTGAGGGGAGAGTCGAGATCCTCAATAAGCGTCGTGATCCGTCCAGTAAGAACAATCGTACGACAGTCCACATGCGGGATTTAGATACTAACGAAACGTGGTCTTACGATTCCGTTAGTATGGGATACGTCGATTATGACGATCAGGAAGAATACGAAGCGCAGTGTGCGGATGATGCTAACGAAAAGCTTGCTGAAATCGATGATCAGCACATGGTTGATGCTGGAATAAATCCCGAAGAAATACGAGCACAATGAGTAGAAAGATAAGCCTCCCAGAAGATTGGCCCGTCGATCGCCAGCCAGAAACGCTTGAATCGAAATTGGGTCCGTTCGATGATCATGCCGATTGGCAGCGCAAGATAGCTCAAGAACGAGAGCAGCGTCTCCAAGATGGGGGGTACCGATTCGTCACCCGTGTCGAGATGGTCGCGTCGTTCGTCCGAGATCACGATCTCCCGATAGAAGAGGCAATCGAGTGTCTCGAATATGAGATACGAAAGTACCAGATGAAAGACGCCGAGATACAGGACCCAGATGAGTCAGACTCACAGTGATGTAATTCAGGAGCTTGCCGATGGGTGGGGGCTTCCATTCAGTCTTGTTCGCACCATTTCCCCCACACGGGGGGTGTATCAAGACCTTCACCCGTTGGCTATTATGGCGGGTAAAGAACCGGAACGGATTGGCGAGAAGTGTGGGATGTGCAACGGGACACTCCAAGAGAATGTCTGTGATTCGTTCCGGTCGTTGTTAGAAGGTCACTTCAATCGAGAGATAATCGATGAATATAGGGTTCTGAAATGCCCTCAATGTGATTCACCTATTGAATCAAGGGAAATGGTAGAAGAGATGGTTGATATGCCAGATCCAGTGGTTGATATGAGCGAACCCACTCCGTCAAAAGAAGAGACGCAAGCTAAAACGAGATATGACCCGTGTGGTTGTCTCTTTTCCATGGGAGAGGAGAAAATCAAACAGGGAATTGACCGTGAGAGGTTAGACGCTGATATCAAAAAGGGACGATTCAGTGCATACGGGGGGACAACCAGTGAGCTGCGAGGATAACGCGATACGAGCAGCAAAAGAGAAGTATGTATCGGGGGATTGGAGCGAAGAGAAGTTAGTGGCAGCTGTCGAAGACGCTCTTTTGTTGGATTTGACGGAGGGGCGGTGGAGAGATTGGTGCGAGAAGCACGATGTGGATACTCTCGAATACCTGCCGTCTCTTGAGGGTTCCAAGATAAGGGTGTAATCGCCAAGAGGCGTGCTAATTTTGCGGTAAATTTATGTCTAGTGATGGAGTAGATGTACATGGTGCAGTGGGGCACCGAGACGGAACAGTAAGCTCCGATGTTCGACTCACAATGCACAGACGACGTGTAGCGGGTCAAGTGCAAAGTCGTCAGGACGGAAAAGTCGAAGATGAATCGCGTATTAGGGGCCTGCCAGTCGTGTGTTGCTGTTTAGTGCAACAGACGATGTCCCGAAACGAACAACATTGAGACGAAGTACGTCACTGCCGAGGGAGTGCTGATGAACGCTTCACGTGTTCGTGGGTGCGGCGTCACATGGTCTCGTCGACGGTGGCGTCGTTAGAGCAGAACATCAGGCCAAGACCCTGTCAGGGGAAACTGGACCTCAAAGGACGTCGAAACGCCGTCTTTTCCATTTTCACATTCAGTAGTGACTTCTGTGGAGTAGGAACGGCAGTGAAGAAGGAGCGCATCCTCCTAAACTGCACGGGAGTCAAGATGTATGCGACGCAGGAGTATCACTGGTGAGATATCCTGCAATTTATCGATGAGAGTCCATCGATAAAAATCTATGGACGTTTGCATGGGCGAGAATGGATTTGAACCATTGTCACGTCGATCCAAACGACGAAGGATCCCAGACTACCCCACTCGCCCTCTCGATAGCAGTTGTGAGGGGATGCTAGCCCAAGGATGGGTATGTTCGAGCTATCTTCCCCGGAACTAGCCGGGTCTGTTTGCTTGGCAGAGAGCCTATCTCTGCATTATACGCTGATTCGACCGGGTTTAAGAAGACGTTGGTGATGTGGGTGATCGGGTCCGCGCTTCTTTGACGGAGGTGCCTCAGTTTAGTATAGCGGTATGTGGTTTATCAGGCCTGTATTGGCCATCCAGATAGATATGATACAGTCAAGACAAGGGGTGTTGATAGAGGAAGGTGGGTTTCGGGTGTCTTTCCCGGGGTTTGTGCTTCTAGAGATGGTCTTCGCCGAGGTCGGTGATCTCGTAAAGGCCCCGGTGCAGCTTTTCGACGAGCTGGAATCGGCGGAGTTGTTTGAGGTTTTCGGAGATGTAGGGTTGTGATTTGTCCAATTGTTTGGCGAGATATCCTGGAGTGCAGCGTCCTTCACTGAGTTCGGTTAAGATATCGTGTTCTATTTCGTCTAGTTCTATTGGAACTTGTGCAAGTGGCATCGTGTCTCTAGTAGTATATCGAGCCTGGTGACTAGTATAGTTTTCTACTCGTAAACTACATTTTGACGCATATATTTCGTTTGTAGTTCGTAGCTAATGAGTCGTTAGATTTTTAAGCTCACGCCTTGTATGGGGTATTATGGAGGACTCCGACTCTGGTTGAATTTGAGGATAGTCCTACACAGAGTAATAACTTAGCTAATCGACCTACGTAGGCCCACGAAAACCACCACTACGATCATCATGACCCAGATCACCACCACCATCGACGACTACTTCGACAGCATCGCCAAAGGCAACAAGAGCGGAAACTACCGTTCGAACGCCAAATACAGCATCGAACAGCGCTTCCTCCCCTGGCTCGCAGCCAACGGCATCACCGATCTCGACCAATTGTCGACTGATGTCTTCCGAGACTATGCGCACTACATGGCTACCCTTAGCCAAGGAGACGACGGCGAGATCAAGCCCACTACCGCACGAACATACTTCCGGTACGTAAGCTCATTCTCATCCTGGTGCTGGCAACAGGAGCACACTCCCGCGCACTACGCAGGCCACAACTCGGTAACCGACCAGCTCCCAGACGAACAACCAAAGGATCGCCAAGTCTGGGACGATGAAAAACGGAGCCGTCTTCTCGAGGTTGTTGACCAGCGCGCCACCCACGCCCTTGAACAGTCGAAAGACAATTTGCTCGCGTACATGCGCGATAACGTGCTGTTCCACCTCTTAGCGTACGGCGGTGTCGAAACCGCAGAAATCGTCAATTCAAGCAAGGACTCACGGGAAGGACGGAGTGGTCTAACCTGGGAAGATGTCAATTTCGACGCCGGAACCATCAAAGTCCTTGGCCGAAGCCAAGAGACAGAGTCCATTAATCTTGGATCCGAGCTCTGTGACATGCTCCAAACGTACTACCGTATCCAAAATCCCCCGATCGACGACTGGATTGTCTTCGAGACAGGTCACACGCCAACAAGGAAGAGAACTGCAACGGAAGGTCTGGAATCGGCAGGGTTCACGAGCGAGGAGGTCGACTACCTTCTTGATGCGCATGGGATCGATGTCGTCCTTCGAGACCTCGAAGTTAGCCCTCCAGCGATCAGCTGCCGAGGAACACGGAATCGGCTCAAGAACCTGTGCAAAGACTACAATATAACGATTGACGGGGAACCGCTCAAGACGTTCGGAGCACGTCGGAAGCTCGGGAACGAGGTATTCGATGAGTCAGTTTCCGTCGCCCAGAATATCCTCCGGAACAAATCGATTCAATCAGTCCAGGAAAACTACCCAGACCCAGGTGTCTCGACGATTACTGTCGATGATGCAGTAACGGCCAACGCGCCCAAAACCGTACAGTCGACCCTGAACTTCGACTGAGTCGTAACATTCCCTCTTTCGTTTTCGGCGAGGTTTCTTCTTGCGCCAGGTGAGTATGCTTGCTTAATTGAGCGTGGGCTGTCGGTCTTCAAGAGAGTAGCAGTGGCTCTATCCCCATAATGGACACTCTTATTATCCTCGCACTAGTCAAGAAATATGTGAAGCAGTACAAGAACCTAATCAAAAACACCCTCAAGGACGGGACCTACAAACCGAACCGTACTGGCGTCGACACGATCTCATCGTTCAGCCAGCACTACGATATCGACCTGCAGAACGGATTCCCCCTTCTGACGACCAAGCACATGGAAGGATACCGCTGGAATTCGTTAATCCACGAGCTACTCTGGTACTTCTCCGGGGAAGAGCACATCAAGAATCTCCGAGAAGAAACGAAGATCTGGGATGCATGGGCTGACGATGAAGGAAAGCTGGAAACCGCCTACGGGCGCTTTTGGCGACGATATCCAATCCCCGACGACGGTCTCCCAGGCGAAGCATGGCCAGATGACACGCATCGGTGGGTGAATGACGATGAACAGACGTTCGACCAACTCCAGTACGTGATTGACCAGCTGCAGGAGAACCCGAATTCTCGTCGACTCGTCGTCAACGCATGGCACCCCGCTAACGCAGCAGTGAGTAAGCTTCCACCGTGCCACTATTCGTTTGTCTTCAACGTCCAAGGTGATCGGTTGAACACTCACCTCACCCAGCGCTCCGGGGATATCGGTCTGGGAATACCGTTCAACATCGCCGCATACGCGTTGATCACTCACATCGTTGCACAACAAACAGGATTCGTTCCCGGAACCTTCTCGCACACCATCGTCGATTCGCACATCTATTGCGGGAAAGGCGAACGGGGTGAGTGGTACCGCGACAACCTCAGAGAAGTGAAGGGACAGTTCAAACGAGCACTCAAAAAAGAGGATTACACAGGAATCTCGGGGTGGATCGAGAGCGAAGCCCCTGCCGATGATGGATACGATCACCTCCCTGGACTCATCCGCCAAACCACACGAGCTCCGAAAGATCGACCAGAGATCCAAATTGCAGATAAACCACTGGACGAGCTCATGGCAGACGATATACAACTCCACGAATACGATGCGCACCCAGGTATCTCGTTCAAAGTCGCCAAGTGACCATGAAGGACCTACTCCACACCATTGAATTCATCCGAGAATCGAAAAAAGATGATAGTATGGTTATCCCCGAAGATGAATTCACACTATCAGGGGAGATACCAGAACCCAAAGAAGGAGAAATAGTTGAATTTGGATGGTACGAGAAGGATGGTGAACGAATACACGAGGTCCAGTTTCGTGACCCAGATGCCGAGTATGTACAGTCTGAAAAATTCGAAGTGACACAGGTCGAAAGACACTATCACGCTGCAAGGGAGCGTAGTGATAATGGAGGGATGATCAAAAATCGGTTAGAAGTAAGTGTGGACGCGTATATCAAACCGGTTTCGAAAACAGACGAACGACAGAAACGGATGCGGACGTGAAACCCGATCGGGTGATCGGAAGCACTCCTATACCATCTTTTAGATAGTCTGTTGGGTACATAAATACAGTGGTGTTGATGGTGGATATTGACGGATATCTTTACAAACCCAGTCTGGGTGTTATTAGATATCTCCGAGGGAGATCCCCGTAAGCGACAGAATATGACTTTCTGTCGCAGCTCCAGTAGGGGCCACAGCGACGAACCTATAACAGGGGTCGTCGTGACAACACGCTGGATCGCGGCTACGGTCGTCTCCACCAAGTCCGAAAGGATTGGGGACAACCTACGGCAACGCTGGAAAGAACGGCACCCACTGGCGGAGTGTTCCATTCATACCGATTTGAAAAACCCGAAGAGAAGCCATTTTCTGTAGCAGTGAATTTGTTATTCGGTAGTTATTTAACCATGCCTAACTAAGCATGGCATGCGGTAGAGGACGGCGTTATTAGGACCAATCCGATACCACAAATCCACCAAACCATGTGTGAAAAACAGCACTACCAAGTCACGGTAACGGCATTCAACCACGAATACTTCGACGCCAACGACATCGATCAGGAAACGGCGCAAGATCGAGCAGACGATTCGCCATCGGCAGATTACAGTGTTGAAAGCCAACGTGTCGAGCGTGTCGGGGAGCAATGGCAAGTGTCGACGACTGCGCACAAACACCAATACCTGGATGCGAGTAGTAAAGAAGCAGCCGAGGAATCAGTCGACACACCCTCGTTTTGGGACGTTCAGGACATCCGAGTAGAGGTGGTGTAGATATGGGTGAAATGGACGGGACGCTTCGTGTGCGGTCGGAGGGCGATGACATCATATTAGAGACGGAGCTGGGCGAGATCAAAGCCGACTGGGAGACGATGAGAAAGGTTGGTAATAAGATCCTTAGTGAAGCAAACGATCACAAGACAGACCTCGAAAAGGCCGAGGAGATATCGGGTGCTTGGATCCGAGTGTCGTGTGACTGCTGCGAGTATGAACAGGAATTCGAGCACGGTTACCAACTTCGAGACAGGGGAGAGACTCCTGAGGAACACGCCGAGCATCCTGACTGTGAGTCCGATCCAGAGGATGTCTCTGTTGAAGCCTTCTGCCCGCGTCACGGAACAATACCACTGGTTTACGACGAATGCGACGATTGTGCCTATGATAGGCAGGTGATGATGAGATGAGCACCGACGAATCCCACGGTTCTGCCGTGGTGAAGCCAGGACAGTTCCTTAAGATCAACGGGGAGTGGCACCAGAAACTGTACGACGACAGTTTTGAAATGAGTGTCCTCACCAAGCTCGGTGACCGTGAAATCCATGAAAAGCACGTCCCAGAGGTTGGTGACGGTTGTCCGAACCCAGACTGTGACGGTCACGTTGAGCAAGTGAACGATAAGCGGTGGTGCAGTAACAAATGCTACGAATGGCGGTGTGTCACTCCCCAAGAAGGGGATGAATGTAAACCGTATGGAGACTGTGATGGCACTCTCCATGAATTAGAATGTGACAGTGGGGTCAAGTACGAGTGCGACACCTGTTCCATGAAAGGGTGGTCGAATGCCGTCACATGGGAAGAGGCAGAACTGCCAGAATGGATGGGTGATGATGATGAGTGATACTGGATCAACGAAGCGCAACGAAGATCAGGAAGGCAGTAGTTTCGGCTTCGACTATGCACTCGTCGGTGAGATAAAGATCGAGGCTGCCGAGGATCGCGTGAACATCAGCGGAATGTACGGGGAATCCGTGTTCAGTACATGGGGAGAAGACGTTGAAGAAGCATTCGAGAGACTCAAAGAGTTTGCCATGCGGCATGACGACCCGCGTCCAAACGAGGACAAAGACGTCTACCGAACAACCGACGAGGAGGTATTCACGCGGTGTCTACACTGCGATCACCTTTCGAACGCAGACCACCATGACATCCTTGGTAAGCAGGTCGTACGGTGCCACTGGGACGAGATAAATGACTTCGATATCTTCAACGAGTACGGGCAAGCGGTCAAGTGTCCGTCCTGTGGTGGCAATGTTCGAGATCGTCCCTCCGAGTACGTGGATGGTCTCGCTGATGTTGAGTGTCTTGACTGTGGTGAGGAGTTTACCCGTGAGTCTCGCGATTTCGGTGACTTTCCCGCAGGTAGTCAGAAAATCACGAACAGCGATTACGAGGTGGTTGCCTGTGTCAAATAACGGTGTGTCTTCGAAGGGTATCCTGCAGCACCACGATCCCCACTCGTGGCGGTTCTACCGCTACGGCGAGGACGAAGACGGTAACCCGCTGTTCTCGTTCTGGATGAACATCAGCGAAGACACTGGTATCTGCATTTACGAGCGCAACCAAGGCGCGGGGAAGTGGCTCTCGACGGAACACGCGCCCGAAGAATACGACGGCGAGCCGCCAAGCGAAACGCTGAAGGAAATCATCCGTGGCGCTGTCGGCCCTGAAACAGACGGCATCCCTGCCGGAAGACTGGATGACCTTGCGTCTCACGAACGACACTTCTACCAAGTGGTTCACGGGACCATCGAACAGAAAGGGAAAATTCCAGCGGAAATACTGGCCTTCATAGGCGAGTGTGTCGGGAACGAGGTGCATCTCGCGTGACTGATGCGCAAGAGTCCCCGCGTACTGACCGCAAGAGGTGGATCAGTCTGTTTTGTGATGGCTACAGACTTGGTTGCTCGGAGCGAAAACGAGACCCGGAGAAACGTCGAAGTGACGTTGGTAAGGTCATCGACGGCGATGTACCCGAGTTCGAGCTGGACGCGAAACAAGCGGGCTACGATCTTGGTAGGAAGGCTGGTGTCCCCGGTGCGAAGGTGGACGTGAAAAAGAAAGCCAACGCGACTTACGATAAGAGCGGCTACGCTACAGGACTCGGTGATTTTGTGTGAAAGACGTAGAACGTAATCAGCAAGTCCCCGAGAAGATTCGTGCGTTGTGCGACGGGATGACAGACGACGACTTGCCGATGTGTGCAACGCACGCAGGACACCAGTTGAATCCGGTGAACGACGAGAAAGGCGGCCCACAAACGCGAATGGTGTGCGTCATGTGTGACGTTTCTCGTCCGATTCGGAAGGGAGACTTAGACAGATTTGCCGGGGAATACCCGGAATGGGTGCAAGCATGACTGGCGCAAGATGTGAGACGGAGACTGCCCGACTCAAGTTCGCCGACAAGCACAAAGAGCCGATACTCAAAGGCCAGAAGACGGTAACGCTCCGTCTCGGCCTTGAGTACGAGGATTTCACTATCGGGAGTCGGTTCAAACTATGCGACGAGGACGGCGAACGGTTCGCGTCGGCCATCGTCAATGACCGTGGGTACACAACCGTCAATATGGCCACGACGATGGACTTCGATGGCCATCGGAACTACCGAGATACCGACGAACTCCTCGATGAGCTACGCGGGTACTACCCCGGCGAGGAGATTCACGACCAGACGACGGTAGAGATCGTCTATTGGGACTGGGAGGAACTATGGGAGTAAACGAGGACGCTGATTACGACACAGGGATTGGTCACGAGGAGACTAGCAGTGACTTCCTTGGAGTATTTCCAGGGTGGACGAAAGTGTGCCCCGGATGTGGGACCGATTGGCCGTGTGAAGAGCAGGCAGAGCAGGCGAGTGCAGGTGAGCGGCCACTGTTCGTTAAGATGTTCGGTGTCGAGTCTACCGGGGACAGTGTAATCGGTGGATCAACGTCTGTCTGGGGATTACACTGTTGGGAGTGCGATCAGTATTGGGTGTCGGTGAACCTGTACTCGGTACTGTTTAAAGAGTGGCGAGATCGAGGGGGGCCAGTACATGGATAAAACACTCTTCGTCGCGGAATATAGAGGGATGCAAACACACGTGATGGAAACACCCAACAGTCACGTCTATGCAATGGGCTCCAGACACGAGTGCGAAGATCCAGACTGTCCTGCATCCTGTAAGGGCGCTCCACGGACAACTCTCGGAGAGGCAGGCCCGATAGAGAGTGTTTGGTCGATGTATTTTGACATGCAACCCCAAGACGCACTAAGAGCGTGGGAAAGTATAGTGAACCCCGAGCTACAAGAGTCTGATCAACGATGACGAGTAGCAGTGATCATCAGAATGGCATAGAAACCACGCAAGCGTCTTTATTCGGGGAGGAACCAGTCCCGCGTGAGTGTGAGTACGATGGTCCCTGCCAGGAGCCGGTGAAGTTCGAAATCGTGGACTTCTGTTACGATGGTGGTGGATGGACCTACGTAGTGAAAGCTGTGTGCGAACAGTGTACGATGACCTACCTCGAACAGGAAAGCAAATCACGAGAAGATGACGTTCGGAAACTAAAAGCCGGAGAGAGATGGAGTCACGTGAAATGAAAATCGGATTAACAGACGAAGACTTTGAAAAGCTGGAGAATGGTGAGACCATTGAATTCGTCTACGAGGGAAGAGTTGCAGGTCGGAATGCAACCCTCGGGATAGAGCTTGCTGATTTGGATAATTGCGGACAATACCATAACGTAGAAACACTCATGGACTACAAGAACGCTGTGAATGAAGGAGAGGGTGAATAATGGGGATGGGTACAATTATCGTAGGTGGCGTCATGCTACTCTTCCCTCTCGCTGGGTTCATAATGCTCGCGAACGGTGATTCTGGAGGTCTTGTAGCGATCGGGTTGGGAATAGCAGCCTGGTACGGTGCTTCGAAAGCTGAGTAATTTTGTTGCTGTCGGCCACCCACCCCCGGTTCCGCTGCTTCCGGTGCTCGTTTTATTATAAGGGAAAGACACTCCTCTTTTCGAGTGCTCACGTCGAAGTGTAGGGAGGGGGGTGTCCCGAGAAGTCGATGAGATCATCTGGAGGGAGGGGGAGGGGGGTGTCCCGAGAAATCGCGTCCAAGAGTAGGCAGGGGTAGAGACACGTGTTTTGAACGAGGGGAAATACTAAGTACCACGTCAGAGTACGATACCCGTACTAGAGACGAATTAGTTATTTTAGACGATATCGTCACTAGATAAATATTGGTTATTCTCCCAGGGGTTCTTCTTGGAGACTTCTTCTCGGGACACCCCCCTCCCCCCGTGTAATTCTCGGGACTCTCGTGATTCTGAGGACAGGGGGGGTTTATGGGGGTGGACGTATGTCAATTGTGTATGCAATCATTCACTGGAGAGAGCGGGATTTTCTCGGATCCCGACAAACTTCAGAAGGACTACACTCCGGATACGCTCCCGGAACGACGGGATAAGCTATCTGAGTTACATAGTGTTCTGAAGTTTGCAGCCCAGGGAGGCTCACCGCTCAATGCATTTATCTATGGAAAAACGGGGCAGGGGAAAACAGCAGCAGTGAAGGTCAAAACGGACCAATTACAGCGAGAGACAAAGGACAACCCGAACGTAGATATTTCTGTTTACCGGGTTCGGTGTAATAGCCTGAAGAAGTCCTACCATGTCATCCAACAGCTGGTGAAGGAACTTAGAGGGCCTGGAGCAGAGAAGCCAAAAGGCTACCAGCAACAGGACCTCTTCGAGATGGCCTTCGACGAGATCAACAAAATCGGAGGCACTGTCATCATAGTTCTCGACGAGATCGATTCGATTGGCAACGATGACGACGTCCTCTATGAGCTCCCACGTGCGCGTCGGAACGAATATATCGACGAGGATGTGAACATCGCAATCATTGGGATCTCGAACGACTTCCAATTCCGTGAAAATCTTCGGCCAAAGGTCAAGGATACCCTCTGTGATGAGGAAATCGAGTTCCCTCCGTACGATGCAAATCAGCTGCGGAATATTCTCAAGCGACGTGCTGCAAAGGCTCTTCGAGATACCTCTGTTGAGACCGATGACGAAGGGATTGTCACGTCGTTCACTAGTGAGGTCTTAGACGATGATGTCATTCCACTGTGTTCTGCCTTCGCTGCCCAGAATAAGGGGAGTGCTCGGCAGGCGATAAAATATCTATTCAAAGCATGTCGTATTGTGGATGACGCTGGTGAATCGTACGTGACTGAATCGCACGTGCGTGACGCACAGGAGCAGATCGAGCGTGAATTCATTGAAGACGGTATTGAAAGCCTCACTACTCAAGATCACCTCACTCTTGCTGCTGCTGTTCGAATGTCTATTCACGGGGAAACCCCAGCACGGAGCCGAGATCTCTATTCTCACTATCGCATTCTTGCTGGCGAGATTGGGGCAGATGTGAATGTCATTCGTCGTGTTCGAGACAACCTTCGTGATTTAGAGTTGTACAATGTCTTAGACTACTCTCAATCAGGTGGATACAAGGAAGGTACCTTCTACGAGTATCGGCTCGCTGTGCCTGCTGATATGGTGATCGACATCATGAAATCGTTAACCCGCGTCGAAGCTCTCGGCGAGATTTTAGAGAAAGAGCACCAAACAGGCCGACCGCACTTGAAAATGCCTTTAGATCGGTGACGTCTTCTCAGGACACCCCCCTCCCCCACCCACCAATTCTCAGGACACCCCCCCTCCCTGCCCCCGAGATATGTGCTTAATTGGGCAAGGGATAAGTATGCCCGTCTGGTATTGCTGCCAATGGCTGACGACGAGCAGGACGATCGAGAACGGAAAGACGGGGGTGCATTTGCCTCGAAGCATGGGATCACAAAAGATGATGTCTTCGAAGCAATGGAACCCCACGAACCGTATTCAACCGGAGAGATATCTGATCTGGTCGACATCCCACAACGAACTGCGTTCAAATATCTCGATTCGCTCGCTGATTCAGGACGGATTCAAAAGAAGAAGCAAAGTGCCACCTACGTTGTTTGGTACCGCACGAAGTGACGGAGGGCTTCAAGAACCCGGTATCCAACCGGCAAGTAATGGTTGCCGGAATTGTGCACACCGGGTACATGAGTGGGAAACCTCTGCTCATGGTCTGTGGAGGGGGGTCCGAGTATTACTTTTCAAAAGAAGCCTCATCGAGCGTTTCGCTTCGTCGTATCGAATCCATGGATCATGAAGTGATTACCGAACCCGATGTGCACGAACAAGAGGTTCCACATATCATTCAGAAAGTTCTAGCTAGGAACGATTACGAAATGCGGACATCTAGTTCTCTTTGGTGACAGAGTGGACTCCAGTTCATTCACAATGACAAACAGTTAGGGATTGTTTTATTCGATGAAATGACGATGAGAACTCAGAAACGATCCTTGGCCAACTATAAATTGAACCATATTCGGTACATTTAAGTATAAAGGTCTAGTATTCTGAATGAGGACGGAACCATGCCAAAGAACCACACAACCCAACAGAACCACGAGGGCGTGTACTCTCTCGAGGACTTTTCGGAGGGAATGACTATTGAATTCTGGGACAGCAAGAAAGAACGAGAACGGACAGGGCGTATCACGAGTCTCCCGCCTTGGGTGAAGCCCATGGGGAGCCAGAATTCCACCGATCTCTGTGTCAACATCGGAGGCCTGGAGATTGCGGTGGCAGCCGAAGATGTCACGGACATCCTCAAGACCCCATAAAACACCCACCACAATACATGAGCATACCTCAAGAACGGAGTATCCTCTCCGATCGGGACATCATGCACCGACTGGATTCAGGAGACCTCACGATCGATCCGATCGAGGACCGAGGGATGCAGATCCAACCTGCAAGTGTAGACCTGCGTCTCGGGGCGGAGTTTCTCACGTTCGAGCGTTCCAACATCCCATGCATTCACCCGAATGACACCGATGAAATCGAAAAATACGTGACTCGTGTAGAGGTCGATCCAGATGATAAATTCATTCTTCATCCGGGTGATTTCGTCTTGGGATCGACCAAAGAGTGGGTCGAAATCCCCGACGATCTCATTGCACATGTGGAGGGTCGTTCCTCACTGGGACGATTAGCAGTTATCGTTCACGCGACTGCTGGTGTTGTTGACCCCGGATACCGTGGCCAAATCACACTTGAGCTGTCGAATTTGGGGACGGCACCTGTCGCTCTTTCCCCCGGGATGCGGATATCCCAGTTGATATTCACCATGTTGAGCTCGACTGCCGAAAGACCGTATGGAAAAGAACGTGGCTCAAAGTATCAAGGGCAATCTGGTCCACAGGCCTCCCGCCTTGGTCAAGATCTGGAGCACAACAAATGATAGATTAAAATCTATTCTTGGAAAGAATTATTGCTAACGGGAAAGAATATTCGGCAGAAGGGCCCAATCAAGTGGTCCCTGTGGGTGCTCCAAGAACCAAGCGCCCACCCAACACCTCCAACCGAGGTTTGCAACATCAGAGTCCCGTGGTGTAGTGGCCAATCATAATGGCCTTTGGAGCCATTGACGGCGGTTCGAATCCGCCCGGGACTACTTACAATCGAGGACGGTTACAGAACCATGACAAAGAACCACAAAAAGAACCACCAGAGTCAGAAAACGCGTCGAAAGTACATTGCCGCTGCCGGTGCTGCTCTCACCTTGGGTGTAGCAGGGTGTACTTCCGAAGCAAACTGTGATAGTTCCGGGAAACGCGCGTCTATTACCGGGTTTGCATCGACAGAAGCTATCTTCGTTTCGCTTGAGTCCAGTGGCTTATTCAGCGGAGATTTTAAGCCGAAGAAGGTTCCTGAAAACAAGATCGAGAAAGTGGAGCGTAATATCGGAGCAACCCAACCACTATCCCCCGTTACCAAAGCTATGGACGTTGATCCAGATGGATACGGGCCCTATACGGGATATTTTGTCCATGATAATTTCTCGATCGATTCCGTCGTCAATCAGTTCGAGAACTTTGGCTTCGAAAGTGACTATGACTGGTGGCGATTCCAGAATGCAGATTGGAACGGTGTCCAGAAGCAAGTCCAAAAGCGATACGAAGCAGCGAAACAGTTCGAAGCCACGAAGTCGGGGGTAGTCCCCTTACCAAAGGTGTCTCTGAGAACGACGAACAATGGAGAACGGGGAGAAAATGCAGCATGGGACTTCTTCGGAGTATCGTCGAAAGCCCACGCCAAGAACACGGTCACCGCACTCGGGAATCCAACCGGTCTTGCTGTCTATGTCCCTGATTCGTGGAAACAATCGCGGCAGTACGTCAAGCCCCTGAGGTTCATCGACGACGTCAATGTCTACGGACAAAAGGGTGTGAACACTACGAATTTCACTACCACACTGACTCTCAATCCAGACGCAGTTGATGAATATCTGGATGACGTTGGTGCTGATCCCGACTCGATCAATATCGAAACATCGGCCGGTATTGAACTGGACGCAGTCCTCTCTGACGATGGTTCTAAGCCCGTAGCCAAATACTACGCAAAGTCGTGGCCGAAGGCCTATGCACTTGCGACCGCGTACGTCGCCCCCGTCAAAAATCCACTCTTCGTTAATGGTGATCTCTCATCCTGCTCGTCAGAGTGAGACCTTGAAACCAATACCAT
Source organism: Haladaptatus sp. HS23 (assembly GCF_056892285.1). Taxonomy (NCBI): domain Archaea; kingdom Methanobacteriati; phylum Methanobacteriota; class Halobacteria; order Halobacteriales; family Haladaptataceae; genus Haladaptatus; species Haladaptatus sp. HS23. The sequence continues at coordinate 200,764 of NZ_JBXGLH010000008.1, read as the reverse complement.
TAAAAAGAAGAAGGGGAAACGTAGGTCTGTCAGCCGGCGTATCTCAAGGCCCTGTGGGTGCCTGATGACCACCCAACATCTGACATCCTTGTAACGAAACACTCGTTCCGGCTGGCGTTCCAACTTTCCCAGACTCATCTTCCCGTCAATTTGGATGGTGTTTTTGAACACATAGTTCCCTTCCTATGAGTAAATTATAAGTTATGAATAGTATTTATGTTGGATTCTCATACCAGAGTGAATGGTTTTATGTTGATTGAGCCCGTACTAAGGAATCCGGTAAGGAGTTTAGCTGACGATGGATAGCCCAACACTACCACTAAAAAGGACGGACGGAACCACCCTCAAAAAGAACCTCTCGGACAACGCCTATCAGAACATCATGCCCACTCGCTATGCCCGCAAGGATAGCGAAGGCAATCCCATCGAAGACCCCGAAGACGTCTTCCCCCGCGTAGCAAAGAACATCGCAGTCGCGGAAGCAGTCGAGTATGATGGGGAGGCTGTCAAAGTCAAGCCAGAACACGTACGGCCAGATCATCCTCGACGTGACGAACTGATCGATGAGATCTTCGGGAAAGATTCGTCAGAAGGACCAGTGCCAATCACGGAGAAGAATGCAAAGTGGATCTCGTACGATCAGCTGCTTGCAGATGACGATATCCCCGAAGATGCCCAGGGCCTCATTAAAGGATGGAAAGAAGCGTTCCAGAACCAGATGGAACAGCTGAAGTTCATCCCGAACTCGCCAACGCTGATGAATGCGGGCGACGAGCTCCAGCAACTGTCTGCATGTTTCGTCGATTCTCCCGAAGACGATATTGGCGATATCTACGATACCGCTCGGGAAGCTGCCGAAGTCTTCCAATCCGGCGGTGGGATGGGGTATGCATTCAGCTACCTTCGCCCCTACGGTGACGTGGTCGGGTCCTCGGGCGGTATCGCCTCTGGGCCGATCACGTTCATGCGGTCGTATGACCAGATGTGTGAAACGATTGCCCAAGGAGGGACCCGACGTGGTGCCCAGATGGGAATCATGCGTATCACGCATCCAGATGTCATCTTCTTTGTCCACGCCAAGAACAAGGACGTCAGCCTCGCCCAGAGCCTCCGTCTGAACGACCCAGACGACCCGACCCACGTCAACTTCGGAGACGCGCTCGAAGAGGCTCGTGGTATCCTCGACGACCACACGACCGATGACGGTCGGATCGACCCAGCGTTCCGAAATGCAGTCGAAGGACATCTCTCGAACTTCAATATCTCTGTCGGAGTCACCGATGACTTCATGGAGGCACTCAAGGCCGAGGAAGACTTCACCTTCATCAACCCTCGTACGGGCGAACCTCATGAAGCAACGACATACACGAAAGAGATGTACGACTGGTTCGGTCTCGGGGAGTACGTTACGGTCGGTGAACCTCTGGAGATCCCTGCAGAAGAACTCTGGGAGCACATCCAAGAAGGTGCTTACGAAAACGGCGAACCCGGTATCGTCTTCCTCGATCGGATGAACGAAGACCACTCCTTCCCGGTCGAATCGACGCCGACGCGAGACGGGAATAAGCACGAGATCCTCGCCACGAATCCGTGTGGAGAGCAGCCACTGCAGGAGTATGAGGCCTGCAACCTCGGGCATATCAATCTGAGTACGATCGTCGAAAACGGTGTCAATTGGGAACAGTACCGGGAAGGATACGAAGGGCGTGCAGACAGTTTCGACCTTGAAGACGCAATCGACGGGTTCCTCTCAAACGCAATCGACTTCAATGAGCTCAATGAGCGAATCCGATTCGGAACGCGATTCTTAGACAACGTCGTGACGATGTCGGCGTTCCCGATCGATGAGATCGAACAGACGGTTCGTGAGAACCGCAAGATCGGACTCGGCATCATGGGACTGGCCCAGCTATACATCCAGCTCGGTGTCGAGTACGGCAGCGAAGAAGGCAACGAGATCGCTCGCCAGTTGATGCGTCACATCAACCAACGCTCGAAAGAGGTGAGCCGTGGACTCGCCGAAGAAAAAGGTGCGTTCAACGAATGGGAGAACTCCAAGTTCGCAAACCCGTCCGAGTACCCCGAATGGATCGAACGGCAAACGGGGTTGGATCCAGATGAGTGGGAAGACGGTATCCCGATGCGCAACCACAACACGACCACCATCGCGCCGACCGGGACGACCTCCATGATCGGCAACACCACGGGTGGTTGTGAGCCGATTTACAACGTCGCCTACTACAAGAACGTCTCCGACGACGTGCAGGGCGACGAGATGCTCGTCGAATTCGACGACTACTTCCTGCGCACGCTGGAGGCGAACAACATCGATGTCGACGCCGCCAAGCAAGAAGCTCAAGAACAGATGGCAAACAACGAATTCGATGGGATCGAATCGCTGGAGACGGTTCCTGACGCCATCGGAGAACTGTTCGTCACGACTGACGATCTCTCTGGGAAAGAACACGCTGCAGTGCAGTGTGCCTGTCAGGAGGGTGTCGACTCGGCCATCTCGAAGACCTGTAACTTCCCCAACTCCGCCAGCAAGGAGGACATGGACGAGGTGTACCGCTACATCTACGAGAACGGCGGCAAGGGGGTCACGGTCTATCGCGACGGAACCCGGACCAAGCAGGTTCTCACGACACGCGCGGACAACGAGATCAGTGAGTCCGAGGATCTCTCGCAGGATGCAGCTGAAGAACTTATCCAAGAGCTTGCGGTGAAGCACGATGTGGACGTCTCCATCGGAGGAAAACAACTGGCCAAGGTGAACCTCGAATCCGAAGAGCAATCCAAATTTGTCGAACCACGAGAACGTCCAAAAGTGGTCGATGCCGAAGTCGAGCGGATCTCGACAGGCAATGGAACGCTCTATGTGACGATCGGCTTTGACGAGGACAACGATCCATTCGAGGTCTTCGGCACGATCGAGAAGTCTGGTGGCTTCGTCCAGAGCCTCGTTGAGAGCAACTGTCGGATGATCTCTCAAAGCCTTCGGTCGGGTGTGCGGCCTGAGCGAGTGATCGAGCAACTTCGAGACATCCAAGCGCCGAAAGTCGGCTGGGATGAAGGGCAGCAAGTCCAATCCATCCCTGATGGGATTGCTATCTCACTGCAACGGGCCATTGAAGACCGGCAGGAAACAGAAGTGAAAGTCAAGCGATCGAGTGCTGGAGCACACGAAGATACCTGTCCTGATTGTGGAGCGCAAGTGCAGATCAGCGAAGGGTGCAAGAAGTGTAGTGCGAAGTGCGGTTGGTCCGCCTGTTAGTACCGGCATGCTTAACTAGGCAGAGATTCCAATTACTGACGTTGTGAGGGTGCCACCCGTGCTCCTCTTCCTTTCCAAGCGTAACACCTAAGAGCAACTGCGTACAACAGGAATCTGTATCACGGGGTAGTTTCACCGGGTCTCCCGGCGAACTATTCTTTTGAAATCAACTCACCAGCTCTGGCTTTCAATCCACCATATGTCTCTAAATACGCCAGCTCTCTTTGAATCCATGATCCACGGTCAATGCGACTGCTACGAGTGTGTGGGAACAGAGTACGAATACACCGATGACGGGCATCGGTACATCAAGAACAACTTGAAGAAGCATACACAGTTAGAACCATGTGACGAGTGCGGTCGTCTGAAGACAGAGTACCGTGATCTCGGGAGGAAAGGGTACTATGTCTGTTGGTGGTGTGACAAGCGTGCAGGTCAAGTTGGCCAACCACAATGACCAAATATCTCAAAGAACCGTGCCCGAAGTGTGACGAACTGTTTGGAAGCAACGACGATTGTATCCAATGCCGAATGGAGACGGACGTTCAGGAGAACAGTGAGATGTACAAAGCGCTGGGGGAGGTAGATCTGTGACAAACGAAGAGGATGCGATTCGAGCGGCGAAGGAGAAGTACGCCGCTGGAGGCTGGGACGAGGAAACATTTGAGAATGCCATCGAGGATGCAATGACGATGGATTTGTCAGGACGTGGTTGGGAACCCTGGTGCGAAAAGCACGGGGTTGAATTCCTCGAATTTATGCCCTCGTTTGAAGGGCAGAGAATCTATCTCTCAGAGACTATCACCTGTTCACTGTTTAGCAACGTCAACATCGCGTTTTTTATGCACAAAGGGCCAGAATCAAAGAGTGTCCACTGAGAGATGTGGACATGCAGATGCCACGAGATATCCACTCTGGAATCCCCGTGGCGTTGATCACGACCGGTGGCACGATTGTCGCCAGTCAGAACGCAGCTGGCTGGATACTCGTCGCTGCTGGATTGTGGTTAGCAAAACGGGAGTCGGAGTGAGTGTTCGGTTCCACACAACCACTCACCCCGACCATCCTGCATTTCTTTTGTATTTCGGACGCCGAGCAACCTCGCTCGACAGTAGAAACTAAGAGGTTCATCAGTATAGGATTTGTGGTCCGGATGAGATCTGTCAATAACTCACGATATTCGTGATCAGTCCCGAAGCAATTTCATCATGGCGAGAACCTGGATACGGCACCTCGAATTTCCACACTTGCTTACCCCCGAGATTCTGTACGACCGCTAAGCTCTGATCAAGAACTTCGTCATCGGCATTGAGAAACTGTGCTTCAATTCGCACGTTGTCCAGTGTGTATGGCTGGTTGTTTAGGAGCTTTCCTCGAATCGCAATAATACCGTCCTCTTTCGTGAGATCCGCCCAATAAAGTCCCAGAGTATTCCCGTCGAAGAGCGTGATCTCTGTCCCATCTTCATCAGATGAGGACCCGCTACTATCAGACTCATACACTGGGCCAATCTTTTCATTAGAGTCACTTCCGGAACACCCAGCGAGCGCGGAGAACCCTCCTGTAAATAGAAGACCGAGACTGCCAGCAACTTCTCGACGCGAAAATCGTTGGTTTTTCACACGTATAGTAATAATTCAGACTTATTAACTTATTCGTATCTGCAGTGCTGACTGTGCGCATTGTCTACATACCAATCTGCAAAACACGAGTGCAGAGACTCATCTGGCGAGATTTATGTGGTGTGAATGAGGAAGGTTAGTGCTCTAACACTACCCCTCGGAAACGGATGTGAAGCCCTTTTCCACATCCGGAGTAGCGGACAACAAATGGTCTAGTTGCCATCGACTACGAGTGGTATCGCAATTCTCTAGTACACGCGAAAAGCCCAAATATCTTTTGGAACGGGAGATACAGAAAGCCGTGGGCGGGATTCGAACCCGCTGTTTGCCAACCCTCGGTTGACCCCGGATTTCCACTCCGGCACGGCGGTTGTTCCTCCCCCTACTATCACTTCGGGATCAACGGACGATACCAACAGGTACTGTGAAGGTTGAAAAGACGTCGGTCTAACGTGGCATTAGAAATTTCAGAACAGATATCACGAATGGTTAAACAGGAGAACATTTATAATATCCAACTCAGATAATGTAATCGTCGGATTGACGCCACTGTGGTAACGGTCAGAAACCACCACGACACCACTATGACACCACAATGGCGTCGGCCAGGAATACCATGACAGAACCAGAACCACGAGCAGTGAGCGTTTCACTACAGAAGGGCGGAGTTGGAAAGACAACCATCGCGATCAACGTTGCCGACCGATTAGCCGATCGAGGGCATGAAGTCCTCCTGATCGATCTCGATCAACAGGGGAATGCAACAGAGGGAATCGGTCTAAGCGACCACTACGTCGATGAGACCCACATCGGTCACGTACTGAAAGGTGACGCGACACCCTCGGATGTGATCGTCCCGTCCGAGTGGGGTTTCGACGTCCTCCCATCGAATCGCGAGCTCGACGACGTGGGGACACACGTTGCAAATCACACTGTCGGACACACGCTCGTGGGGAACAAGGTGATTGACCCCCTCCTTGGGGATGTCTACGATTACGTGATCATCGATGCACCCCCCAACTTGGGACCACTTTCCGATGCAGCACTGTTTGGTGCTCTGAACGTGATTATCCCACTCCAGATGAGCGAGGCGTCTGTTGGTGGATTTGAACGGATGATGGAACAACAAATTGTTCCGATCCAGCAAGTCGAGGATCTAGACATCGTTTCGATCGTTCCAAACCGGACGACAGGCGATAATGAAGAGAAACGGATTATCAAGGACATCGAAGATTCGCCGTATGAAGAGAAACTCCCATCGTTTGGACGGATGTCGGAATTCGATAAATCACCGGGGATGGGGCTTCGAGACCGGGTGGCGTTCCGACGAGCATACCGTGACGGTAAACCGCTCTCGAAGTTTGATCCCGAGAACGATATGATCCCACGGTTGGATGAAATTGCGGACATGGTCGAAGACGGAGGGAACTAAAATGGTAGACAATAACCGATTCCAGATCACGCAGGAAGAACCGGAACCAGATCCAGAAGCAGAGGAGGAAACAGATTCGAGCTCGACGACAGAATCCTCCGAGGCATCAGAAAACACGACGGAAGAAACACGATCAGAGAGTGTTGCAGAACCAACCACGAATAGTACACAGGAGGATGAATCCAGTGTTCGGAAACGGATTACCCTTCGGTCAGAACCAGAGATCGTTGCAGGGATCAGGAAGGCACAAGATCAGTCTCTAACCAATCTTAGCCAGAACCAGATGATAAACACGCTGTTGGCAGAGCGGTTGGAAGAGAAAGGGTTGGTTCCGTCTTCGGAGGAGGTTGAAGCCGTTCGTCGGGAGCTGGTCAAAGATTCGTAGTAGAATTCGTTAATAATCGCAACTTTTAATATACGTTGGGGCATTGTCTGTGGTAGGACGGATTTAGAACCATGCCACAGATGATGACGGCTCCTGAAACGGAGACCAGCGATGAACAGAACCGCCTCGAAACTATGACCGAAGAAACCATCTCACCGACAGCAATAGCTGAAGCGCTCCAAGAAGCTGCAACGGATATCCGAGACGGGGAGATAGACCGTGTTACGCTGGCGAACCAGTTAGGATCTCTCTCGCGCAAGCTCCCACATACTGTTAGTACGGAGTATGAAGCAGATCAGTCTCGAGTAGAAGTCGGGTCTAGTCGTGGTGGTGAACAGGGTGTCACCGTCTTTGTCCCGACAACCTGGGAAGAACCGGCTACTACGCTCTTCACAGATGACGAGCTAGCAGCAATGCTTGAACGGAAAGCAGATCGTATTCGTTCCCAGGACCTAGTCGAATCCGGGGCTGTTCATTACAGTGATCTTGATGATCTTGCAAACGCAGTCTCCAGGGATGACCCCGAAGCAGTCGAGGGTGCAACCGATGAGATCGTGTGTTCGGTTGTTTCCAAGCAAAAGGTTTCTGAGCTCGTATTATACATTCAGTCGTTCGAGGATCGAGGGGAGTTTACTATAGAGGATCTCGCATCGGAGTTACTGGGAGATGACGAGTGGATGAATATCGAAGACGAGATTGCTCATCTGTTGACCTACTTCGATGGAGTCATTCACAATCGAGATGGGCTCAAATCGCGTGGGCGCGTTACTATTCCAGGAAGGTGCTCTGGTGAGGGGTTGATTGTCTTCTTCCCCGAATAGTCATCAACTGATTAAATTCACCAATTGAGTAGTTTTTGACAAGTTTTATTCACTTGCAATGCATAGGTAGAAGTGGAGCTTATAGATCCTGTAGGGAGAATGGCTCCGCCTGGCCTCTATTCTTCTCACAAAATAGAAACGGTTACCCAGATGATTCAATCTCTTCTGGATCGAGAGAGCCATCCAAAAGTTCGCGTCCTTTTTCAGTGATTTCATATGCGCCAGAAACAGCCTCGTACTTTTCTACTAATTCATACTCAAGTAATTCTTCACGACAACGAACTCCAACATGGTGTGATCCATATCCGATATTCATCGCAATACAAGAGGGTGTTTGTCTTCCTGCACGTTGGAGATGTTCCAATATATAGCGGTCTGCTGGAACCATCCATTCGATATCACGATGCATGGCACGGAGTTTATTTCCATTTATCTTAACGGTACCGGAGATTGAACGTTTGATGGTATGTCACCTCCTCAGAATTTAATTCATAATAGAACAGAATCACGGTATTATCCACAGGTATATGGGGTTTTTTCAGGAGTTACTCCCAGACACCATCAGTTAATCTGCTAATGATAATAAAGAGAAACATCTTCAGAGTTGTTTCAACATTTTATTTCTTGTGAGTTCTTATTAAAAATAGATGTGTTCTATAGAAACATCACCAACGGTATGAACACAATATCAGCACTATCAACCCTGAAACCACTCGTTATAGCACATTAGAAGAGTTGACACATTCATCTAATCCTGTATATGTTATTTGATAGTTGCAACGGATGAAAGAGTGGTTTTATTACTGAAGAGTTGTATGGTATTGATAGGGAGCGCAACCCAAGCATTACCACTAGTCGTAATGTGTTGCCCATGTAGGATGCCCGAGGCCCTACCCTCGGGCGTGGGTTGGGTGTGCTCTAGTACTAACCATCAAGACCAGGTTCACCCATGTACGGATATAACAGCAAATCTTATAAAAGTCCCGTCTTTCAGAGTGTCGCTCAGCGAAACACACAAATACGCCAACAATCATCCTCTACGGAGGTCTGCCGATGAGCTCCGACAAGCAGGACCTCATCGGGGATCTCAATGAATTCGAATGGGATGTTTTGCGTGTCCTCGCGCAACTCTCGTCGGAATCAGAGTCGCCTATTATCGGGAACGACGTTCTCACAGCAATTTCTGATTTTGGATACGCCAATGCGTCCACCGGTCGGGTCTACCCCTGCCTAGATGACCTCGTGGAGGTGGGCTGCGTGGAGAAGCACTACAACGTTCCAGATCGGCGATCAAATGCATACGAAATCACAGAACGAGGTTTAGAACTTCTGTGGTACAAAGCCAAGCGAGATCTTGCGTGCCTCGGACTCGAAAATTCTGATATCGAAACAATCGAGGACGAGTTCTCTGATGAGATGAGAACGGCTGGTAGCCAGACGTCCAATTCGTCGCGATCGCCGATGAGGGCAGATTAGTGAGGGATCGATTTATGGATTCAGATAGGGATCCCTCTGCGTCTCGCTTGGTACCTCTGCTCCAGTATCCGGTCAATTTGCTCGACTGAATCTATCAAGATGGTAGATCACTACGAGCGAGTGTTTCTCAATCGTTTGGTTCCCCTCTTTATTCGGGGAGGCCGATTACTGGATAGAACATCGATTGGTTATCTCTGGAACACCGTTCAATACACTACAGACAACAGTACACCAATACCTATTTGTGGGTGGTTTCCGTTAGTAGAAACTAAGAGAGCATCACTTCCTTCAGAAGGAACCGGATGTTGTCGCATCCGGCTCGGTGCTCTCATCCCAAAACCAGGCGCGAAAGCGCCTAGAACAAATATGAGAGCAAATAATCATTCCGCATACAAGGGTATAGTTCCTTCGGAGATTAACGACGGCCCCTTCGGTTCCACTGGAGGTGTCCGCGCGTGAGTCTCCAGTTCACGACTGAAACCGACGAATTTTCGGACGTCACAATTACCGACACCCCTCACCAGGGGAAGGAACTTCACAAGACACTGTTCGATATGGACGCCCTCTTCAACTCGGAGAAGGCCTACCAGTCGAGCTTGGTCAAACCGTTCAAACAATCAATCGAAGAACTGTCCCAGAACGTCGGAGCGATCGATGCCCTCGCAATGGTCTTCGACGCGAACGAAATTGACGCGCTTGATGGACGGTTCCCTGCGACAATCATCGATTCGCTATCCGACAAAGACGTCCTCTGGACAAATCTCCTGCCGATGCTTTCGGAAATAGGGACCGGTCAGGACTCTCTCGGATTGCGTTCGCCCTTTGATGACATCTACGGAGGCCCATTGGCTGTCTTCGATCTGGTTGATATCCAGCCGACCGTTACTATCGAATTGCCGACCGCGTTTGTCGGTGAGAAAGAATCGATGCCTGCACGCGAGACACGTGCGCGATGGATCAGTGTGGTCCAGCTTGCGGCGGAAGGCTGTGATGTCACTGTTGTCGGTAACGCTGGTGACTTGCTCACTTTCGTCCGTGATCACTATGACGAGTTTTCGAGTACCGTTCTCAAATCCACCATCGCACACCTTGTAGAAGAGGTGGGGGGAGAGGCTGATGTAGAAGAGACGGAAGCGGCACTGGACGAAATCCCCGTTGGTGCTCGTGCGTGGGACGTTCTCCGCGTCATTGACGACGCAGGTGGGGAGATCACCCGTCACGACCTGTATCAGGATGTCCGACTGGGGTCGTCGGATAACTCGATCCGTGGCTGGTTGCGAGAACTTCGGAACGTAAACTGCGTTCTTAGTGTTGGTCCAAAGGGAAGCAAGCGAGAGATCATCCTCCCAGTCGGTGAAGATGTACTTTCGACTCTCAAGGCCCGTAACGGTCGAAAAACGGAGTTGAGTCAGTTCTCTTCCGGAGCGGAATCGGCACCGGAAAACCGTTTAGCCGATGCAGTGTGTTCCGACGCAATCACGGAGGAGGGGGAGGGGCAATCCCCGCACCAGGAGGCCGCCACCGCAGGCCGCCAGCCGAACTGGAAAGGTCAAGTCGGTGTGGACTACCTCCCTTCTTGGGCACGCCACCACGCAATCACGGCCAGTGCCCCCGAAAACGGCGGTGTCTCGTTTATCGAACAACCAATCAACCGTCGAAAGACACGTGACGGAGATGAAGATGGACGAATTCCATGGTTTAGTTACGATCCTAGCCGTGAAACCGCCATTTCGAGTTTCGAATGGCACGGACCCCTGTCGGGTATGGTGTGCGATGTTCGTGCGTTGTTGAGTGACCATGCGTTTCAGAAAGTATTGACCGCTGACGCCCTCGGCGGGGCTGGAAACGCCGAATTCGGTGCGCTTCTCAACGGTAATACCTGGGCGCTCCGTCAACTCCGTCAACTCGGTTATCTCAAGTCGGGGATGTCAGCACAGGACTACCTCGACGCGCTGGAGATCGCACGAGACAACCTTCTCGAGCTGACGGCAGAAATCAATCGGGAGAAAACCCAGTCAGACCTTCGACAGTCGATCATGCAGTTGGCACACGGTCTCTTAACGATCGCCGAGGACCTGTATGACCTGCTGGACATCGAAGTCGTCCACGAGGTTACCTTCCCCGAATACGGACGTGACTACCACGGACGCTCGGCCCGCGTCAATTCCATCCTGACGTTCTTGTCCTACCGAATGATTCAGACGTCCCACTACGGTGAGTACAACGCGTTCCGTGTGCTGTGTGAACCACGGAAAGACAAGCGCGAGGCGATTGGAAACGGCCCCACGATCGATAAGGCCGATCCGAAAGGTACCGCGACTGCGAAATACGTCCTCGTCGGCAAAGGGATCTCGAAACTCAAACCCGTCGTCGATGACCGATTGGAGAGTATCTCCGAGGATGATCCAATCCTGCCCCTCCAGACCGACGAAGATGGATATCAATCGTTTACCGTCGAATACCAGACGATTGCAACGGGCCGTGAACGCGTTCAGAACGCCGCCAAACGGATGCTCTCGGAACGTGGGTTCGTGCCGACCACCGAAGCACTCCGTGTCCTCTCGGCGTTCTGCAAGACACCCTACGACGTAACGACAGCTCTCAACCGCTTGGAAGCCGAGGGGCCAGTCGAAACCCGCCGTGTTCGGCTTGACGAAGTGAAGTATGTCCTGTCCACGCTACCCTCTGCTCGGATCTTCCCGGATCTCAATCCAACGAAGCGCAAAACGCTCAAAACCCTGCTCCAAGCAGATGAGGCACTGACTCAGTCCGAGATAGCCGACCGGAGTGGGTTCAGCACGCGTTCGTTCCGGAACCACCGTGAAGAACTGCAGGCATTCGACCTGATCACGGTCACTGACGATAACCGCTACCGGGTCACTCTCTCGTACCGTGGCGAAGATCTCCGAGCGCCCGAATCGGTTACAGACGAGCACACCACCCCCCGTGACGTCTTGTATGAGGCTGCGATGGAACTCAAACCCGACCGGGTGTCCGACCCCAACGACCCCATTGGAGCGGCGTTCTATGGGGAGTGGGAAGGTGATTCGTTAGCTGATGCGTGGCCCGAGATGGATCAATGGATCCCCATTATCACCGCTCTGTGCGGTGCTGTGAGGAATCGCCCAACAAAAGTCCGGTTCGGAGAGCCCCCGACGCAAGCGGGCCTCAGCCGACCACAGTCCGCTGCAGGAGCTGATTAATCATGAGTCGAAGAACACCGTCAGAGAAGACGCCAGAAGCCCCGAACAACCCCGTTTGTCGAACCTGTGATGTCGAATCAGAACACATCGAATCAGTCGGCGTTTTCGTGTGCCCGTTCTGTGGCCACCAGTCGGCATCATACCTAGAGGTCGACGAATATGATGTTCCTGTCCTTGGGGTTGAACCGAACACCGACCCGATCGTGTTCCTTGGCTACTGTCCGACGGAGAATGGTCTCCAAGTCCTGGTGGATTCGCCATACCATGCTAGAGAAGATCTCCTTGAGCTCCCGAAAGACACTGGTCGACAATGGAACCCAACACGGTCTACGTGGGTCATTCACGCCGGGGAAAAAGATCGTGCGAAAGAGTTGATCGAGGAGCTTGGCTATGGAGTAATCGATTTGATTGAGCTACGCCAGCAGCGAGGGATCGATGAGTGAGTCGACGTGATCTTCCCGAACGTCCGCGGTACGATCATCTCAAAGGAGACTTCGGAGAGGATCCAGCGAGGTTTCTCGCATTCTCTATTAGTGATAGCCCGAGCTTTCAAACAACCTCTTCACCGCTATTAGCTCAAGCACGGATCCGAGGAATCACCAACCCGGCTCTGCTTCGAATGTATTACCAGATAGAGATGAGTGAGTTTAACGGACGTAGTGGCATCCTCCGCGAGATATACACTCGGTTCAATGAACTTGACGCAGACCCACCAGATGATCTGGACGAATGGGGCTCCGAGAATGAGTGAGCGACTGAGTATGTAACTAATAACCTTGATTGTGTGCTAGAGACACACAACTAGTGACTCAAAGATACGAGTATTGTTGGATAGACTGGTTATAACTCTTAACTATGATGACTCCACAAGACTAGATGTTGATCGGACTGTCGTATTAACGGCGTAAATGCGTCCTGGGAAGTCGAATAGGACAAAAAATAGCGGGTTGGACTATGAACCTTCGGTAGCGAAGTCCGATTGCACACCATCAAGACCCCATTTCGTTGCAGCCTCTGCCACGGGTCAGGCGTCCCCTACAGCGCCCATGACCCATCTCTTTTGAAGCAGTTGTGTTTTTAATAGACAATACTGTAGCAATATCTTCACCCCTATAATATATTCACGAGTCGGTGACTTTTTCAACCTAAAACAATATCATCTATGCGTAAACCAAAAGAGAACAGGAAATATCTCAAACAGACGAAAATATACCAATAGTTGATGAGAACATCGGCAATTATCGCCCATCCAAAACAACGCCGCAAATGGAAAGGTTGCTATGAACGCAGAACAGGCAATGAAAATACTGGCATCAGTATTGTTGGTTCTGTTCACAATCCCAGCATCTACTGGTGCGATGAATGGTCCAACCGAGGTTGAACAGAATTGGGGATTTCAAGATCGAGATCCCACAGATAATATTCAAACAAGCGCTATACAAATCACCAAATCAAATAATAGTTCTAGAGCGTGTATCCGCTCAAACACGTCCGCAAATACTGGTTTGGTGGACGCTAATGCGTCAAAGCGGATATGTGCTGGTAAGACGACTACTCGGACCCCAACATCCACGAGTACGTCAACAGAAACATCACTACCGACAAGTACGGCTAGTGCGACGACCATCACAACGACAACCGAGATCTCAACAGTCACAACCACAACCACGCCGGAAAAAACTCAATCATCTACAATAACAACTGGGACGACTACGAATACATCACCTCCAACGAGCACAACAACTTCAAGGACAGAAACGTCCACTATGACTATTGAGGATTTTGGAACAGTAACTACGGCGACCCAGTCGGGAACCACGGCAACGATATCGTCTAATCCAACGACAGAAATATCAACAAATCCGACTTCGACGACAGAGCCAATCTCACAAACAACTACCAAAGAAACAAGGACAACTTCGTCACGAAATCCAAGGTCGGGATCATCTTCATCGACCACTACTGAAGAGACAACCACCTTGTATGGATCTAGTACTGGTTCTGGTGATTCTCCGCCATCGAGAACCACTGCTATCTCAACAACGCAGGAGCAATCGGATCTGAGTGAGGAGACCATTATCGAGCCACATACATCGGAACAACAGGTCTCGGAGAGTAGATCCGAATCTAGCTCTTCCGAGGATATCCGTTCACCATCAGGTACCTCTGGTGAAGATGATGGATATGCATCTACATCCTCTTTAGACTCCGAACAGTCACCAAATCCCAGAGCCAATGGAGGCGGATCTAATCGGGTGTCTCAATCTGATAGCGGACAAGTATCTTCGTCAGAAGGTAGTTCTGATCAGAGAACTGACCAATCGCAAACACCGAAGAGTGACACTAAATTCACCGCCGAAAATTCAAAAACTAGGAGCAAAGGATCAGAGATAGAGAAGAGAACGAGTTCTTCTTCCCCTTCCGGAGAACAAGACAGTGAACAAACGTTCTCATCAAGCACCACAAATCCTGAGGTATCTCAATCCGGGACTGATATTCAGAATTCAGTGATGAGCAATTCGACTACTGTTGGTTCAATGGATAATAAAAGTGGTCGTATGCCGAAAGAAGGGATGAAACAGAAGGCGTTGCTCATGGCCAATTCAAAAAAATACATATTGGCTGGATTAGCTACTCTTCTAGCCAGTCTGACATCTCACTTGGGTATGGCCGGGTCTGGAAGCACCCCTGAAATCAGCTCCAAATTCAGACGTATGATTCGCAAACTCCGTGAATGGATAACCGATAAAACGCATAATATCTGGTTTACGTTCCTGGCTGTTTATCACGACGACAACGACGAAGTGTTAGAAAATGAGGCTCGGAGTATGATCTACTCAGAAGTGTGCGAAATGCCAGGCGTCCATATTTCAAAGCTCGACGACGAGATGGATTGGACTCGGTCGACGATCAGGTACCACTCTCGGATATTGCAAAATGAGGATCTCATAACATCGGAGAATTCCCAAGGGAAACACCGCCTGTATCCGAATATCGAGCTCAATAAGGACCTTGAAGCCGCTTTGAGTGATCGGTCTACCCGGAAGGTCCTTGAGTGTCTGTATGAGTCTGATGGGCTGTCTGGATCGGACATTGCATCGAAGGTCCATCAGGACCGCAGTACAACCCATCATCATCTAACCCGGCTGGAAGAAGAGGGGTTGATTGAACGAGAAAAATCGGGACGGTCGAAGATTAACCGTCTCACCAGCGAAACACGGGTTGCATTAGAGAATCGGGATTCGTTTTTGTGAGGTCTCTCTCGTTTCGGGGTTCTACCCAGATCTCTGCCAGTTGAATTATTGCACATTCACTTTTGAAAACCAGACAAGAAGAGACATTAGTTGGCTAATAACAGTCAGGACTGATTGTTTGTCGCTCTATTTGATTTTTTCACCATGTATTTTTGAGAAACATTCATATGGGTGGGGGTATAATATAGGGGCAACTCAACCACACTGCTAGCCCCCGAGTCATAAGGACTCCCTCCCTGGCGACACGCCGGATGACCCTAGGGACTCGTTCCAACACGTTTCTTTCAAAACGTGTGCTCAACAGTGTGATCTATCTCCACATCGGCGGTTAGTGGGGGGTCGAAACGTGCAGATTAGTGGTTGGTTTTCATCATTCACTATGTCCACAGCAACGTCTATCGACCCTGATTCGGATGCATCGGACCTTACGTCAGAATGTCTCGAATGTGATTCAACATATGTTCTAGAGACGGGCTATTCCGATCGATTTTGTACCGAACGGTGTCATCGGAACGCCGATCGTTGCGCGTACTGTGATGACGTGATGGGGGAACACCATCCTTCATCTCATGACTTTTGTTCGTATGAATGTCTGTATCGCAAGATTGCTCAGGACATACTCTCGAAAATTCGCTACGACCATCGCTGGTGCGCCAACTGTTACAAGAAGATCCGAATTGTTTATCCACCGACGCGGAAAGCGGATTCGTCGACTGTTATCACGGATGAGGAAGGGGAACCCGTTTTATTCAAAAAAGAGATCCCAGAGTGCGCGATAGGTCGTGCATTCCCGACAGATAACACGGTAGAAGGGTTAGTTGCTCGACGGAGTCCAAGGGATCCAGTAGGAGGGGAGTGGGAAGTCGAATCAAAGGATGGTGATTCTCTTCGCCAGATTTGTTCATGCGGTGCATGCCACCATACGACGATTGATCGGCCTATTACAAAATCCAGGGCAATCGAATTCACACGAAATCTTTCAGACGCTCTTGACTATCTGTACTACGAAGAGAGCATAGATCACCAACATTGCCGAGACACACTTTTGTACGAAGTTGGTGAGCAGAAGTCTGATCCAGATGTTCGATTTGAGGATCAGAAGATCTTCGTCCGTGCATTGGCATCCGCGATGATCGAACACAGATATTAGCTCTACTTTCTTTCAATGACTAACGATACTTCCCAAGACATCCACGAGAACGCCCCTACAGACGGGCAGGGCCGTCCGCTTCACCCAGAAAATGATTATCATATCTGTGGTGCGAACAAAAGCGACAAGACGACCGAAACGCCACATGGCCGCGAACGAGACGACTATGAGTACTGTCTCCAACGTGCTGGAAAAGGAACGAATCACGTAGGGAAAGGACGATGTAGCAATCACGGTGGGTGTGGGGGTGCGCCAGAAGGCGAGAAAAATGGCTCATACAAGGGAGGCGCATATTCTGCTGCACTTCGTGAACGAATCACCGAGGAAGAAGAAGATCTAATCGAGGACTTCATCGAGTCGACGCAGGATCCTACGTCGAAGGACGCGAAGAAGATGGTCCAGGAAGCAGCTGCAATGGCGTTCATCCGATTCAACCGAGGTGGCGATCCATCGTTCCTCCGAGAATATCGACAACTCTGCAGTGAGTTCAACCTTGTTGACGCCACTGATCACGTTGCGGTCAGTGAAGGCGAGGACTGGTACGACAACCTGCGAGCAGCGCAGGAAGAATTGGAGACCGATTCGGACGAGGAGGTCTAACGATGGGGTATGCGTACTTTTGCAATCGGTGTAAGAAGAACAAGCGGGGGGTAAAAGCATTCGAAGGAGAGGTCCCTGACTACTTCATTGAAAATACGGAAGAGGGTGCAGACTTTGCTCACCTACAAGGAGATAGGATAGATCTCTGCCCTGGCTGTGCAATAAAGATTGTTTTAGAAGATATCGTCGATAACGACCCCTAATTTACTGTATTTCTATGTCTGAGTCTGCTAGTGGTAACTTTACAAAAGAGGCATTTAAGCAGTTTGCCGACCGAGACAATCCAGAACGGTTTGTTATTCTGGCTGAGAAGGTCTTAGGTCTTCGGCTTGCAGAGACTCAGAAACGGATTCTTCGTGCAGTTGCCCAGAACAAATACGTCCTCATCCAGTCGGGCAACGGTGTCGGAAAATCGTACGTTGTGGCGGCTCTCAACCTTGCATTTTTACTGGCACGGATGGAGGCAATCGTTTTCTGTACCTCCGGGACCTACAACACTCTCGAAGACACCATCTGGCGACCAATGGAGTCGATGCATAAGCGGCTTGAGCTACCAGGGACTCCAAAACGTTCGCCACCTCGCATAGAAGACCTTCCCAATCCAGATTCGTTCTTCCGAGCGATCGCGCCCAAACACCCGAGCAACCTAGAGGGCCGTCACGGTGCGAACATGCTGGTGATCGTCGAAGAGGCCGACAAACCTGACGTCACAAAAGATCATATTACTTCAGCTGAATCCAGTATCACTGACGTACATGATCGGATGGTTGTCATCTGTAATCCTCCAGATGACGAATCAAACATCGTTCATCAACTTGCTCAACCAGAGAGCAAGTACAAATTCGTTCAATTCTCCAGTTTTGAGAGCCATAATGCGCTTATCGATGCTGGAAAAATAGAGGGTGAGAAAATCCCTGGTCTTGTCGAGCTCTCGAAAATCAAGGAAGACTGGGAAAGTTATAACCACGAAGATTGGCCGGGTTTTGAAACAGCCCGATATGCACATGAAGAGCGTGACGATTTAGACGCTCGTTGGTATAAAAAACGAGCAGGAGTCATTCCACCTGCGAACGCTGCGATTCGCCGGCCAATCTACCATCATCACGTCAAAGCTGCATGTGATCGATACGACGCCCTTTCAGACGAAGAGAAGGCGGCAATTACACCAATCCGCCAAGGAATTGGTGTAGACATTGGTCATGAAGGAGGTGACTTAACGGCTATCCTTCAGATCCGCGGAAAGCTCCTTGAGCAGTGGGCAGTCGAACAATATCAGTCCCCTTCGGAAAACGAGGCTCTAATTGCGAATGCCATCGAATCAGGTGACCTCTTAGGTATTTGCGCAATGGACGCAATCGGTGAAGGGTCTGGTCCAGCACATGGAATATCCAGACAGTATCGGGCTGGATTCCGGTTCAAAGCAAACGAAGTCCCGGCAGATGATGCAGAATACGCTGATAAGAAAACTGAAGCCTACACACTCCTTGGGAAATTCCTCCGAGATGGAGGGATGGTCCCTCCGGGAGAGATCCGTGACGAGCTGTATGCAGCATCCCGATCGATGGAGTATGACAAGCGGACGCGGGGTGGAGATACGGTTTTAGTAACCTCAAAGGACCCTGTCAAAGAACGGTTGGAACGATCTCCTGACCGACTCGACGCTGCATCCATGACTGTGTGGGCTGCTACAATCGAGAACCCGCATTCAGTTGGCGGTGATTCTGCCGGTATTTACGATATTGACCCATGGTGAACTATGGATAAGGACACTTCTACTCAAGATATTCAACATTCTTCAAGTGATCGGGGACGTGCGTTTCTAACGTTACAAGCGGCTCAGAACGGCGAACAACCACCAGATGTCTCCGACGAAGAAGCGGCGCAGATCGGAGACATGTTCTCAAACGCGTCATCCACCGTGAAGCGGTCGCGCCGGAAGTTGGCAGCACAGGATGTTGGATCTTCTCACGATGGGGAGCGACAAATTTGGGATACGCTTGGGTATCCAGATATCGGTTCGATATCGGCGGATGCGTTCGAAGAGCGATACCGACGCCAGGATATCGCACGCGCAATCATAAGTGCCCCTGTCGAGACAACGTGGCGAGAACGCCCGGTTATTACTGATACCGATGGTGAAGACGACGCGCCCACGACAGAATTCGAAAAGGATATTCAGAAGCTAGTTGACGGGAAGCATCTTCATCGTGGACTGCTTCATTGCTGTGAGTGGGGAGACCGTCGTTCTCGAATCGGGGAGTATGGATTGCTTTTCCTCGGGTTCGCGGATGGCCGCAAAATGGATCAGCCAGTCAATGTCGAAGAGCTCTCAAGCATATCTGATTTGCAATACATAATCCCAATTTCTCAAACAAATATTGAGGAATGGGATCTGAAAGATACTGGCGACTCACGGGCCCTTTCTTTGGATGGGACACCAATCCCAGAAATAAACAAGAATGATGACGAAGAAAGTGACGATGAATCAGATCCTCTCACACAGGAGCCTGGCCATCCAGAAACCTATACTGTCAAATTCCAAGAAGAAACAGCAGATCGTGGTGAGCCGGAGACTGTAAAAAAGAAAGTCCATCATTCTCGGGTCATACATATCGTTGAAAGTCCAGAGACCTCCGAGCTAAAGCACACTCCTGTTCTTGAGCCGATTTACAACCGTCTGATGGACTATGAGAAGGTAATCGGTGCATCTGCGGAAATGTTCTGGAGTAGCGCTGACCGAAAGTTCTTCGCGAGCGCTAACGGTCAGGGAACGACTCCTGAAGACATTGCTCGGTTTGATAATCAGATGTGGGAGATGGTGAATGGGATGCGGACCAGCGTCTATGGCGAGAATATGGACCTGGAAGTTGTTGACGGTCAGAATGTGGATCCAAGCGGCATCATCGATGTGATCATCAAGGCGATCTCTGCAGTCACGGGGATTCCAAAGCGGAAACTGATGGGATCTGAACGTGGTGAGCTCGCATCCTCAATGGATCAAAACACGTGGTTTGGTAAAATAATGGAGCGACAAAATCAATTTGCCGCTCCGGTTATTCTACGTCCGCTGATAGACCGTCTTGTCTCGTTCGGAATTGTAACTCCCGCATCCAAAGGAAAGTACTCAATTAATTGGCCATCGCTGTTCGAACTTGACCAAGAAGAACAGAGTACGGTCAACAAAAACGAAGCACAGGCTGCCAAAGCGGCCGAAGAAGCGATTGCACTTGGGGCACCTCGAGAACCGTTGTACGAACGTCTTGAGTACGATACGGATGCGATTGAGACAGATAGCCAATCGTCTCCTCCCGCTGAACCAGATCCAGAATCAGAATCGGACGTGGAGGCTCAGAAACAGTTCGATGATATCCGATCACGTACTGGGATGAGAGGACGCACAACAAGTTAATAGTGGTTAACTCAGATCATCAATGAGATCAAAATCAAACTTTAAGCGCGAGATTCAACAAATCGTATCGAAATCGGATCTTTCTGATAAGGAAATGGCACGAGTTCTTTCTGAGGTCTCTAGTTCGCTGCGTCCCTCTGTAAATAGCGGTACATCGAATATGACCGTGGCGACGGATAATCCATCTGCGACTAGAGAAATCGATATCGATAATTAATACATTTTAAAACCCGGTATACGGCGGATAGTTGATTTATGGTACGTCTTCCATCAAAAACAGGAGCGTCTGCAGCTCCTGCTTGTGTGACTCCCTTGTTTCAAGGAGCGTGTAGAACCGATTCTGCGAAAATATATGAGCTTTTTGCGTTTTATCAAGAATGTATCGAAAATGCATTAACCAATCTGGAATATGCTGGAAAACAGGACAGAGAGATACAAAATAAATATGACCAATCTTCATCTGAATGCTACGAGCTGTAATTTATATTCATATCCTTCTCTTACAGGAAGCTTCAGTACGGGAAACCCATACTGCAGTGCTTCCAATTGGAACATTCATTTTGGGCTTTCTTCTCGGAATCGGATTAACACTCTTCATCATCAAGTCCGAATTCAGTCAGAAGCACCTTGTGAACGGAACTGCGTTAGCAATCCTAGCAATCTGGACGATCTCGGTAATGGGAGAGATGCATTGGGTGGACTATGTGACTCCTCTGTATATTCACCTCATTGCGGGAATGGCGGCGGGTTCACTCCTCGAAGTCCAAAACACGCTGGTTCCTTCAGGCCAGCTCGGAGGAAATTCTGGGAAGAATACCAACGACAACAACGATGGCCAGAAGTAAAATGGAGGAAACCAATCTATGTCTGATTCAAAGGCAGATCTGGAGGAGTTACTAGACGATTTCCACCCTCTTCGATTTATAGCTCTCGCTTCTGTGTGTGTTCTGCTTCTAATCCTTCTTTCATCTGGATTGAGCTTTGTATACTACTCGTATGTGCCCCAGGACAGACTCATGGAGGTACATAACTTTGAAGTTGAGAATACAACCGAAGGGGCTCCCGCCCTAAATACTACGTTTTCGAGAACAGCACACTATGGGTCTCAAGGAGAAACAACAGTAGAAGTTCATCGAATTTATCGAAACAATGATCGAAGGTCGGTTGCTCAATGGGAGAGAAAACCCTACTTCGAATCGGGGAATGCCACACTACGGATGCGGTATCCTCTCCCGCCAGAGGTGAATCTGCGACCAGGAAACTATTACATGGTGATGGAAATTCGGATCAAACTTCCAGAAGACGTTACTCGGACATTCGAAGTGCGGTCGAATAACTTCACCGTGTATCCGAAAAACAAATCAGAAAAGCCTTCTGCAAAACACCCGACTCCGATTCAAACACAATAGCGGATCTGTTCCTGTGTGTCACCGTTTGATGAAGGAACACCTCTAATCACTCTCTCTAAGAACAATGACTAGTCCTGCTGTTATTCGATCTCTCACGTACATCCTCGGTGGTATTGTTTATTCGAGTGCTGGCTACTTCAAAAACGTCAAAGAAAACCCAAGTACGAGGTTCGACCCTGTCAACTTCACCGAAACTGTTCTCATCGGGGCCGTGGCCGGGTTCATCGCCCTCTATATGGGGGATGACTTCTCGGATGCGTCTCTGGCCGCTGCAATGGGAATTGCAATTCCCATTGTAGACAAAGCTGTCAATATGGCTCGAAACCGAACGTCTCTGTAGTTCTCTCCCCTATTTTTATACAAAACGACTATGAGAGTACAGGAAGGACGGGACGCATCATTTGATGAAGATTCACCGTTCTCTGATAATGATCCAACCGGAACCAGCTCGATAAGGAACGAGCTCATCAATAAATTCACAAACCATTGGATCAGGGTTCAAAAGGACATTACAGAGACGATTGTTGATAACAACGCCTTAGAACAGACAAGTCGGAAGGTGAGATGGGGATCGAATCCTCGTGGCTTCGGTAGCCGATCTACTGACTCTCGACGTCCCATATCCTTTGATGCTACTGATAATGCCGAACTTTTAGAATCTGTTTCAGATTGGCTTCATTCATTACTTGAACACCACGTTCTGAAACCTGTTTCAAAGCAAGCACGCCGAAAAGGGAAGCACTACACGGGAGATTTCATCCGTCGTGCCTATCTTCGAGGATACATGCGTGCTGGTGTTGAGCTTCGGAAAGAGAGGATGGGGGTCTCTGACCGATCACCGCACGAGATACTCTCTGACCAAGCTCATAGCCGACGTCTGCGCCGACTTCAATTTGAGACCTATCATGACGTCGATGTCTTCGTTCAAGCAACTCACGCAAACTTGGTACGAGAAGTATCCAACCAAATCGATGGAATCGACAATCCATCTGAGCTTTCCGAAGCACTAAACGATCGGATCGATGCAGTTGGGATAACGAGAGCAACAGCAACTACCCACTGTAGAGCGGTGCTTGCTGCGAATTATGCTGCACTTCGTCGGTATGAACGTGCGGGATATGATACGGTCTACGTTACAACCAGAGACCACCATCCCTCATGTACTGATTGTACGAGTTTGGCCAATCGTCCATTAGAGGTCTCGAAGATCTATAACCGGGATGCACCATTTCCAGTACTCGATACCCATCCTGAATGCGTGTGTTTTGTCACTGTATCTCCCTCTCAAATTCCAGCTTATTCAGGTTCATAACACACCGCATTTCCACTGAAATATCTGATAGAGATCCCGATGACCTGTTTCGCGTTGCGAACAGCGAGGGTCTGTATCGCTTCATGAGACGAGATATGAGTTGATTTCTTGTATTTCGCCACGTCAGCCGAATCACAGCCTGGTACTCAGTTCAAAGTTCGATAAGCATATAGGAGGGAATTAGCAGGTCCGTTGATGGATCTCTGTTCACTGATTGGATTTGACCGACGATTTAGGATAACTAAATCCCGGTCACCAGGCACAGTGGGATTCTGTGGCTGACGGCGTCCCTCCTATCTTCACACATCTCTTGTTGTTTTCATGTTCTATGATGTTTTGAATAGAAATTTCTTTACACTACTATGGTCGACAATATCTCTCCACAAGACGAAGGAACAGGCGTATCTGATGGCAACGCGGATTACAATGATGCTGCTCAGCTTGCTCAACTCGTTCATTCGCCTAATTCTACGAATTACGTAGTAGATGGCCTTCGTTTCACACCCGACCCTAGTAGTGACACACTCACGATCTCAAAAGGTGTCGCTCGGATCTATATCCCTGAGTTATCTACACGTGATCATACAAACGATTCTTTAGGACCGAATTACGCTGCTCGCACGCTATTGGAGTGCACTCAGGTGGTTCAAAAATCGGCGGAACCAGCACTAGATCTCATCAGTGGTACTAAGAACCATATCTATCTCACGATAGATAACTCGGTGAGAGATGGTGGTAAATTCGTCGTAAAAGAATCTGATACGGATCCTTCAGCTCCTTCAATAAAACTGGGGACTGTCTCTCTTTCAGGCGAAGTAGATTACAACGAGACAAATCGAGATCCGTCGGCAACCTACGAAGCCCTGAACGCAGCGTCCCTAAATATCGATGAGGGTGTCCAGGCAAAGACAGTTGAATCTCAGGGGAACTTTGTGGAACAATCAGTGGATGAGGGAGATGTTCTCACTGTCCCAGAGGGCAAGGCAATGATGGTCTCTGGAGAATACACAGTGAATGGTACACTGGTTGTGAATGGCACAATAACGATCGTATAGCGCAGAACTATTTGCCGATGATTGTAGGGTTGCCCGGCCCTACGGAGGCTTCTACGGGCTCTCCATATTATGATCTGAGATGAGCGAAAAACCGTCCATCGAAGAGCTGTATCGTCTCCAAACAAGCCTCTCATTCAAATCTTCTCGACATGAATCTCAATACTGTTGAGGTAAACTCGGATACTGTCCGCCGTGAGACATTCAAAGGGCGAGAGTATCTGGTCGCGGATGTAACCGCGGCAAAAGCGATGGAACTGAATGGGGGGTATGTACCTGCTCAATCATGGATACAGAGTGTTCCAGAATGGAACGGGACTCCGCTACCAATAGGCCACCCGACGAACACTCGTGGTGAGTATATTTCGGCAAACATCCCGGAAGTCGTCGAAAACACCGTTGTTGGCCAATTCTACAACGTGACATACGCCCAAAACAAGGACTCTCTTGATGGAGAACTTTGGGTTGACGTCAATCGGGCCCGGCAACTTGGCCCCTATGGGGAACGAGTTGTCGAGATGCTCGAACAAGGAGAGCCCCTGGAAGTCTCAACAGCCTATCGGGCTGAAGACGGCGAACCGGGTGTCTACAACGGAGATTTCCGAAACTCAGTCAAGGTCAACCTTCGGCCAGATCACCTAGCAGTCTTACCGGACGATCTCGGCCCAGGCAAATGCTCGGTTGCGGATGGCTGTGGTACTGGAACAACTGGCCTCAAGGCAGTCAATACAGACGAAAGTCCGCAGGCTGTCTACAGCGGGTACTGTGTCAATGGTGACGATGGGCTTGAAGCAGAAAAGGTCTATCTCAATATGAATAACAACGATGACGAAGAGGCCGAAGTGACCGAGGATTCCGAAGAGGCAGAAGAGGCTGAAAAGTCTGAAGAAGCCGAAGAAGCCGATGAATCCACAGAGGCCAATGATGCAGCCCAATCAGAGGAGGTCGACGAATTGGATGAGCAGTCATCCGAATCAGAGCAACACCCCGATGAAGTAAACGAAGATCCACAATCTCTCTTCCAGAAGTTTCTGGATTCTATCGGGATGTCCCCTTCAGATGTCGAATCGAATGTCGGAGATACATCCGAGACGGAATCTCCCGACGATGAACCATGCACGTGTAATGACAGCCTCGACGATGCGGAATCTGTCGAAACTGGCTGTGAGTGCGCGGAGATGAACGATGCAAGCGATGATGAAGGGTCGGAAGACCGTTCGGAGGTTGCAGACGAGTCATCAACCAATTCTACAGATCAAACAATGTCTGAATACGATCTAGAAGTCATTTCTAACGCAACTGGACTGCCTGTCGAACAACTCAAAGAGATGAGCGAGGAACAGCTCGCCAATCTCGACGCTCTCGCGGCGAATGAGGACAAGGACGAATCCGACGAGGAGCCCGAAACCGAGAGTGAGGAGGAAGAAGCGGAAGAAGAGGTGTCTGATGCGGACGACTCCGAGGAATCCGTTCGCGATGCGGTTGATCGCGACCTCCCAGACGCCAAGGGTACTGCTGGCGAAACTGAAGACGAAGGTGTCGCCGACGACGAAGTCGCCGCCAACGCTGACGAACTCGCAGACCGTGTTGCCGAGTCGGTTACGGAACAGGTCAATGCGAACGTCGAGGCGAAGGTCAACCAAATCCTCGATGACCGTGGTATCACCGAAATCGCTGCTAATCACAAGGAAGAGAAGCAGCAAGAACGGGATATGAAGGTCAATACGATCCTGTCGAATACCGACAAATACTCTGAAGAACAGCTTCGGGGTATGGATGACAGTACCCTCAAAACGACGGCTGACCTTGTCAGCACCAATACGGCTGGTGCAGACTTCGGAGCCCGTCCTGTCCAGCAAGCGACGACTGGCAACAGTTCTTCGGATGGCCCAGCGACGACGGGCACGATGAAGGACTATCAAGAACAGTCCAGCAATTAAACAGACGTATAACACCGCACATCGCGTGCGTGTGATTTCTTCCCTGTGATCTCTCGATGAGATCAATCTTTACGATCTACAATGGCTAAGCAAGATCCTACTACGGTTATTCTGCGCGGTACTGACCAAGTCGAATACAAAGAACGCCCGGCCAGTGGTACGGTTAGCCCTGGTGAAGTTGTCGAATACTCTGGTGGCAACGTTCAGTCGCAATCCACGGAAGGTGGCGTTACGACCCCGATGTTTGCCATCGAGCGTCGTGCCCGTGGCATGCTCGCGGACGACCCAGACGGCCTCCACGACGAATACGCCGATGGCGAATACGTCCTCTACGGTCTTCTCGACAAGGGCCACCAAGCATGGGCCTTCCTCGCGGCAGGCGAGTCCGTCTCCGACGGGACGCCTCTCGTGATGGATGGTTCGGGTGGCTTCCAGGCCATCGACCAGGACGGGACGGCTCCTGACGATTCGGCAGGCGCGGTGGTTGCGCAAGCAATCGAGACTGTCGATAACTCGGGCGCTTCGGAGCGGACGCGTGTCCGCGTCGAGGTCGTCTAATCTAGTATAGCTCTCTAATCTCAATTCTCAAACATAATACATAATTCTACTACAATGAGTGGAAACTCTGCAGTCAACCCTGGCGACGCACAGCAGACTTACAATGGCGAAGTTGGCGGAACGACGCTGGCATGGAGCCAGATGGACGCGAATTCTGCCGACGAACGGCGTGCGATTCGTGCGAACGACACGTCTCTCTTCGACGGCGAATGGGAACAACTGGACCGTACGGTCTTCCCGGCACTCCAAGACTCGCTCGTTCTCTATAACGCGATCGAAGGTGCTGGTCTCACCCAGGACATCACGATGGCTCACACCGAGAGCACGTGGCATGTCCAGGGCGACATGACTGACGCCGAATACGCGATGGATCCCCGCACTCGGAGCGAGGAAGACACCGTCGCGATGGGCAAGCAAGGTGTCCCGATCCCGCTTACCCACAAAGACTACCGGATCGGCGAGCGTGAACTCCGCGCCAGCCGAAACATGGGTACGGGTCTGGACACGATGATGGCGCGTATCGCCGCCCGCAAGGTCGGTGCCGCGCTCGAGGATCTCATCCTCTACGGTGTCCCGGACCTTCAGGTCCAGAACAACGGCAACATGCTCAATCTCCCCGGACTTCTCAACTATCAGAACCGTGTTGAGTACCAGGGATCGACCTGGAGCGACACCTCGAACGTCATCACGGACCTCAACCAGATGATCCTCAAGCTGGAACAGGCTGGTTTCGACGCTGGTGGCCGAGGATACTGGCTCCTCCACGGAACGGAGCAGAACAGCCAGTTCCGTAAAGACTACAAACCCGGTGCAGACGCTGGCGACAAGCAGGTCGCCGACCGTGTCGCTGACATCAGCGAGATCCAGAATGAGATGTACGTTCCGCGAATGCCTGACGGCCAGGCCTTGCTCTTCAAGCCTATCCCGGAAGTCATCGACGTTGCTCGTGACCCAAGTGGTGTGCAAAACATCCAGTGGAACACTCACGGCGGCATGGAGCACCAGTTCAAGGTCCTCGCACTTGCTGCCCCACGTATCAAATCGATGTACGACGGCTCCTGTGGTATCGTTCACGCGACCAACCTGAGCTAATCGACATCGTTCATTTAGCGCCATTTAGCGATCTTTTGACCGGAATTTCCGGCCATCCATTCATGGCAGACAAGCAACTTTACGAAGTACTGGATCGACCGGTTCATTCCGCCGAGACAGTCTACGAACCTGGAGAACAGATCGAGCTTCCCCCGGATGCGGCCTGCGCATTCGAAGATAATCTCACGCTCGTTGAAAAGGCAGCCCAAGCCCAGTCGGAACAATCGTCATCGGACGACAAATCGGAGGAGGAAGAAAACACGAGTGACGAGTCGGACACCTCGGACGAAGACTCCTCTGAAGACGAAGCTCCTGATCCGGATGAAGTAGTTCCGGATGAGTACGAAGAGTGGAACATGGGCGAATTTAAATCCTGGGTCCAGGATACGGATCTCTCTGACGAGGAGTTCGAAGCTGTCATCACGTACGAGGAAGACCACAAGGACCGGTCGACGATCCTTGAGGATTTCTCCGAGATGCGCGACGACGCTGAGAATTAATAAGAGGTTCATTCGATGGTAAACTTCATTCCAGAGTATGATTCTCGGAATGTGGATCAGGTAAACAGCTGGATCGAATCAAATGAAGATTCGCTGAGTATCCAGCAGCTGCATACGATCGTCGACTACGAAAAAGATCACAAAAACAGAATCACTGTACTCCGCCCACTAGCGGATCGACTCGGTGACCGTGATCCAACGACCATCGATGAGATGACTTCCAAACGGGAAATCCTTGATCAATCCGAAGACGATGACGAATCTCCGGAAGTCGCCAAGGTAAAACCGGATAGCAACTACTTCGCTGGCCGATGGTATAGTCGCTCGACGATCATCGTCCCGTGGTCTCGACGTGTCGAGAAAGCGATTGAGCGTGGCGATGGTGAACTCGTTCAGAAATACGAGGATCCAGATGAGGCAGGGGTCACCAATGGTCTATGAATCATCGGTCACGGTAGATGAAGTCCGAACTGCCCTCAACAATATCTCGGAAGATGTTGTTTCGGACGCGACAATCGAACAAGCTATCGCACGGGCAGAGTCAAAAGTCGAACCCTATGCGTCTGGTCGCGTATCGCAACGTGATCTCAAGTTTGCAGTGATTGACTGGGCAGCGTATCGTGTTGTTTCGACGAACCGAACACTGTTCAAGAAATCCAAAGGCGCGCTGGATCTCTCCACATCGTACGATATTCAATCGTGGATAGAGAGTCTTCGGGACAATCGAGACGACTCAATGGAGGAGATCTCCCAAGAGACGTCCCCGGACCTCTATACGCTTGGAGATCGCCGCCAACGAAATCGGACTCGCTTTAGGTGATCACATGCCTGTTACAGATGAAAATCACATCCCTGAAGCAAAAACGGCGATCAGAACAGGTTCCCGGAAGGCATTACACGACATCGGGAAAGGTGTTACAGAGCAGATCGATCAAGGGTTCGAACACGGCGAAGACGCTCTGGGACAAAGTTGGAAACCACTTGCCGAGGAAACCATTCGCAAAAAGGGGAGTAGCGAAATCCTCATCGAAAGCGGCGATATGAGGAAATCAATTGGTTACGATGTGAATCTCGGCGATATGGTTGTACGGGTTGGTTCAAACGATCCCAAGCTCGAAGCCCATGAACGTGGGGTCCCGGAGAGGGGCTTACCACCTCGACCGGTTTTGACTCCTGCTGGAATCTGGGCAGAAAAGGAATTCGCACCAGAGACCTTCCGTGAACGTGTTAGTGGCTATCTGGACCGTCTTCTGTAACCTCATATGATGACCTCACTCACTGCTGATGTCATAGAAGACCCTGACTTTTCCAGCACGCTCACTCACATTCCACTCGAAGATGTCGAAAATAGGGATGGGAGAGCGATTCCACAATTCGGGACCCCGACAGAGATTGTTGGTCTTGTGCGGCCGAAATCAGTCGCGGAATTCGAGATAGTTCCAAGTGGCCAAGAAGATGCAGCAGAGCTGTATCTGTTCGTCGGGCCTTCATATGGTGTTGAAAATGATGATCGAATCATCTTCCGGAATTCGAAGTACCGGACTGTTGAGCAACAGATAAACCATACAGATGATGAGTTTTCGCTCTTTGGTCTAATCGAGGATTCACGATCGACAGAACCTGACACGGACTCTAGTGACGATTCTGATTACGTCATCGTGGACTGATAACGAGCAGCTGGTCTGTATATCGATAATCACTATATCAACTAATGCTACCGAGACAAACTCGAAACCGAATTCTATCTCATCTTCCCGGGTCGGTTGATATCAATGTCGATGGGCAGACCCGTCGATATAGCTTCGAGAAATGGTGGGCGAAAGAAGACCATGAGATCGATTACCCGATGATCGTTGTCTCAAAGAAACAAAGCGGGAGTCTTCGGACGCAAGACCAACCCTTCGACGATCGATTAGGATCACGACCGAGTGACAAACCAAATGTCTCTCAAGAAGTGATACGTGGTCAGAGGTTAGAAGACGACGTTTCGATCGTTTGTGGGGCAAAGGGGGTAAGTGATGGTCTTTCTTCTGCCGACCGTGCTGATGAGATGGCTCAGAAGGTTGCGTGGTACCTTCGCAATAAATTGCCAGACAGCAAACTTGCAGAATCGGGTGACAGAGGAGAGATCCCGATACTGGTACCAACCCCCTCGGTTGTCGGACCATCGGATGTGAGTCATCTCGTGGATGATTCGATGGTTGGCCGATATGAGGTTACTGCACAGATAAAGTACACCTCTGCGACACGGGAAGAGAAAACCTCGGCAAACGACTACGAAGCTTCTGTTCAGTTCGATTAGTAACCGCACTTGCGAGTTACGTTCTACGGCACCTCGGCCGTTATCCGGGGTATTTAGACTCTTTCAATTCTCTAAGACATGCCTAGTCCAAACGATATCGTAGATATAGACGTCTCTACAACTACTGGGACGATTGCGAAACCGACGTATAATACGGCAGCTGTCATTGGCCGATCCACCGACGCACCGGATGGTGGT
Source organism: Haladaptatus sp. HS23 (assembly GCF_056892285.1). Lineage (NCBI taxonomy): Archaea > Methanobacteriati > Methanobacteriota > Halobacteria > Halobacteriales > Haladaptataceae > Haladaptatus > Haladaptatus sp. HS23. The sequence goes on along the minus strand of NZ_JBXGLH010000008.1, from coordinate 169,775 downwards.
TACAACCAGGCCGAATGGTATTCTGACCCGAACAAAGTTGCTACTGATTATGGAGATGGATCCGATGTCCACGAGTCGAGTAAAGTGCTCGACGCAATGGGTGTCGAAGACTGGATCGTAATCGTTCTCGAAGAGAAAAAGATCTCGGATGAAGTCGTCGGAAATTCCGACACGTCGACCTCATCTTCAGGGGAAGTCTCCGAAGCACCTGTTGCTGGTAGCTACAGCGTTGATGTTCGGGTCGACGGAACATCCCAGTCTGTCACACCCGTCACCGAGACGCCTCCAGGAAATGAAGAATCTCCTGGTTCGGGGGAAGCGAAGTTCAATTACGAAACAGGCCAGCTCATAACTGGCGATTCATCATCCGGGTCTGGCGAAGGCATCCAAGTCACGTATAACACCGTCTTGTGGACTGAAGCCAAAGCCCCCCTCGAAGCAAAAGAGGTGGACCTTGCGATCATGGCCGATACCGGTGTCGACAAACGGTATATCGGTGATCTCGACGAGCTCGTCACGTGGGCGTCTGCAAACAAGTGTGGTGTCATTGCTTGTGGACCAAACAGCAACAATTACCCCGACGACGAAGCCGCTCGCATAGAGCATGAGGATATCTCGGACTACGTCCAGGCGGGGAACCTGCTCTGGTTCGCTCGTAAGTCGCCTGATGACGCTGCTGCGTACATTCTGGGACAGTGTGCAACCAATGAACCGTTCCACGACCCGATGTACTACAGCGGGGATTATCCCGGTCTCACAATCGACAATTTCCGAAAGGAAATTGTTGGGGAGCCGGGGGAGCCTGACACCTTCGAGGGTGGAAATAGCGACGGCACGGGGCAGACTAACGTCTTAATCACCGCACATGGAAAGACGGTTCTCTCGAATTCGTTGACCACCGCGGGTGAAGCTTCGGACTATCGATTCTTCGACGTCTGGAGAACCGAGAAATTCATCGCCGAAGAAGCAGAGCGTGCTCTCGTCGCACTGCACATCCGGGAAGACAAGATCCCATTCACTAGTGCTGGGAAGATTCTCATCGAGCATGCGTTGAAGGATGCTCTTGCACAGTATGTCGGGGCTTCGCAGCCGTTCCTGGAGCTCAACATCAACGTCCCCGAACGTTCCGATCTTTCTGATGACAATATTCAGAATCGGATCTTCGGCCCGATTACAATCGATGGAACGCTCTCGAGTAACGCCCACCAGTTCGACGTTGGTCTCAACGTCTCGGTGGCGTAATATACGACCTTTCTCTCTAAACAATGCCAGAATCTTACTACCCTGTTGAAGATATCAAAGAGTACGACGTCCGTACGGCAGCTTTTGTCGTCGGAGGCAATCGTATCGAAGACATCGAATCCTTCGGATGGGACTCTACAAAAGACCACGAAGCGCAAGCCACAGTTGACAACAACCGCATCTGGGTTAAAGCAGTGCCAGAAATCTCTGGAACGTGTATCATGAAGGCAACTTCCCCTTCAATTGGTGCGGTTCGGTCAATCTACGAAAACGACCAGGTAATGTCGATTTCGGGCCAGCTTGCAGATCAAGACGGAATGAGCTCGCTGACCTTTATCGGTTGCATGCTGACTGGTGTCAATCGGTCTGATCACGAAATCAACGGAATGCCAACTGTTGAAGTTGATTGGGAGGGGGTGGGATCAGCCTAATGTTGGATCAAGAGGCCGCTCAGCAAGGTATTTTCGTTGCTTGAGTGGCATCTGGTGCGCTGGTATGTTGGTTACTGACGATTTCGTTAACTCACCTTCATTGCGACTGTGTCTTGTTGTTTCTTCTCTTTTATTTGCGGTTTTATCTGCGTGATCTAGTTGTCTATCGTATTTTGTCGGGGAAGTTCAAAAATTATGCCACATCCTGATGCCAATCAACAATCGACACTGAGTCCCTCTGCAAACCTGGGCTCGGAAACACAAGAACAGCAACAGCAACAGCAACAGAAAGAAAAAGTAGAGCAAGTCTCCAGCGATTCCACAACGGTCGATCTGGATCTCGGTCCTCCCGAGGATTACCGAGAACATACCGACGATGACGTTGATCCGAATGTGCTGGCAGCGATGGAAGAAGGTAAAGAAGAGGGAACTATCGTTGAAACGGACACGCCATTCGAACCAACAGATGATTCAGATAGTTCCCAATCGGAATCTTCATCCACAGAAGAGACATCGGAACCCACCGAAAAATCACCAGCTGATGATCTCCAGGTCCCAGAAGCGACTTCAGAAGATCTAGATCTTGAAGGTCTATCGGATGATGATCAAGAGTGGACCTGGGGACAGAAGAAAGAGACCGTCTCGTTCACGTATAAAGGGATGAAAGTCATCATGTCCGAACCCGAAAATGAAGATGACATTATAAACGGGATTCGAGGACATGCCCAAGAAGGCGAAGAAGACGAAGACGAGCCATCTCAGCTTGATCGGCTGAAAGTATACGCTCAAATTGCGATCGATTCTCCGGAAATTACTGATGAGCGATGGAATCATGGTATGACTCCCACCGAGAAATTCACGGTGGGGAGCGTGGCTGCTCAGTATCTTAATGCTGAGGATTTTACCGCCGCGCCAGAGGGTGGGCAGAATCTCCAGCAGGACTCCTAACGACCATGATCGCAAAGGAATTCAAAATTCCTTTGGAAGAAGTTGCGATGTGGTCGTGGCAAAAAAAGGAGTTGTATGCTAACGCTCTCGCGGCGCATTCAGAACACGAACGCGAATTGATGGATAAACAACGAGAAGGAGATGGGGCTCTTGCACGGTCTGGACGAAGTCGTCCGGGACACAGTGATGATACCCATCCCGCACTCCAGCAGTACTCCAACGTAGCAAACGTTAACAACTAATGAGGTTTCTCAGCAATGAATCAAGACGATATAAATAGAGCAATCGTAACCGAAAAGATCAGCCGACAAACAACCCAAAGCTCATCACTAGATCCAAAGGTACGACATGAGATCGCAGAAGCACGGAGTGAAGGGACGATCACGTCGCTCGACCGCGATGACCCACTCCATGATATCGATGAAGAATTCGATGGATGGGTGGCAACAGACTACTTGTCCCGTCAGTACGGCTACGGAAAAACACGCAAAGAAGCGATAAACGACCTCAAAGATCGCCGCGACAACTGACACGAGATATTTTCATACTACAATCAAACTATGAGTGACAACACTGACTCCGAAGACAAGCAAGACGTAATCACGGCAGAGAATACGGTCGATAGCTCAGAAGAAGTCGGAAGACCGACGCAACTTGACGAATCTGCAGTCGAGGGGATAGACTTTGAGAACCAAGAGGAAGTGTGGGAACTGGGCGAACACCGCGAAGGTTACTTTGAATTCGGTGGTGTGTACTTCAAGCTCGAAGAACCCAAAACAGACCAAGAGGTAGCAGAGCTGACATCGCCAACAGTCAACGCACAAGAGCTCTACTGGCGGTCGGTCAGCACCATCGTCACGAAACCCGACATTACCGAGGAGATGTGGGAAGAGAAGTTCACCGCGAAAGAACGTGGCCAACTTGCCCATGCCTGTCTCGACTGGTGGGGTGCAGATGACTTCATTGACGAGGCTGAGATGGGGGACGCCTTGGAAGAAGTCATGAACCAGAAAGAGCAGGAAGCTAAAGAATCTCAAGAGCAACAGCGAGAAGCGGCGGTCAGTGGTCAATAACTGATCTGCTGTTTATCACGCGTCTCGCACTTCTACACTCATTTCTCTATCATCTGATATCTAATGTCGAAAGCGATTCGTCGATTATTCATAGACATCCATGGCGACGCCTCTGGGGCTGTCAAGGCCGCAGGAGAGGCAGAATCCGCGACTGATGCTGCTGCGGATTCGATGAAACGTGCTGATAAAGAATCAAAACAACTTCGTAAGCGACTCAAGGGTCTCAAATCCGGCTTTGAGATTCTCGCAAAAGCAACCGGGGCCGTGGGCATTGCGATGGTCTCAATCGCCGCGGCCAGCGGCCGTGTCGATAAGCGTCTCGCTGAGGTGCAAGCGACGTCTGGTGCGACGGCTCACCAGATGGACATGATCCGTTCGAAAGCCCAGGAGTTGGGAGCTCAGCTTCCAGTCACAATGCTGGACGTTTCGAACGCATTTCGTGAGATGACCTATGCGGGACTTGAGGCCGAAGAGGCAATTGCGGCAGCAAACGCGGCAACCCGTCTTGCAGTTACTGGCGGGCTCCAAATGGCCGAGGCTGCTCGTGCAACGACTTCCACCCTCAACGCATTCCGGATGGAGGCAACTCAAGCAACCACGGTGGCAAATTCTCTTGCAGCAACATTCGCGTCCAGTGCTGTCACGATTTCGGAGATCACAAAGTCGCTTGAATATGCTGCATCCGCAGCGAATCTTGCAGGCCAAAGCGTTACAGATACGACAAGTGCGATAGGTCTTTTGGGTGACGTCGGTCTGCGTGCAAGTAAGGCCGGAACCGGTCTGCAGCAGATGTTCGCTCGTCTTGCAGACCCGTCTAAGCAAGCTAAAGAAGCACTCGACAAACTCGGATTGTCGATGCAGGACTTCGTCGATAGAGAAGGGGACTTCAAGAACCTCAATGAGATTATACGGACTCTCCACAACTCTGTTCAAGGCCTCTCAAATGCAGAGAAAATGAAGGCTCTCACCTCTATCTTCAGGGCTCGTGGGGCACGGGCTGTGGCACCCTTGGTCAATAACGTCGATAAACTCGACAAGAAGCTCTCCCAAATTGCCGCTTCGAACATCAAGGGCGCAATCGAATCGCTTGACGAGCTGAATGAGAAAGCACTGGAAACCCGGAATAAGCAAATCAGCTTTACTATCACTCCGAAGATGAACCAGCGCGATCTCATGGAGCAGTTCGTCAATATGTCCGAGAACATGTCTCGGTCGGAATTGACGACCGAGATCAAAGGCTCACTGCAAGTCGATCAACGAACCGCTGAAATTCTTGCAGGAGACATCATCGACGATGGAGCATCAGTAGATCAGCTTGTAGCTGGACTTAATAGCGCTACAACTGCTTCAGAACTGGCAAGTGCAAAAATGGACACCGTGGCAGGCAAGGTCGAATACTTGCGTGGCTCCATCTCATCGTTTGCCTACACGGCGTATCAATCGTTCCGTGGGCCGGTGTCTGGTGCGCTTGATATACTCACCGACTTTGCTGATGCGATGAATAAGAACGAGTCCACCGCCCGTGCATTTGGCTATGCACTCATGGGCCTCTTTGGGGTGCTCGCAACGGCGACAATGCTTGTCGGTGCGATGGCTGCAGAAATGTGGTGGGTGAGTGCAACGACTGGTACTGCAGCGTCTAGTACGTACGGTTACGCTGCAGCACAGTGGGTACTCACGGCCTCAACAAACGCCTTAGCGACAGCACACTTCCTGATGACTGCTTCTCTGAGTACAATCATCACACAGCTTCGTGTCTCTCGAACTGCTCAATTACTCTCTGCGGCATCTTCATGGACTCTTTCCGGTGCTGTCACGACTCTTGCAGGGGCGATAGGGACTGCAACGGGTGCGTTGTGGGGGTTCCTGACTGCCCTCGGTCCCATTGGATGGATTGTTCTCGGAGTTTCGGCAGCCTTCATTGCCTGGAAAACCGGGCTACTTGACTGGATAGGGGTCGCTGATGAATTCGAAAGTGTTCTGAACGGCATTACATGGACGCTCGGGTGGCTACTCGATGGTGTAAAACTTCTCGGAGAAGGATTTGTTCTTCTAGGGAAACTCGGTATTGCAGCATTCTTTGCGACGGTTTCGTGGGCGGTTGGTGGCCTAATGGATATGGTTGGTGGACTTGTCGGCTGGTTTGATTCACTAAACACGACTGGGAAACTAGTAATCGGTGCTCTATTCCCGATTCTGGGAATTGTGTGGGGGCTCTCGGAAGCGCTGGATATGGCACAATCTGGTTGGAACGACTTCACTGGCAGTCTCGATTCCTTCATGAACGTTGCTGCAGCGCTTCTTGGATATGAAATCGGTCAGACGGCTCGGGAGATGGGAGAAGCTTACCAATTTGGAGCTTCGCTCATTAACGATGGGGCCCAGATGGTTGACTCGGCAGTTTCGGGCACTCAAGAGACTTTAGAGGGGATCGGAGATTGGATTCGAGAATTCTTCGTGAAACTTGAGAATGCGCCAAAAGAAACACTGTCTGGACTCGGATCCTCATTAGCGAACAGTCTCTTACTCCCGGCACCACTCGCGCTTCTTTTTGGAGTCTCCGATATGGGTTCCTTGGGCCAGCAGTGGGGACAAGATCTCAAAGGAGGTATTATGGATGGAATCGGGACAGCAGCCTCGCTTGCAGCGTTCCCGATTACTGCAGGGATTGGATTAGGTGAAGACGCCTATAATATGGGTGCGGACTTCGCTACCAGTCTCATCGATGGGATTGTGAACGGTATCGCTTCAACGGATAATCGCCTTGCAATGGCGATCGATAATGCACTGGCAGGGGTTCTCCCGTTCCTTCCTTCGTCCAATGCAGAGAAGGGGCCGCTCTCGGACCTGACATCTCGAGGACAAGCATTGATCGAAACGATAGCGAAGGGGGTTCGAAGTGCAAAAGACATCTTACCCAAATCGGTGGATGTTGCTCTGAATCTTCTCTCTCCTGATGTCCCTTCGTTAGGATCCGTTGGAAATGTGGTTGGTGATCTAACAGGCGGAGGACTATCATCGTCACTACTGAAAACTTTGCAACCTGCGATGGGTCCAAAAGGACTTGCTCCATTGGTTTCATCGCCGGCTGCTGTTGGCGGTGGACGTGGTGGGACAACGAATCGAAGCTTGACTGTCAAACAAGAGGTGAACAATAAGTTCGAGGGTGTTTCGGATCCCAGAGAAGCAGCACGACAGGCGAATAGTGCTCCATCGGACGACAATGGCCTGCTTAGTACTGTGGAGCGAGCGCTCCATCAGGGCCGCGATGATTATTTCTAAGAGGAAATTCTATGCCAAAAGGAAAGCCGGTAGAGATAGTTGGAGGCGGTGGTACACAGAACCAGATCGGCCCGGTGTCTGTTCCTGGAGTCTATGACGAGAAGAATACTGGTGGGATACAGTCTCCGGAGAAACGCACCGAGAAAGGATACAAATATGCGACACGAGTTGCTCCAGAACCCGTAGAAGCGACGTTCAAAGCGTGGGTCAATTCAAACACGCTCCAACAGCTGAAAGGCCTTCGGAAACGAAAGGAACCGTTTTCGGTGTCTGTTCGAACTACCCGGATTTCTGCAGCAAAACTCCTGGATCTCAAAGAGCATGAGACTGGGAGCCGGAATGGTGCCCACGATATTACAGTTTCTGTTCGAGAGATTCAACAGGCTTCAACCGGAACGTCGAATCTCCATATTGTTGCTTCGACCGGACCTAAATCCGGCAAATCTGGTGGTGGGAGTGGATCGAATGTGAGTGTTGCACAGGACAAAGCAACATCGAGCTCTCCACAAAAGAAGAGCAAAGGATGGGTTCAGAAGGTCATGGATTGGGCTTCTGAACCATTCGGTGGCGGGGGGAAGAACAAGAATTCGAATAACGGTGGTAACAATGGGAATAACGGCGGAAACAATGGGTGATCGGATCCAATGGTAGAGATAATACCAATCCCGGAAGAGAAGGCAAAAGACGCAAGGCCTATTGATGTAGAGGTCCCGACCTCGGAAGCTTGGCCTGGAGAACGATTGCGTGTTTTATTTGATTGGAACAATGCCATTGGCCACTGGATCTTCGAAATGAGGCATGTGGGATACGGCAAAATGTTCCCTCGATCACCAGCTCAACTTGTGTACCCATATCGGTATCGGGACTACTTACTTGCGACATTCATTAACCCGTCTGGCCGTGCAGAAAAAATCACACCGGAAAATCTTGGAGATGGGGTTTCTCTTGCTATTTTCGCTGGCCCAGATAGCCCTGGCTGGCAGGAAGATGGCGAAGAGATCGATGAGATCTAGTTCACTCCTATGACAGAAGTTTGGCAGCAATATCGGAAAATAGAAGTTGGAAGCGTATCGGCGGTCGCCGACGGGTCGAAAGAAAGCATGGACATGGAGATCAATGTACGAAACTCTGAAAAAGATGGTCTCAAATTCGATGCGACGATATGGAATCTGAACGAGGACACGTGGAATTCTATTCGCAAGAAGGATCCGGTTCGGATTACATTGGGGTGGCTAAATGGACCTAAGTCGGTGGTGTGTTACGGAAAGCTAACGGGAAAACGCACCAAATCAAAGCGTGCAGACACCAAGTACATTCTCGAAGGTGTCGACAAATCCAAAGCACAACTGAGCGCCCGCCTCGAACACACATGGCATGATCTTCAGCCTAATGAGATCGCCCTCGATATCGCCCGGAGAATTAATCTCTCGGAAGGAAAAGTGGAATCTGTTGGTAAAACAATCCCTGGCGGGAAATCGAAAAATTATGTGATACGGGACGACCGTCCAGTTTCCCACTGGCTCCAACAATTGGTGAATGAAGCTCAGAAGGCTACTGGGACAAAGTGGGAGTATCGTGCAAATGGTGGAAAGTTCTACTTTCAGAAGAAAAACACCCCTAATGTCGAGGTAGTCACCCTCGCCTATGAGAATACTCTCATCTCCATCAACCAAGCTGCTGAAAAAGAAGATGATAGTAAAAGTGGACCTCGGTACACATTTAAAGCGCTTTGTGAGCCAACCTTGTCGAAAGGTTCGGTTGTTCAGGTAGATACCGACGATGTGTCTGGTGCGTTCAAGGTGATTGATCTCACTTTCAAATCAGACACTGTGGGAGGGGACCATATCGTCGAAGGAAAGTTGGCACCAACTGGAGCCACATATGCTGTCTACTATCCTGGCAAAACCCCACCAGGTGCGTCTGGAGGACGCTCGGGACCAACTCTCCGATAGAGAACATCCACACCACAATTCTTACCTATGACAGATATACCTCATGAGATTCGATCATATATCCGCGAAGAACTTCGCGGGGTCTATACGTGCCATCTCGGTATTATACAGTCAGTTGATGTCGAAAACCGCCGATGTGAAGTAGCGCTCAAGGATAGTAAAAAGTCCATCCCAGACAATGTACCAATAGCGTCTCCATACGCGGGAGATGGTTATGGTGTTGTATATCCAATCGAGAAGGGCGATGAAGGATTGTTATTGGTCCTAAAAGATCCAATCGATGATCTCCTCGCCGAGCGTGGGTTCCAAGAAATAGAAAAACAACGCCAACACAGTATACAGGACGCCATTTTCTTCCCTCAGGTTTGGTATGATTCGGATACGATCCCTGAGCATGAACCCGGTGAGTATGTTTTCGCACACGAAAGTGGAAGCGTCATTCGGATCAAGCCAGATGGAACGACTCTCCTGAATCATTCTGAAGAGACAGCAACGATTCGTCTTGACAAAAAGGGGGTTCATTTCCAAGGAGAACCGGAAGAGGAATTCAAGAACGAACGCGAAAAAGAGATAATCGAAGAACGTGAAGAAGTCTATCCGAGTGAACTTCTCGTCCCTGGCTCTTCTATCGATGGAACGATTGAAATCGGGAAACCTGACGCAATGCGCGTCGACGAGAATAGGGAGTTGACTGAAGAGCCAGTTGCTCCGATCATTGACCCGATGGATAAGGCTGAGACGGAATTCATCAACCCAACAACGGTCAACTATCGTGGACCCGTCAGTCACGGGTTCCACGAGACTCGTCATTTTGTATTTGAGCGCTACGAGAAGGATCCTAAACCAGAGGATATCCCATTCCCATTGGAGAAGATCCCGATAGGATATACTTGGATCAATTTGGAGGAAGGTGCGCTAAAGATAATGGGTGCATCTGAGACCCCCGTCATAGTCGCTTCTCTGTGATCTCCAATGCCTATAGATGAATTTCCACAAGATAGTGAAGAGACTGAGCGCTTCGGATATACATTCGGGTTGGACCCAACGGCAGATATAGCCACAAATGACCTCAAACAGTTTATTGAGGTCAACGGGAAAGGCGCTGTCGTTCAGGATCTAAAAATCTGCCTTCTAACTCCAAAAGGATCCGATCCATTCCGGCCCGAATACGGCCTTGATTATTTCCGTGCAGTAGGAACGAGCGATTACGATCTAAAGGGAGCAATCCGCGATGCAATCGGTCCAGATGCAGACCCTCGAGTCCTGACTATCGATGATATCTCAATCGAACGGGAATCAGGGTCACGAGATGTCGATGTCGAAATCACACTCACACTCATTTCGAGTGACACTGTTTCGATTGACTTCGCCCCCGTTAATGGCAGGTAGACAACCTCTGCACCTATTCTAACACTTTTGAAAATCTATGCCTGATACTGAATTTGGAATTCAAGAAGACGGCTCTTTTAGTCGGAAATATATCGAAGATATCCAGGAGAGCCTCCTCACAGTCGCAGAAGCGAAATTTGGAGATCGAGTTGATTTGGCACCCGGTTCGCCACCACGTCAGCTCATCGACATTGCAACCATCGAACTTGCAGATCTCTGGGAGTCTCTTGAAGGGACCTACTATGCAAGTTATTTCCCGGACGCTGTCGGCGTCCAGATTGACCGAATACTCTCTCTTGTTGGTGTCTCAAGGATACCTCGCCGAGGCGCGACTGGTGAAGTCACGTTCATGACTCCATCGGAGAACGCTGAGGATATAACAATCCCAAAGGGAGTCATCGTTACAACTAGTGCAACAGAATCCTCGCCATCAATCCCATTTCGGACGACTGAATCTGCTACTCTTCTTGCTGGTGAGTCTGCAGTCACTAATGTCCCAATCCGAGCCCTCGAGCCCTGGGAGACCGATGTCGATAAAGAATACCTGGGCGAGAAAACCAATGTCGGATCTGGAACTATCAACGAGATGGTTGACCGGATTGCTGGCGTCCCAACCGTAACCAATCCGCTACCCACTGGTGCAAGTGGTGTTCGGGAGGACGGAACGGATTATGATTTCCAGCTGGGCCGTGATCGTGAAAACGATCATCAACTCAAAGAGCGCTATCGCAATTCCCTCGCTCTTGGTGGTCGTGCGTCCCTACTCGCAATTCGGGCTAATGTAGCAAACGTAGAAGGGGTCACAACGGCAGCGATTGAAGAGAATACATCGATGAACGATAACCGTTCATCGGGTGGTCTCCCTCAAAAGAGCTTCCGAGTGACAGCGATCGGTGGCGACGACGATGAAATCGCACAATCGATTCTTGATACTCGTAGTGCAGGAATACAAGCATACGGAGATGAATTTGGAATCGGGACGACGGATGACGGAGATGAGTACAAAGAGTACTTCGACCGTGGAGATTCCGTTTCTGTGTATGTTGATGTCACTTTGGATGTTTTGGACACCTTCCCGGCAGATGGTGTGACTCAGGTAAAAGATCGCATCATCAATTATGTCGGAGGGACGACAACCAATGGTGATTCCGTTGTCGGTCGTCGCCTTGGGAACGACATCATCTATGACCAGGTGTTTGCTGCTTCGATGAACGTAGAAGGAGTAAACCGGTCAGATGTCACAATCGGACAATCTGAATCACTCCAACGGACGTCTGATATGTATCTCGACAAGACGGAGCTCGGGGTCACAGACGCCTCTAAAATACGTATCACAGTAAACCAATCTAACTAAAGAATATCTTCAAACTATGAGTTCTAGTCTCTTTCCTCAAGATTCCGGTACCGGCGTCGATTCTGGCAATCGTGATTGGAACGACGCAGCAAATTTCGCACAGTTAGCTCATTCCCCAAATGACACAGACTACATCCTCACTGGGTACTCACTAACACCCGATTTTGATGACGACACTGTCGATATCTCACAAGGTGTTGCATACATCTCTGCCCCTGCAGCGCAAACAGTATCTCACACTGATGAGGGGGGACCGCCAGCAAAAACACTGAATGGTGTGTCCTATGTTGCTCAACGTGATGGTGCACTTTCACAACCGCTCTCACCGGGTGTTGTCAATTACATCTATCTTGTCATTGATCCTGCCGTCTCGAATAGCATCACGTTCTCGGTACGGGATACAGAATCTCAGCCGATCAATCCATCTCTGAAAATTGGGGAGGTTGATCTGGCGAACAATACGGTACGTGACTCGGTCAATCGTTTTCCCGACGCGCAATTCAACAGCTTGGCTGCAGATTCTATAAAGGTTACTTCACAACCAAATTCAGATTCAGACGCTGTTCGCCTCTCTGACCTTAATGCATATGGGAATACCGAATCTTCAGAAACTGTCTCTGGTGAGTGGTCGTTCTCTGGTTCGCTCACATTAGGTGCTGAAAGGACTGCTGTCTCTGGATTCAATGATTCGGGAACTCATTGGATCGAGTATGATAGTGACGTCAACGACGACATTTTCGCTATTAAACGATATGGTGAGAACGATTACGATCTTGTTGTTAGCCAGGCAGGAGCATTAAACCGAATTCTAACAACCGCCGATGGAGCAAAATACGCTCTGAATGATCATACCCACGCTGGTCAAACGATCAAACCGTCGGCTATTGAGACAGATCGGGTGACTATCTCGACGACACCCACAAACTCGAACGAAGCAGCTACGAAAAGCTATGTCGATACGAGGGTCGATTCTGTATCAGGCGGGTCTGGACAAACAGGAACCACTGTCAATGTCGTCAACATGATCGACGAGGGGGCCGACAACACTGGTGCCACAGCATGTGATGATCTTCTTGATAGTGTAATCGACAACAATACCCGGTTGATTTTCCCGAGTGGGGTATACCTCTTCAATCAATCTCACGACTGGAATGACTATGATTCCTTAGAAATCATTGGCCAACCCAATGCGACGTTTAAAGTAGGGGAGTCACTGAACAATCCGTTCCTCGGGTTCAATTACGGTGGCAGTTCACCAGGGAGACATACTGTTCTCAAAAATATCGACATCGATATCTCGGGGACGGATTCTCAAGGGCGAGGTGTCTCCTGCCGACCGATCTACTTCCATACCAGAGAGTATGGTCTTGTCGAAAACGTCCGTACCATTGGGGAACGAAGTGCACAACCATATATCGACGGTGATGGCGGGAATATCTCTACGCACATCTTCGGCGTAGAGGATGAAGATGGGAAGTGTGTTGTCCGCAATTTTGAGGCGAATTATGGGGGTGAAGAAGTCGATAACCTCTCCAGTGATTCTGTCTCTCAAACTGGTGAATTCATTGGAATTGCCAGTGGTGGTGGGATAAATAATGGTCTGTGCATCTATGAGAATTGCTCCCTGAAAGGCTGGATAAACAACGCGTTCTACCTAAAAGCACATCCTGGAAAGGTAATCCTTAACCAGTGTACTGCAATCGATAACGGGCTCACGTCTATTCGACTAGGAGAGGGACATGAAGCAAACAACTGCTACATAAAAATTGATGCAGACAACGTCGATTACTCAAGCAAACCTGGCTGTGCTGCTATCTGGGGCGAACACGGCGATGTTGTCGTAGAAAACTGTAGAATAATCAGAGAGAGCGGGACGAATAAGCTCATACAACACTCTCGCACTGCCGGATACAAGACAGTCCTCCGTGACTGCCAGATCGAAGATAGTGGATCTGGTGATATCTTCGATAACGTCCACCATAGTGGGGATCTTGTATTCGACAATTGTGATATCTATAAGGACGGTGGATCTGGATTCACTGCTCGTGTTCGAGATAACAATGACGCAACAATCACGCTAAAACACACGCGCTATGAAACCGACTACGGGAATGGGAATAATCAGAGAGGGATCTATATTGACGGCATAGGTGCCACCAATATCCGAGAATGTACATTTGCAGTCGATGATGTATCTGTTGCAAACAACAACACGATGGGTTGGTTCACGAGAAACACAATCGAGAGTGGTGAAATGAGATGGGACGGTGGGAACGGAGCAATCCGCGACAACAATGTTTCTGCAGCCAGTCTCTCGATCAGTAACACGGGTTCTCAATTCACACAAAGTGGGAATATCACGTGAACCACCTCCAGCCAATTGTAGAGACTGCGATAAGGATCTTCTAATAACTCACAATGACTGAAAACTCAGACGACACAGATGATTCACCATCAACCCAATCAGATGTAGATTCTGACGTTGAGTTTCATCGAAGCACCTTACCAGATCTCTTGAAATCGGATGGTGGGTCAGACCCTCAAGATGATCTCCTTGGTGAAGATCTACTAGGTCACTCAATCCTAGGTGCTGGTGGTCAAATCATACCACCAGAACCGAAAAGCACCGGGATATTGGGAACGAACTATCTTGGGAAACAGCGCCTTGGTGGTGGTCAAAATCTCGGAGATATCGGCGGTGGGGATGATGGAGATGATGGAGATGGTGGTTGGGGCGATGGCGGTGATGGAGATGAAGACGGAGATAATGACGGCCCTGGAATCCCCAGACGAGAAGATCCAGAATGGGAAGACGTCTACGATGATGTTCTGGAGACAATAACTCCGGAAGGCCCAGACACACCAGCAGAACGGTTAGAAGACCATATGAAGCCGGTATGGAACACCGGGAAGACACGTGAAGGGCAAATATCTCTTTGGCGTGGTCTTATCGAAACTCTTGCTAGTGAGTTTGATGATTTCATTCAGGCTCGCAATGACGCTCTGTTCGCTTCGTTTGTAGATACTGCAGTCGGTAAGGAATTAGACAAGATCGGAAAATTCGTACAGACTCCACGACGAACTGACGAGACTGATGAGCACTATCGCCCTCGGCTCAAGGTGAGTATGCGTCGGTTGATCAGCTCGGGAACGATCGAAGACATCAAACAAACTAGTGCAATCTTACTGGACGCTGACGAAGGTCAGATAAAGGTTTCCGAGGACTTTAGCACGGAACCGGCTCGGTTCACGTTGTCTGTTCCCGACGACTTATTAAACCGGGCCGGGGTTTCGGTAAGTGATTACCGAGAATTCATCGCTGAAATCAAAGCGGCGGGGGTCAGAATGGTCGCGACGTCCCAAGGTAGCTTCGAACACCGAACTGAGTCCGAGTTTATGAATGGAAACACGGTTCCAGAGAAAGGCTATGATACGTTGGGCGACGATGGAAATCCAGTTGGAGTCGGTGGCAAATATCGGACCCTCATCTGATCTCGGTAAAGTAAATCTAACTAGCGAGCTCAATTCATGACTGAACAATCTAAGACGCAACCGAAAGCTGAATCGAATAGTGAGATGCCAACAGTAGATCTCTCGGACGCTCCTGAATCCGTCTCCGAGGTTGACGAAGAACAAAACGGGGCTTCGGCGAATCTAGACGAGGAGCAAATCAAAGAAGAAGCGGAAGATGAAGCCCGCCGCCACATCCGGGAAGCAGAGGGCGAGTCTGATACGGAATGTGCGAGGAATGCCTATCAGACGCTACGTGGAAAATATAACAATATCAACCAACAGCTGAACCAGGTTGAACAGCGCGTAGATAGCCTCCAAGTAGGCGTTGACCAATCAGATGATCTGATCGAGCACCTCGAATCGATTCAGGACGAAGACGAAGAGCGCACGGTTCTCCGGAACTGGGGTTTCGGAATCTCTTCACAAGTTCTCCCCGGAGAGATACCTGACCTCCTCGAGAAGGTCAAAGAGCGCAAAGAGAATCAGCAAACCCAGCTGGAAAACGATCAGCAAACGTATCAGAAACTCGCTCACCTACAAGAAGTGACGAAGCTGGCTGCCCAGGACGTCCAACAGACGATGTCTCGGATGGAGAAACTCTTCCAAGAAGACTCTGAAAAAGATCCCTTGGAAGACGACCAATACCAGGTCGTAGACGGAACGAATAGCCAGTAAAAACACACCTTTTTACAATCTCTATGGCAGAACTAATCGACCGCGAGAGCTATGTCTGGTCAGATACAGGTATCAAACCCCAAGAAGGCGATGAAGTATATGGGGGCGGTCTCCGACCGATAGCAGAGTATGATAATTACTTCATGTGGGCGATCACCACTGACATCAAGAATTTGAGCCAGTCTATCGGTTCTCATTCAGACCAACACGAAGCTGGTAGTGGTGATCCACTCAATTTAGATGGTCTTTCTGTCGGTTACAATCCATCAAAGACGCTTCAAAAGACGTCATCTCCAGATTCCTTCATCTTCTCTGGATCCGAAGAAATCGACATACTAACGGAAGTTTCCGTCACGGTCCTGAACACTGCAACGTCAGAACGTTCGGAAGATGTGACTGTATCTCTATACCGGGGCGGAGATACGTCGGGAGAGCTGATCGACTTTGACATAGAATCGATCACACTTGGATCCAATTCCTCGACGACACTTTCATTCTTCACATCAATAGATTTTGAGATCACTGATGAATCTCATTTCATCGATGTCGAATCAAATGGACCGAATATCGAACCTACCCAAATCAGTATCGACACTCTTGGAGGGGAATATACGCTCTACGAGGACGCTGGCTTCCGTCTCGAAGATCAGTATGGAAAAACCCGATTTGAGCTCGCACCAATCAAAAACGAATGGTCCTCGTTCCCGGCATTCAATACCGAAATAGAGGCACGCAATGGGATCTCCGTCGTTGGTGGATCCCTAGACATTGGTGCTGGTGATCTCACGACAGAGGATCAAACTCTTTGGGATTCTAGTGAAGGACAAATCCCTGCAGAATCTGTTGAGGATGTCTGGCTACACAATTCTGGAGGCCGTGTAGATGGCGACATTCTCATGGGGGGATTCATTCGAACACTCCAAATTGGTGAGAGTAATGGTCCCCATCGAATCACGTTTGGACGTGGACCTGAGCTACCCGACAATAAAGGTATAGATATCGTCTACCGTACTGGGCCCAACTCACTCAATCTCGAAATCGAGGAGACTGAAGAAGAATTGCTGAGAGCAGATACTGAATCGAAAACTATCGATTGTTCCAATTCACGGGCAGTTCAGACACCCGTGTATAGTAGTGATCCAGGACAAATCGGACCTGGTGCCTGTTATTTCGTGAAGAACTGAGATCCATAACATGACTGTTGTTGGTTACTGGGGGGATTTCCAGATACCTCTTTTTGAGAAATCTGATGTCTCCCCTCCGTATTTCGTGGCCGAATCGGACGACGGAACGAGAGGATTCATGAAGATGGTTCCGATGGGCGAAGGAGACCGCCCATCGTTTGTTGTCGAGGATGATACCGGGACGAGATGGGAATCCTCTACTTCAATCCGAAAGATAATCGACAGCTTCAACGACGGTAATGTCGATGGCTGGGTCATCTATGATCAAGATAATCCGATCTATGCAAATGCTACGAGAGCTGCTGCACATGATGGTGAATATGGTCTTGATCTAGATGGTGTCGATGGCCCCGCTGGGTTCATGCGTTCTGTCGACTTACCACATACACCACCGAAAGAAGGGGAATGGATGTTTTGGTGGAAGCCGATATCAACTCATTACCAATTCGAAGTGTCCTGGTGTATCAACACACCCGGAAATAACTTCGACGAAGCGTATGCGCTCTCTCCCACTTATGATACAACTCCAGATGGGAAAGTGCATATGGAATTCGAAGAGCGGTATAGTGGTGGCTCCCGCTATGTAGACCCTCCAAATGGAGATTCGACAGGAGACGACATCTTCAGCTACGATCACGGTGAATGGTTGCGGACCAGAGTCAAAGGGAGGTCTGATGACAGGTTTGAGGTCAAGACCGATACAGGAGAGGGGACATCGTTAAAACAAAGCTACGTGACTGCTCCGGTCACCCACGATTATTCAGACAATCATAATATTGCCATTTACACTTCTACGAAAGACCATCATCATATAGATACGATCCAGCGTCTCCCGTGACCAGACGAACTGGATAGTTCGTCCATGGAATATATTCATATGGTTCTCTTTGGAAAACTACCACCCCCTTCAGAAGATTCTTTTGACGCATCGATTTTAGACCATTCTCTTATTCAACAATTATGTCTACTGACAAAGTAAATATTGTAGATGTCCGAGCTAAAGGTGCAGATACCTCTGGACATGAACCAATCGACAAATATCTCAATGAGCATGAGGATAGCGACCAGACCAGATATGTCTTCCATCCGGGCACGTACCGCCTCAGCAAACCCTTCAAAGCGTATGATTGGGGAGAAAGTTTGGAATTCATCGGCAAGGGGAAGCCGACATTCCTAGTGGAGGATAAGTGGGATAATCCGATATTCAATTTCGGATATGATTCTAGTGGAAACAAAGAACCCGGCAACCACCTCAAATTTGAGGGGATAAATTTCGACATCCGGAAAGACGGAGTTGGCCAGCCTCCAATCTGGGCACTCGCTCGGTATGGGATGGACATAAAAAACGTCCGTGTGTTTGGGAAACGAAGTGCTGGTAAATTCCCACTCAGCTCCACGATATTTGGAGTAACGCGTGAAACGGGACGTGGAGAGATCAACCGATTGGACATGCCTTTTGGAGGTCAATACCAGCATCGGGAAGAGCTCATGGACGAATATATTGGACTCAATATCGTCAGGAATCATCATAGCGGCCTTCTCCGGATCAAGAATTCGTATGTCTCTGAATTTCCAAATAATGGATATTATGTCTACCGACATTCTACCGGAGGAAATGTCCATCTTGAGAATTGCATAGCTCGAAATAACGGTCTCAATAGTTTCCGCATCGATGATGGAGACACCTGCAGGGGATCGAAGGTCCTCCTCGATATGGATCAGATGCCCTTCAATGGTGCCTGTGCATTGTGGGCACAGGGAGGTGGGCTCTTCGAGGATATCTACATCAAGCGCAAATCTGGCCAAAACAAATTGATTCGTGATAGTAAGGGGAACATCACAGAGCGCTTCAGGAACATCAAGGTAGACAACGAGGGCAACGGAGATATAATCAATGCTCACTTCGATGGAGGAAAATTCATCATTGATGGCTTGATCGTCAATGATACGAATGATGATCCTGATGGGAAGAAAGACGGCGGCAATGATTACTTCACCTCGCGGATCAAGAGGGATAATGTCCTTCTCAAGAATATCGAATATACAACGAGCGGCGATAAACGACGCGGGATCCATTTCGAAAATGCCGACAAAGTCGAAGTAAAGAGATCGAACTTTGACGTGTACGGAATGGCGTTGAACTTCCGCAACTGCGGAACCACAAAAGTCGATGATTGGTGCGAATTCCGACGTGGGAATGTCAGCCGGTGATTAAAAGATGGGAAATAATAATACCTTCTGGAGTAGCGATAGCGACTCAGAAACAACGGATGAAGATTCAATCTCGGACGGTAATTTGAGTCTGGACTCATCACAGACTCTAGTTGAGGAAAGTGAATCGTCTACTTCTGATCAATCTAAAAGCGACACCTCCTCTGTCTCTTCCGATGAACCAGAGGCACCTTCTACAATGAATGAAAACAGCGAAACTAATGTGATGGAAACAAAGAAACGACTCTCATTCGACGATTGGCAGCAAGCAAAAGAGCTGGTCTCGCTCCTAATCGTCGGCGCGATTATTATGGCGTATGTTCTCCCTCAGGTCAAAGTATCGCCTGAAGCGTGGAATGGCGTACAAACGTGGCTCTATGCGTTTGCAGCAGTCGCACTCGGACCAGAAGCGATCCGTGTCGCAAAGAAACATCGAAAGTAAGGCTCGACAAGATATCCTATCCCTATCAAATGGTGATCTCCCATTCAGATAGGGGCCTGGATACTGCGAAGACATATCGCCAGAAGACCGATTGTCTACAATCGACGAGCTTCTAACTATTTTTGAACACAGATTCATATCTGAATACCTAAATGTCTCATAACTCAGACGACAAACCCGACGTTGTAACGATTATCCCGAAGCGCCGGTATCTTGCCGGACGCTGGCCAGACACGTCCGCACCAATTACGGTTAGATATACAGACCGAGTTGAACAAGCGCTTGAGAAAGGGCATGCAGAGCGGATCACTGGCCTCGATAATTTCGAGCCTATTTTCTCGGACAACTACCATCTCTATTTTGGCACGAACAAAGAGGTTGTCGAATACTATTCGAGCGAGCTCGATCGGTTTGTCATTGGGGAAGGGGAGACTGGCGGCCCAATTCTGTCGATTGATCCAGAAACCAAGACAGCTCATACGACGGCACTAGAATCCGAGTCCATACGAGCCGACACTGCATTTGTCGATAGCAATCGTGTTCTAACGACTGCTGACGAAGGAAGCCTTGACGCAGGCTCGTTACAAGGCCTTGTTCCTGCAGAGATTGCAACTCGCCAGTGGGTGAAGGAGTATACCGAGGACTCGGTCAATACGCATGTCAGCGTCTTCAACAATGGATCTAGCCTTCTCCCAGATCCAGATGTCCTCGACTTTGGAGACGGTCTCAAAGTATCGGTTGCCGATGGCACGGCAAAAATCAGTGCAACAGCGGCGTCCGATACGCATACGAATGTTTCTGACTCTGGTGTTCGGGTCGGTCGGGACGTTTCTGATATCAACTTTGGCCAGGACCTCTCCGTTGCAAACGAAGGCAATGGGAGGGTAACTGTCGAGTACACCGGATTTGGTGGATCTGATACTCGTGCCAATATCAGTGACGACGGTGTGAATGTTGTAAAGAACGTCACTGATATCAATTTCACAGATAATCTCAGTGTCGTCGATGACGGGGATGACAGTGTCACGATTGCGTCAACGGACACCCAGTTTAGTGGTTCCCACGACGACTTGACCGACGTTTCAAGTGATGACCACCATAATCGGTACACAGATTCAGAGGCAATTTCGGCAATCAATGCCGATGCTGACCACGGAAGCACAGCATCGCATGACTATTTCTCCGGATCGCATACGGATCTCACGAATATCGCGAGCGACGACCACCACACACGATATTCGGACACCGAGGCAGTTTCCGCCATCAACTCGGATCCAGACCACGCTACGTCGGCGTCACACAACTACTTCTCGGGGTCTCATAACGATCTATTCAACGTTGCAAGTGATGACCATCACACGAAGACGACACCAGTCGGGATCTCTGACGATTCCACTCCAGTCCATTCAGAAACGGGTGGAATAAACTTCGGAGATAACCTCTCTGTCACCGACGATGGTGATGGAACGGTTACAATCGATTCAACCGACACTATCGATGGAGGAGATGCGGAAACTCTAGACGGGTTAGATAGCGACGCCTTCTGGCAAAAGAGTGAGCGAGTCAATGCTTATTCGCTTGGCAACCGTGATTCCAGCGTCTATGCAGCGCTTCCAGATGATGAGACGGTCTCTGGAAATTGGAACTTTACTGGAGAGACAGCATGGGGAGATGGAACCGGAAACAGTATCGTTATCCAAGGTACGCAGATACGGACTGCTGATTCTGGCAAAGTGTTGGATTTCAGTGGCGGTCTCTTCACTTTCCAGGATGGGTTCGACATCCGTGGGGACTCACGAATCCACGATGATCACTTTTTCTCCTATGGAACGGACAGGGATTACCGATACTCATACGATTCGGCGTCGGGCAATCTCCTTGTAACCGATAGCACTGGGACAACCCTTGCAGAATACTCGTCTTCAGGTGTCGAATTCCCAACCGGCCTCTCCAAAGGTGGTTCTGATGTTCTTACCACTGCTGATGAGGGGTCACTTGATGCTGGGACTCTTGACGGAGAAAATAGCTCCGCGTTTGCAGACGCTAGCCACTCCCACGGCACTGGTGATCTGACCTTCGATCCAGCAACGCAATCTGAACTTGATACCCATGCGAGTGATGCAAGTGCACACCATGCGCGATACAACGATTCTGAAGCGGTGGCTGCGGTTGAAGGTACCGTAGACGTTGCAACACTCACTTCGTCTACCGCGTCCTCCGTTGGTCAAGCAGCAGTTGCGAATGATTCCGGGGGTGTAGATTGGGTCGATATTGGAACGCAAGCAGAGATCGACGCACATACATCTGATACTAGCAATCCGCACGATGTAACTGCAGCCCAGACGGGAAGCATACCAGACAGTGCGGGTACGGTTACGAGTGACCACATTGTCGACGGAACTCTCGCTCTTACTGATCTCGGGTTCGACCCCGCAACCCAGTCCGAGCTAAATTCACATGAAGGGGTTTCGGACGCCCACCACGCGAAATACACGGACTCAGAAGCAATTTCAGCGATTAATGCAGACGTAGACCACGGAAGTACGGCGTCTCATAACTACTTCTCTGAATCTCACGACGATCTGACCGACGTCTCGAGTGATGACCACCACTCACGATACACTGATAGCGAAGCTCAAGCAGCCCTCACTGGACATACGAGCGACACCACAAATCCACACGAGGTTACCGCGGGTCAGACGGGTGCAATTACCGATTCGGCTGGCTCTGTCGACCAGTCTCATCTAAACTTCGATACGGCAACTCAAAGTGAGCTTGCCACACACTCCAGCGATAATAGCGCTCATCATAGTCGCTACAGTGATGAAGAAGCACAGGACGCAGTTGGGAGTATTCTTGGCCCGCTCCTCACGTATGATGATTCCTCGCCAGGGATATCGGTAGATGAGGCTTCGATCAATCACGACGCTATCAGTGGTGTTAGTGCCGACGATCACCACAGTCGATATGCTGATTCGGAAGCGATTTCTGCAGTCGAAGGAACTGTTGATGTTGCTTCCCTCACGTCTTCCTCTGCTTCATCGACCGGTCAAGCGGCAGTGGCGAATGGTTCTGGAGGAGTAGATTGGGTCGATATTGGAACGCAAGCAGAGATCGACGCTCATACGTCGAATACGAATAACCCGCACAATGTAACTGCAGCCCAAACAGGGGCGATTGCAGACTCAACTGGTGCGGTCACGAGTGACCACATCGCCGACGGAACTCTCGCTCTTACTGATCTCGGATTCGACCCCGCAACCCAATCCGAGCTAAATTCGCATGAGGGCGATTCGGATGCTCACCACGCGAAATACACGGACTCAGAGGCAATCTCGGCAATCAATGCAGACGCAGACCACGGAAGTTCTGCCTCGCACAATTACTTCTCTGGGTCTCACGATGATCTTTCGGGAGTCAGTTCGGATGACCACCACACAAAGACGACGCCAGTCGCGATCTCCGATGATGCGACAGAAATATATCCCGAGACAGGAGGACTCAATTTTGGATCGAATCTTTCGGTCACGGATGATGGCGATGGGACCGTTACGATAGAGTCCACAGACACGAATACCCAATTCAGTGGCTCTCACGATGATCTGACGAATGTTTCGAGTGATGATCACCACAGCCGCTACACGGACAGCGAAGCCCGAAGTGCCCTGTCTGGACACACGAGTGCAACGAACAATCCGCACAGTGTGACCTCGGGTCAGGTTGGTGCTATTGCAGACGCTGCCGGTTCTGTTGATCAAACACACCTCTCGTTCGACCCTGCTACACAGTCAGAACTTTCGAATCATACGGGAACTACTGATGCACACCACGCGAAGTATACGGATTCGGAAGCACGGTCGGCTGTCGGTGGATCTGCGCCGTGGTCTCCTGGTGACTTGTCCTTCGATCCGGCAACTCAATCCGAGCTAAATTCACATGAAGGGGATTCGGATGCCCACCACGCGAAATACACGGACTCAGAAGCAATTTCAGCAATTAATGCAGACGCAGACCACGGAAGTACGGCGTCTCATAACTACTTCTCTGAATCTCACGACGATCTGACCGATGTCTCGAGTGATGATCACCACGCTCGCTATTTAGATTCCGAAGCTGTCGCGGCCGTTGGTGGAACGGCCCCGTGGTCGCCTGGTGATCTGACATTTGATCCGGTTACGGAAGGCGAGTTAAATACGCACAGCGGGGTAACAGACGCCCACCACTCGAGATACTCCGATAGCGAAGCGGTGGTCGCGGTCGAATCGGCCGGAACAATTGCGACCGATATTAGCGGCGACGCGGCGACCGTTGATGGGTTAAATGCCGACCAATTCCTCCGGTCGGACCAACCTGATACTACCTCGGGAACGATTCGCTCAACTTCAGAAACCCCTCTCGTCGCAGAGGGAAGTACGAGCGACTTTTCCATGTCCGTACAGGACGGACACGGCAGAGGGCATATCTACTGGAACGTTGAACCCGGAACCCAGAACATCCTCACCGCGAACGAGGGTGCCTCGTGGCTCAACCTCGATGGTGGGAATGCGAAGCTCAGTCTCGCACCCGGACAAGAAGGCGACGCTGGTGCACCCGCACAGTGGCAAGAGGCCCTTCGGTTGGACACGAACGGAAACACCGCGGAAGTGTTCGGCGAGGAAATCGCCCGCCAACCAGATCTCACCTCACACACTTCCGATACATCGAACCCGCACAACGTTACAGCGGGACAGGCCGGCGCGCTCCCGGATAGTAATGGATCGGTTGACGAGTCGAATCTCTCGTTCGATATCGCAACGCAAGCCGAACTGGATACGCACGAAAACGACGGCAATGCTCACCACTCGCGCTACTCCGATTCGGAAGCGACGGCGGCGGTCGGCGGGTCGGCACCGTGGGCGGTGAGCGACCTCTCATTTGACCCGGTTACGGAAAGCGAGCTGAATTCGCACTCCGGGGTTGCGGACGCGCACCACACACGTTACACCGACTCCGAAGCGCAATCGGCGCTGAGCGGACACACCTCCGCGACGAACAATCCGCACAGTGTCACGGCGGCGCAAGTCGGCGCGATTTCGGATGCCGACAATACGGTACAGACAAATCATATCACAACTGGCGCGGTCGGGATTCCCGAGCTCGGGTTTAATCCAGCGACACAGAGCGAGCTCAATAGCCATACGTCCGCGACCAATAATCCGCACAGTGTTACGGCGGCCCAGGCGGGTGCAATTGCCGATTCGGCTGGCTCTGTCGACCAGTCACATCTGGGATTCGATACGGCAACAGAAGCAGAACTGAGTAGCCATCAAAGCAATAACAGCGCTCACCATGCACGTTATTCTGATGGAGAGGCGATATCCGCCATTGAGTCAGCTCACATGGGCCGTATTGAGGGTGACTACTTCGTCGATGGTTATGTCACCAATACATCTGATGACGCATTTGAGGTCGGGGCAAATGGTCTTCGACATGATCGGATTGTTCTGCAGTCTGGGACCGTCTCCTTCGGGGCGATGTTCGATTCGACGACGATCTACAGAAATGGTTCGAAAGTCGCTACTGCAAATGCTGGCGATTCAGGATCGTTCTCTGCCTCGATTGGTGATATGATCACCGCAGACCGACCGACAGCGTTATACCAAAATTCAAATGACTTTGTCCTACCTCCTGTCTCGTGGGCTGGTCAAGAACACATCTTCCAGTCAACACGGAGCGAGCCTCACGATGTTAAGATCTACGCACCATTTGGGCCGGCAAATATAGACTACTACTATAACACTGCGGTAACTGGTTCGAGGACAAGTAGTCATTCAGTTAATCAAGAAGACTTCATTACGGTCACTCTAGATCAGGAAGGAGTCCATCGATTTGTGAGTGACTCACCGGTCCTCATCCAGAAGTATGCTTCGGATGATAAAATATTAGTTCCTCCTGCCTCACGTGAGGTCCTTCATGCATTTGCCGAAAATGCAAATGCGATGGAAGGGGGAGGAGTCCCCCAGGTAGGAGGGATATATTACTACTCGAACGATGGTGACCGCGTCTCGACGACCCAAATTGCTGACGGGGCAGGGCATGACGCCGAGATGGGGACACCGTACCGTCTATGTGGCGATGCGTACGTTGTCACCCATGACGTGCAGGATTACGGGATTGTCTCTGTCGAACCAAATATCATTGGCGTCTATGAGTGGGATTCGAGCGCTGGTGAATGGTCTCAGGCAAATCGGCATGACCATTCGAGTGCATCCAGAGATAATCCCAAAATGACCTCAGTCGGTTCGAAAGACGGCTCAAGCACGGAGATTGTTGCAACTGGTCCGGTCTTATTCCTCGGGAAAGCGCCGTTCGCCCTCCGGTTGAACGATAACAATGCAGGCGAATATACGGCGGTTGGCTTCCGAATGTCGGAATTTGACCATCAGTCACTCCCTTACGCGACGAAGGCAGACTTCGATTCGCACACGGGCGATCCCAATGCTCATCACAGTCGATATACGGATTCTGAAGCACAAAGTGCCCTCTCGGGACATACGAACGCGACTGATAATCCACACAACGTCACTGCAGCACAAGCCGGTGCTCTTGCAGACACCTCTGGGAGTGTTGACCAATCAAACCTTTCGTTTGACCCAACGACACAGTCCGAGCTCAACAGCCACGAGAGCGATACGGATGCACATCACAGTCGTTATTCTAACTCCGAAGCGGTTTCAGCGATCAATGCGGATTCGGATCACGGAAGCACGGCGTCTCATAACTACTTCACGGGATCTCACGATGATCTGACGAGTGTTAGTTCGAATGATCATCACACGAAGACAACCCCTGTTGCGATCTCCGATAATACGACTCAAATCTATTCGGAGACCGGCGGAATCAACTTCGGGTCAAATCTCTCTGTTACTGATGACGGTGATGGGACGGTTACAATCGATTCGACAGACACCAATACACAATTCAGTGGGTCCCATGACGATCTGACGAATGTAAGTTCGAACGATCACCACACCCGATACACTGATTCAGAAGCTCAAAGTGCCCTTTCGGGTCACACTTCTGCGACGAATAATCCGCACAGTGTCACGGCAAGTCAGGTTGGAGCAATCGCTGACGGGACAGGAACCGTCACGAGCTCGCACCTCGCGGACGGAACGATTACGACGGCTGACCTGTCGTTTGACCCGGCCTCTCAAAGCGAGTTGAACAGCCACGAGGGGACCGCGGACGCTCACCACTCACGGTTTAGCGCAGGCGAAGCGAGGAATGCGGTAACTGGTTCGGTGGACGTTGCGGACCTTGTGTCCAGTACTGCGACGGCAACCGGGCAGGCGGCGGTCGCCGACGGAACCGGGGGTGTTGATTGGGTTGATATCGGGACCCAAGCCGAGATTGACGCCCATACGAGCGATATGACGAACCCACACGATGTGACATCAGGGCAGGTCGGTGCGATTGCGGACGCTGCTGGAACGGTCACGGCGTCGCACCTCGCGGATGGGTCTATTGGCACTGGTGAGCTCTCGTTCAACCCGGCGACCCAGTCTGAGCTCACCTCTCATACCGGGGATACCACGAACCCGCATAACGTTACTTCGAGTCAAGTCGGCGCACTTGCTGACGCCGCGGGAACGGTTGACCAATCGAATCTCTCTTTCGACCCGACGACCCAAGCCGAGCTCACTACGCACGCGGGAACGGCCGACGCGCATCACTCACGCTATACAGATAGCGAAGCGCAGTCGGCGCTCTCCTCGCATACGTCTGCAACTGATAATCCGCATTCTGTGTCGTTAGAACAGGCGCGTTCGATTGATAACCAACTAAACGGTCCGATTCGATTCAGTGAAGGAAATCATATTGAATTTGATATTGAGCATAACGGCCTCTATCAACCCGGTGCCACAGACGTAATCGAACTACGTGGCCGAAATGGTGCCTCCATTCACTCCTATGATGGGTCAAGTCTCATCACGGACCTCACAACAAAATATGGCGATGTAACCGTTCCAAATGGGAACCTTACAGTTAGTGGTAATATTGGTGTTGACGCGCTCAATGCGGCGAGTGCGGACGTCACGGGACCGGTCACGGCCGATACGCTCACGACAGGAAAATCGCACACAACCTACGCGACCGAATCCAGCGATGACGTAAACGAGTCGCAGGGCCGTGGAATGGCGCAGGTCCGCGTGATTATGGAAGACCAGACCCATAATTACGCAACCGTCTTACCAGATACGACATTCTACAAAAATGGCGAATTCTACTACCATGCTGAGGATATAGAGAGCGGTTCGTTCAATGATGTCGTCCCAGGAGATCGAATATGGGCGGATAAACCGGCAGCAATCAACTACGCATCGCTTGATTATCCAGTCCCATCGCTGTCGTATCTCGGGGATACGTTCTCATTCCATACGAATCGGGATGCACCTACCGAGATATTCCTCTACTCGCCGTACGCGCCTGCCGACGTAGAAATCTACGTCGATACTTCACCCGATACCGGCGGGACACCAACGGATACCGTGACGGTACAACCCGGGACAGTCGAGTTGGTCGCGGTACCGACAACGGGCAATTTCCGGCTGTATTCCGACGCGCCTATTCTCGCTGCCAAAACCGGTGGTTCGAATGATGACGGATTATGTCTCCCACCAGCATCGCGAGAGGTAATGCATACGATGTCGAAAAACCGTGTATCGGCACGGCCAGGTAGTAGCGATTCGACGATAGACGGATCGAATCCCTACTGGTACTCTGACGAGCCGTTCTCTTCGACACAAATCGCTGATGGGAGTGGGACTGACGCCGAGATGGGAACGCCGGTAAAGGCACTCGGCGATCTCTATATCCTGCCACACGATCTAACAGACTACGCGCTCGGTGCAATTGAAGGATGTACTATCACGGTTTACGAGCGTTCTGGTGGGTCGTGGGTCGAATACGACACCCATGACTTTACCGACGCCTCGCGGGAGAACCCACGAATGGTCGAAGTTGGCTCGCAAAGCGGAGGGAGCGGGACGCTTTCGACAAACACGCCGTTCTTATTTGTCGCGGACGCACCGTTCTATTTGCGCACGAACGGCGGCGGCGAAGACGAATATAGTCCGATAGGGTTCCGAACTGATGAGTACGACCATAACACCGTGAAGGCGGTCAGTCGGTCGGAACTCACCGCCCACACCGATGACACGTCGAATCCACACAACGTGACTGCCGCTCAATCGGGAGCTATCGAAGATTCCGCTGGCGCGGTCGATAGTTCCCATATCGCAGACGGCTCCATCTCGACAGGAGATCTCGGATTCGATCCAACAACACAGTCGGAGCTCAATTCTCACGAGAATGATGGGGACGCCCACCACACTCGGTATTCCGATTCAGAGGCACAATCCGCGGTCGGCGGGTCTGCACCGTGGTCGACGGATGATCTCTCGTTCGACCCGGTACAGGAAGGCGAGTTCCAGGACCGATTCGATAGCGAGATGGAGAAGCACGTCAACCGGACTCGGTCGTTCGTAATTGATTCCTCGTCTGGTGTCGAGTATTACAAAATCGCAAAGATAAGCTCCGGCGACCAGATGGAACAGGGACGGTTCGACGCTCAATTGTTCTTTGCGACAGATAATGGTGGGGAGGAGACTCGGATGGTCCGGGTGTTCGGTGCAGTCCGGACTTCTCACTACGATCTGCAAGCAATTGAATACGGATCTGGACAGGGACCGGGCAATCTTGTTGACCTTCTTGTTACGGAAACGGACGCGACTGGATCGACGCGGAATGGAGAACCCCAGAATGAGTATTATCTCTGGGTTCGAGCAGAAGACTTCTGCCAATCTGAATTGCAGGTAAAGTACAACCAAGCGATCAGTGAGGGCAATTTCGACTTCCAAAATGGTCTTACCCAATCAGATCTCATCGGGACGGTTGTCGCGGACACGCAAAACCCGACCGCACAAATGTCTCTCGGTGAGGTAGACACCGACACTGTCTCGTCGAACACGGTGGAGGCAGACGAATCGCAATCGAACTTTGCGATTGAAAAGCAGTCTATCGAGACGGGCGAAACCCGGACCGTTCCTGAGGGCCACTCGGCGGTCGTGAGCGGGGAATATGTCGTTGATGGGACGCTCGTTGTTGAAGGTACTTTTACAGTAGTCTAAGCGGCGGGCGGGCGGTTGCAGATCCACAGATAGCGGTGTGAGCGGTGTTGTATCGGCACATCAGTAACGCAGATTTGATTTTCAACGAGATTTACACATAGCATGCCACAGACAGTACAATTAGGCGAGTTTGACTTTGGACGGGACACCGACGAAAGTGGAAACGAGACACTGACGGCCTATCATCGTCCGAGTGGAAAGACGATATTTTCGGTTCGCCCAAAAGACCTCCCGGCAGGGGTTTCGATGGATTCGCTTACGACCTCGTTAGGGACGCTTGATGAGGCTATGGTCGGGTCAAGTGCAGACTCCGGGCCAGATACCCGTCCTCTGATTGGAAACGGTGTAGAGGATATCTTCGTGTCGGGTGCAAATGGCGACGATTCCAATGACGGGAGTGAGGCGAACCCACTTCGGACGTACGATGAAGCGATGAAGCGAATTCCAATCTACGTCCGGCACAAAACCGAGATACATCTTGTCCCTGATGGAACAAATTATGGGCAGATTTTCATCCCTCCCTATTTGGCAGGGCACTATGATGACGCTCATGAGGTCGGCGCGGTTATTGTCTCTGGAGAGGGAGGATACGCCGACGTAGAAGGTGTCCATGCAAAAGATTGTAGCGGAGTAAATGCCCCATCTCTCATAAATCTCAACGTAACTGACATTTGGCAGGGGAATAACGAGGGGTCCGGAATCATCCTCGAATCCTGCCGTCCGCGTGTTCGAAACATCTCCTTCGAGGACACAGGGAATCCAGATGATATCTGCATCAAGTTTTACAGCTCAATCGGGAAGGTCAGTGGTGATATCGACGTAGGGGCCGGCCGGATGATGGCTCTCTCGGTCAAACGCGGCGGGAGAATGTACTGTGGTGATATCACGAGCTGGTCGGGAACACTGGATCGATGGTTTTGCGTGGCTGCCTCTGGTGATATTCACTTTGATAGTGCGACGGCGATGCCGCCAAATTGCAACGGCGGAGAATCTCCGTTGGATAACGTGGTTGTTGGCAACGGAACGGTCATTGACGAAGCGAATCACAAAATGTGGGGGCCGCAGTCGCTCTCAAATACCAAGGTGGATGCTTACCTCACCGCGAACCTAGATTGCCCAGCAGGCACGAAGAAGACGATCCCATTAGATGGGACTAACGTCGATGAGCTGAACGACTTCAATGAAGGGTCCGGTGTGTTCACTGCACCGGTAGATGGGGAGTACGAGGTTGCTGGAAGTATCGGCTATATCAACGCGACTGCAGGCGACCGAGTGATTGGATATCTCACGTCGGAGTCACGGAGTGTGCAGGTCGATATGCAGTCGGCAGGTGGGGCGTATGAGACAATTCCAATTCCAACACGTCTCATCAACCTCGACGCGGGGGACACGATCACGCTGGATTTCCAGAACACAGATAATGCGTGTGATGTCCTCGGCAACGAGAAAAAGACATACTTGACGATTACGCGGGCGTAGGGAGTTCAAAAAGGTTATTTTATTATATAACGATGGCAAGAGAAATCCAACTCGGTACCGGCGGCTGGCGAATCAAAGATAATAACGACGGCACGGCAGATTACCTCTCACCAAGCGGGAATTCCGCACTCTCGCTTCAAGATGATGGCTCTATCGATACAGACGATATTCAGCTCAAACGGATAAATGATAAGAACATTTACGTCAAAACCGAAGCGGAATTGTTTGCCGCCATCGGGGCAGGAAACACCGTTATCATACCAACCGGGACAACGATTAATGCGAACGACCCGGTGATACTGGGAGACAACGACCACCTGCATATTCAGCAAAATGCAACTCTCCGACAGGCCGACTCCTCGAATGTTCAGACATTCCGGTGTTTCGTCCAAACACTCGGAAACAATATCACCGTGGACGGCCCCGGCACAATCGACGTAAATGCAGCCAATCAAGGGACCCCCTCGTATCGCGGCGTGGGCGACGTACAAGGGTCCGGATCATACGAGAATCTTCGTATCAAAAATATTACAATACAGAACGCGGGTGAACGCAACCCGGTCGAGTTAAGCTATACCTCCGACGTATGGGTGACAGACTGTCGGTTTGGCGGTGGGGGTCAATTCGATACGGGCGCGGTCGCAATCGAAGCCCGCGGCGGTCAGCTCACGAATCTGAATATCCGGGGCAATATCGTTCGCCCGCTGGATGCGACACGTACCGGCGACGTATTTTTCGTTGATTCGACTACCGATAGCGGCTATAAAGTCCGACGATTCTCGCTTGTAAACAACACGGTCCAAGGGAGATACGGCACCCGAACCACGAATGAATCCGGCATGTGGTGGGCGTTCCTCGTGGAGGAAGGCGGTCAATCCGGGATCATCGCCAATAATACCGTCCGCGCAGAAACCGGGGATGGCTCTGGCGGAGGTATCTTCGTCAACTCACAGACTGGCGCGGGTGGCACCGGCACGATTACCGTTACGGGCAATACGGTTCGAGGCGACCCGAACGCCACGAATAGTGGGGGTGCGATGATTAACGGTTTAGTGATCAGCGCCGGAACTCCATGTACAGTTACCGGGAACTACGTCACTAGTTTTGAGGGCAATAACGGGGCCATCAACGACGCACCATGCGTGGTCACGGGCAACAAATTCGACGATTCACTGTATACGGACGCTCCGAACGCCGTGATTG
The DNA here is from genome assembly GCF_056892285.1 of Haladaptatus sp. HS23. NCBI lineage: Archaea > Methanobacteriati > Methanobacteriota > Halobacteria > Halobacteriales > Haladaptataceae > Haladaptatus > Haladaptatus sp. HS23. The sequence goes on along the minus strand of NZ_JBXGLH010000008.1, from coordinate 137,225 downwards.
GCAATAACGGATAATTCGTTTTCGGTAACGTGATAAAATTTCTGGACTCATAGCTATGGCTAAGACAATAGAACTCGGAAGCGGCGGCTGGCGTATTGTTAATAACGAAGATGGAACGGCGGAACTCGTCTCACCGGCAGGTAACCGGGCACTCCAACTAAACGACGACGGGTCGGCAGAGGCAATTAACGCACCACAAAACCCAAACGATCTGGCTCGAAATACCGACCTCTCACTGAATCGGCGACCGATTCGGCCCTCCTCGGTGAACGATAATTTGTATCCCGAACCGGGGAATCTACAGTCAACCATCGACACCGCCGCTTCAGACGGCGGGTCTATCAAATTACTCGAAGACGAAAACTACGCCGAAGCGGACACAATTCATCTGCCGCGCGGCGTTGATCTGGATTTCAATGGCGCGAAGATGGAGATTACCGGCGACCATCACGGAATGACTTGCGGAGGGTTTAACACGATTCGGCAGGCCGATATCGTCGTTGATCAAAACTTATCTGCCTATACGAAATCAGGGGTACTCCTCAAAACCAGCTTTAACGGAAAGTACGGGAACCATACCCGTAATTCAGTAAAAATAGACGGGCGTATTGAAGGACTCTCCGATCAAGGGGCTGGATTACATCTCTATGATGATGGTACGGCCTCTAATGGGTTTGGCCTTGGAAATAGGTTTAATCTCGATATCAAGAACTTTTCCAGTGGTCTGCTTGCGGAGGGGCCGCAGTCTAACTCGTGGATGAACGCGAATGCGTTTAACCTCCATATCAGTACGTGTGAGTACGCAATCCATCAGAAAGGCTTTGATTCCTTCGCATTCCAAAACGATATCTATGGTTCGATACAGACGGGTGATGCATCGAAGCGGGTTCTTTATAATCAGACTGGTAGTCTGAAATCATTCAATTTCTATGGTCCTCTTTGGGACGTTCCACAGCACGTTGATGGAACGAATACGTTCGCGATATCCGGGCCGGGAATCGGATATCACGGCGAACATGCTAACGAGGTGCGTGATTGGTCCGATGGTGGAAACAATCAGATGATCACTGGCCGGAAAGGTCCGACCCGGTATTTCTCGGACCCCGAACATAGCAACGATTGGGAGATTGATTTCAACGACGGGAATTGGGTATTCTCCGAAGGGGGAGAAAAGATATTTAGATTCCATCCACAGGGAGGCGTTCGTCCGGTTGGGAAAGGGAAGTATATTATTGGAGCGGAGGACCTAACGACTCGTTCGCCAGAAACGGGCGAATTCGCACGCCATAATGGAAGTAACGGTCAACCTGAGGGGATGTGTGAGGAGATTAGCGGAAGCTGGCGACACATTGCGACCAATACCTCATTCTGAAAGACTTCACTGGATTGAGGGGATTACGTAGGAAATTCATAGACTTTTTGTATTATCCTATTTCATTATAGGTATGGGTCATCAACGACGAACATATCTCTCAGCAATTGCAGGCGCTCTCTCGTTTGCTATTAGAGAACCCGATAATCTCCAAGAACACACAATAAACACAGACCAGTCTAAAAAACCTAGGTCAACTACACGAGATCGGCCAAATCATCCCCCTCCACAACCAATTAATCCATTCTATATCCCGACACACCCCCGATACGGTGCAGTGGGGGACGGTGAGACTGATGATAGCGAAGCTATACAGAACGCTGTTGATGATGCTAGTGAAGCGAACGCAACTGTCTACATCCCACCTGGATCATACTACCTTCAGAGGGGTATTGATGTAACAGATGGAAATGTTGCGCTTGAAGGTCCTGCCACACTCGGTGCGGAATTGATAGCCGGGGCTGAGATGAATCAGTCGATAATAGATGGTTTGGATAGTAGTGGAGAATCTACAGAAGCATCGAATGTCTCAATTAGGAATCTCGTACTTAATGGAAAAGGTGGGTGGATAAACCATTCATATAGGCCGGCACACAAAGCAATCCGGACGAAGAAAGGGAAGAATTGGACCATTTCGAATTGCTACATACATGACTCAAGAGCAACCGGCGTTGGGTTAGACAGTGTGTATAATGACAAATATATAAATAATGTCCTTGAACGTTGCGGAACTTCTGGAGAGACAACTGGTTCAAACGGTTTGGGGATCGGTGTCGGTGAGGTAAAGGGGCGTTGTCCAACCTATGCCTTTGGGAATACAATCATTGACACAAGCCAGCATGCTATAATCCTTGAACAGACGGGAGGACACGTTGACACGAAAGATGCGATCTTTATTGGAAACATTATCAACGGTGCTCGTGGCGGTATTGTTGGTGAGCTCGCTGATCGAATTACATGTATCGGGAATACCACGACAAATACCCGTGAGTATGGTATATACTTTGGACCATTAGATTCCTCGAAGGGATGTCGGTTTGTAACCGTCATGGGGAATGTCGTTCGGTATCACGGACGGGGAAAATATAAACAACCATATGGCCTTTTAGTTTCTGAGAGTACGGATTATGCTTGGGCTCTTGGGAATATTATTGCTGAATCTGGTGTAAGAGTCAATGCAGCACTAAGTATGATGAATTCGACTGGTCGAGAAGCGGCTGGCATTGGAAACAAACCGACTCGAAGGGAGTGGAACCCGCACTTCAGAGGTGGATTTGTTGAGAACACCTCTGACGGCACGCTATGGCATCTCCGATCCGATGGTGTGTTTAAAAATGTGTATTAATATCTCTTCGGAATTCTGAAATCTGTTTTCACACACGTTTATTGACTTCTTCTGGTGCTGGTGATTTTAGCGCCCGAAAATAATCCTCATGCGCTCCTTCGGAGAGTGGCAACACAATCATCTCAAAAATTAACAATGGTGTCTACTCGTCTAACGAGATGTTATCAAGTGACCGCTTCAGATTCTTCTCATCATCCTGAGCGTCACTGACCTCACTGTTAGATCCGTTCTCCACGGATGCTGTTGGTGCGGACATACTCTTCACCTGAGATTCTTCTTCTACATCTTGATTTGTGGCCGATCTGTCCAACACTTCTCGTTCAATGTGCTCTTCGAGCGATTCGAGTTCGTCCGGACCGGGCTCGTAGTACTGCAATCCTTCGGACTTCTCGTGTGGTCCGACGAGGATGTCGAACGTATCGCTATCTGCCACTTCTCCGTCGTCGAATACTAGCTCTGGGATGTGTGGCAGCTTCACTCGTGACCAGTTGTTCTTGAATTCCTCTTCCGAGTCGTATTGATACTCTTCTCCATTAGTCCAGACGTTGTGGATCCCTTCGCTCTTGTAGTAGACGGCCTCGAAATCATCGCGACCTCGGTTATCGAAGTCTTCGATGGAATCAAACTTGAGATACGGCCCCTTTCCAGACTCCCAGAGGATAATTTCCCCGTTCATTTCGACCCACGTCAGATCTGCGTTTGAATCGGGATGGACCACAAAGACGTGCTCATTCTCCTCATTGGTCTCTGGCAGATTCCCACCTGAGTAGAATGCACGATCGGGGTCGATCTCTTTGGGAGACATCTCTGCAGTGCATGGCGGGCTCTGCAGGATGTTGTTGATCCGACGTGCGTTCTTCGTTGCATCACCATCTGGACCCTCTCCAACAACGAAGAAAACGTGAGCATTGTTGTTCACCGCCTTAGCCCAGTTCTTACACGGGCCCTTGGGCTTCGTTTTCCCTTCTGCTTCTACCTCCACTCGCATCCGGGGTTTACACTTGGAGAGATACGCTGCTTTGGGGTACTTCTCTTTGAGTTCCTCTTCCCGTTCTATCGCTTCTTCTGTTGTATCCCCACCAAGCGGAAGTGGTGTGTGCCCAACTGCGTCCGGGAGTTGGTCTCCGTCTTGGGTCGGCGCACGCATGTCGACATTGAACAGCACCAGCTCGTTGATCGTTTGCGAGATCAACATACGGTGTTCGAATCCGCCACCACTGCCACCGCTGCCAGTCTCTTTGAGCGTTTCCTTCCCGTCGGGCGTGATCTTGAGCGCCCGAGGATCGCCCCCGACGTCTTCGAGGTTCTCCCGCACCACCTGCCGCTCAATGATATTCGAGATCTCGGATTGTGAACCTCCTATCATTCCCTCAAGTCGTTCTTCCACATCCTCCGCTGGTGCTACGCCGTCGCGTTTCTCCATCGCGTAGACGATCCCAAGGACCGTCCCGACCGTGGCGTCGGACAGTATCTTCTCGTCGGCGTCAGTATCTCCGTCGACGATCTCATTATACTCTCCGTACTTGATCCCTTGTTCGATCTCATCGTCCGTTGGTAGCTTCGCACCGTGCTCCTTGAGGTTCTCACGGACGACTGCTTTAGCTTCTTCTTCCGTCCGAAGGTCAGGGTATGGTGCGAACGTGAATAGGCGAAGCGGGTCAGAATATCGAGACCCGTCCTTGAGTGGGACTTTCGCCCAGATCATGTAGTCGTCAAGCGACGTGAGGTCTTCAACGTCGAACCCTTCGAACTTCTTCATCATCGGACGGGCTTCGTCTGCGTCCGGAATCCGGAACGTCATCGGTGTCGTGACGTTGTTCTTCACCGCGGTCTCGACGGGGTCATCTAGCTGATCAGGGTACTGATTGGCGATCGTGACGCCCATCTTCATCGATCGTGCACGTGCCAACATGTCTTGGACGTCAAGGTTCTCCGAGAACACTGTGTCTGCTTCGTCGAAGATCGAGAAGAACGGTTCGCGATCACCGTCGGAGTTGCGATGCTGAACTGATGTCCAGATCGGTTTCTCCGTCCCCAGCGTAATCATCTTCTTGATGTCATCGTTTGCAACGGGCGTGCGCACGATAATGATCTTATCTTCGTCGACTGCTTTTTGGAAGTCGACCGTGCTCTCTCGCCGGGCGATGATCTTGCGGATGATCGCGTTCTCCACCCACGATTTCACGCGGGTGATGAGCGGTCGGACTTCGTCATCTTTCATCTCGGCAATCTCGTTTAGGAACTCCTTGACGAACGGATCGTCAACTTCCTCAGCGAAGTTCTCTCGACGGTCCTGGTTCAGCAGGATGAAGTAGAAATCGATAACGGTGAAGTACTCTTCGGGGTCGTCCATCTCTGCGTTTGCACGCATCATTCCCCGTGCCATCGATTCCAGGATAGCATTCATTCGCTGGCCCCAGTAGTCGCCGTTGTCGAAGATAGCGATGAGATTCTCGAGACGGTCCTCGATCTCACGCTCTAACTCGATTTCGCTGTCACAGTCTGGGATCTCCAGCAGGTTGAACTGGACGCAGTTCTCGAATTCGTCGCCACCCGGTTCAATCCAGATAACGTCCTCCAGCCGGTGCTTCGGAAGTTTCTTCAGGAGTTCCTCGCTGTCTTCGGACTTCGGATCGAAGTAGACGAATCCATACCCTGCGTACGCCATCTGAATCATGCAGTTCAGGAGAAGCGTCGTCTTCCCGGCACCCGAAATACCACACGCCCACAAGTGCTGGAAGAGTTTTTCAAACTTGACTGCTGCTTCCTGGAACCCGTCTTGCGTACTGACGTTGTACCCGATTGAGAGTGGCGCTTCGGGGTTCTCAAACCCGTTCTCCATGTGCTCTCGAATCTTTGGGCCTGCAACCGGCCCGCTCTCCGTTTCGGTTTTCACTTCTACACCGCCTTGTCGAATGCTTCCCGTGGCGGTGAATTGGTACTCATCTCCCGAGATCGAGTGTGTGTGATACGTCTTCTTCTCTGTCTCGTCGTCTTCGGTCTGTTCTGATTCGGATGTCTCTGCTTGCGTGTCTTCACGCGAAAGAAATTTCTTGAACATTGTATGGGATAGTGGGTGAATTATTCGAGACTGCCGACCGAATCAGCAGGCACGTCGTTTCCTTTCTTCGAGAGCCGCCAGTCGATCTGCGGCGTGTTGATTTCGTCGTTCGGGATGTGAGCAATCCCGGCGAGTTCATCCACGGAGAGGATCATCCGACGGTCTTCGAACGTCCGCTTTTGCATCTTCTCCAGATGCTGACGAACGTTGCTCTCCCCCGTAATTGGGGTATCGGCAAATCCTTGTTCGGTGACTGAATTATACCAACGGCTAAACATCGATGCCACACCACGTGCTCGTGCCTCTGCTTCTTGTGGATCCGGTGAGGCGGCAAGGATCCGCAAATTAACGTGGAATGCCTGTTTCCCCCGTTGTAGTTCTACGATTTTTGCTTGGGCGCGATCTTTCTCACTTGCTGGACGGTCTCGGGGGTTCCACCACCCGACGACATCATCTTGTTGTAGCATTTCAGCAACGTCTGCGACAGTGGTCTTCTTCTCACTCCGACTCTGACCACACCCGCCCTCTGCCCAGTCTTTTCGTGCGGGCATGAACACTACTTGCACAACAACCGTGCTCTCACTCGTCGACAACATCTCCGAGGTAACCTTCCCGTAGGGATCGCGCTCGAAGTCCTCACTCTTGTTCTCTTCATGGCGATCCTTGAACCGGATCGGGTAGTAGTAGTGCTTCTGAAGGTCGAGATTGACTCCGACAACATTATCGTCAGACTTGATCTCTGGGAAGGAATCACCACCATTCATCCTGCTCACTTGCGTGTTCGCATAGCTGTTTGCTACACGCCGTGCAAATGAATCAGCGGACGACTGATCTGCCGCATGCATATAGAACTTGATTTTCCCGTTGTGGAACCAGAGCTCGTAGGAGTGATGATCACTCACATTTTGCTTCCGACGGAGCAGTCCCTGTCGCTCCATCTGAATGTCATGCAATGATTGCATGAGGGCCGCCCCGTCGAGGATCCCTTGGTTGTCCTTGTACGGGACAATCCGCAGCATCTCACCAGGGGCCTCCTCAACTCTCTGCGTGTATTCTCCGATCTGTGTCGCTTGGTAGTCCTTTGCCGATGTGTTCGCCTTGTTGTTGGTCCCCAACAAATCCGAATTGATGCCAAACATTATGCCCACCCTCCGTTCCAATTGCTCTCGAGATACTCTTCCAGTTCTCCGTCTTCCTCCGAGTCGTAGGTGAGTAGGAGGTGTTCGAAGGGACTCGCTCGATTGCGAATCTTGAACCATCCCTCCTTTTCGGTGAATTTCATAAGCGACTCGGAGTAGTCGTAGTCTTCATTCTCACCACGAACTGCTTTACGTCGAACGAATTCTGCCTGCTTAGTGTTCAGATCGAAACTCTGGGCAGATTCTGGTGCGAGGTCGCTCAGCGGGAAGATCTCCGTGGTATTCACTTGTCCTCTGATGGCGTCCTTGTATTCCTTCATCGTTTTATCCTCTGCCTCGACGAAGTCACCTGGTCGGTGGCTAGCCATCCAGAGGCCAGCTTTGTGGTGTCGCCAGTGACGAGACGCCTGCTGGAGCCACGCCAGCATATCCTTCGAATCGAAGAGGTAGTGTGCCTCGTCGATCATAAAGATCGTCTCATCAGGTGCACGCTTAACCGCCTGGTAGACCCAACCCAGGAGGAGCTGCAAGATCGTGCTCATATCGGCGGCACCACCTAAGCCCTGAATCTGTTCGAGGTCGATGTAGTTTGTTTCTCCCGGAACTATCTTCGCTTCAGACTTCCCAGTGAACGCGTCATATTCACCACCTTCAGTGAATCCGTTCAACTTACGAAGGAGTGGCCCGGCGTTGTCTCGAACCTCTTTCTTCTCGAGAGACGTCGTGACGTACTTATCTGGGTTGTCACCCATGTCCTCCACCATCTCACGGAAATCAACCATCGTCGGGCTGTTCTCTGGTTTGTGAGTTTCTGGACGGTTCGGCTTGACACCCGCCTCGATGTACGTGTTCCTGAGCGCGTCTTTCACGAGTGGAGCGAATCGGGCAACTTGTGCGTCATCTGCGTCCGATCCGAGAATCCCCAGGATGTAGTTTTTCGCTTCGGTGAACTTCATCCCCCATGGGTCGATTTTTGAGTCACTTCGAAGTACTTCTTCTGGCGTCTCTTCGATATGAAGAGGGTTGATTGTTTGAGACCCATCGACCATGATGTGGTTGCCATCAGTGATGTCGATCGCCTCCTTGAAGCCACCCATCGTGTCCATGTAAATCACGGTTCGGTCATTCTCCAACAGATTCCAGCGAAGCGTGTCGTAGAGGATCTTATACGTCTTCCCAGATCCGGAATCGCCAAGGATGAGTTTATGACCAGGTCCTGGCGAGAAAGCATTCGTCACGGCGATACTGCTATTCTGCGTGTTCAGTCCCTGTTCGACCCCGTCATCCTGATCTATGTACGCAGACCCTGGTGGGAAGGTTGCGGCGATAGCACCGCTAAGCATGAGCTGAGAGCGCTGTTTCCAGGTCGCACCTTCAAACCGATCCGTGCCGGCAGGCGAACAAGATTCAAAGAGCTGTTTTTGTCGCAGCTCTGTATCCTGAAGGTCCTTAACGACGAGATTTGCTGGAGATTCTTCAAGAACATTCCGGAGTTCGTCTTCGGCTTCATCCAGTGCCCGCTGCATTGCGATGTCCAGCGTCATCTTCGACGGGTCGGCAAGTCCCTCTTCGACGCGTTCTTCAGCAACGTCGAGTGCTTGGCGCTTCCCAACTCGGAGAGTAACGTACCCCGACATACTCCATGGTTGGGTCTTTGTCTGGTGGAGGAGTTTGAACATCTTGACGTACGGATCCATGTCTTCCTCGACTAGGATTGCGTCAATGTCGTTCTCATCTTTCCGCTCGTCGACATCTGCGTCCATTTTCCCAATCTCCTTTTTGATGACCTCTCTGACAACTTTTTTATCGCGTGCCTGCGCACGGAGATGAACATCAATATCGAGATTGCGTTTCGTATACAGTCGCTGGAGGAATTGTTCGGTTGGTTCCGATGGCCAGCCGGCAATCCAGAAGGTCTTACAGTACTGATTTCCAACCTCCAGATATCCTTTGTGTGCGTCGAACCGTGCCGGAGAGAGTGCTTTTTGAATCCGATTCGATTGGATGGCAATTTCCTCAGCACCAGTCTCTTCGTCGTCTCCGAGCGGATTCAACAAGCCTTCTCGCACGTTCGCAAAGAAGGACGCGTGAGTAGCATCAACACCATCCTCATGAGTGTCACTGGGGTTATTGACACCGTCAGTTCGTGACGCTACTGTTTCGGTAGTGGTTTCTTCCGTCGTTGCACCACCATCTGCAGCCATTTCAACGTCCGATACCTCAGCGACTGCTGTCCGCTTTGTCGCGGAATCATCCTGTTCAACAGCTTCAGGTCGATGTGGCTGTTCACGGTTTTCTTGGGTCAGTTCAGATTCATCGGGCCAAACACTCATGTTCACGGTCTCCGTGACTTCGGATTCATCGAATGAGTGGTCAGTTCCTGCCCAATAGCGCGAGAGAAGCAGTGCTACTTCTGCTGGGCTACATCGACGCCCATCGACACCCTCGACACGCGTAAAGGAACTACCGATCCGCTGGATGCGGTCTTCAAGCTTCTTTTTCATTCGTGAGCGGCGCGCGTCAGATTGGTCCTCGTCATCGCCGAACAACATCGCACGAATACCCGAATCACTCGAATAGTCAGGGAGTGAAACTTCGTCAGGCCGGACCTGGACGACTACGTAGTGTTTCCATTCACGAAGACCCATCTTGGGGATCCGATCTTGGTACCAGTGGTGAATGTCGCTAAGCAGAGTCCGAACGGTTCGCCATTTTCTCCCTGAATAGTGGTCAGCGAAGCGGGCCTCCAGGTACTTGTCCGTGATCTTGTCGGGATCATATTCGACCGAGGTACTGTAGAAACTGAAGGAAAAGTCTCGGACGTGCTCGTCAAGAGCAGTTCGAAGCCGACCGACCATCTTCCGTGAGTCATCGGTCGACTGCATCGTGGTATTCCGCCCATCGATACGCGCAATAGCAACGAGCCTACCATCTGTGGTTTCAATCGTCCCATCCGCGTAAATCCGTTCAATACCATGCACGGCTTGCATTTGGCCTGGCGAGAGTGGCATCTCCCGCTGACTCAGAGTACTGTGGGCAGAGGTAAGGACTCGATCGATCCCAGATGAGTGCTTACCGGATTTATGCGCCATACGAGCGCTTGCACCCGCAACTGTTGCACCAGCACCCATCATACCAAGGCCGATGGATCCGGCACCTAACATCGCTGCACCGAGGCCGCCGACTGCAACTCCTGCACCAGGAATCGCATACATCATATCCGATGCTTTGATTCCTTTCCATTTCATCCCCGAATCGACTTTCGGGGGTGCTATCTGTGTCGGATCTCGTGGGTTCTGTGGTTCTTTTTTGCTCATAGTGGTGGTTTTGTTGACGGATAGCAGCACATCGATTATCGATGCACACCGCGTCTATCCGAGAGGTACCCGTTCCAGCCTTGCACCGGAATGGCGGCGTAAACCGACGGGTACGATGATTGGGCAGCCAATTCAGTCGCCGTAGTCCGAGAGGATGTCCTGTTTCCGTTCGTAGTCGATCTTGTCCTGATCTGCTTCCCAGTTGTCGTCCTCCCATTCGCTGGTATCGAAGGCACTGTCTCCGAGATCCACTGACGACTCCGACCGACCGAAATTCATCGAATCGGAGGAGGACTGGCTTTCAGATGAACTTGCGCTCACATTGAAGCTGCTTCCTGGGCTTGGTGAGAACTTCTCTGCTGCATTCACACCTTGGCTGTAATCTGGCTCGTCACGCGAATCACGGTACGATTCATACTGATTGTGGAGTTGGGTTCCCACGCGGTCGCGTGCTTTTTCTGCATATTGACCAGCTTGCCGTTCTGCTGAATCCATCCCTAACGAGAACGATGCTGCATCGTTTGCGTGACGGAGCATCGAACGAGGGAAGATTAGCAGTGCAAATCCCAGTCCAGCGGTAACCAGTGCTAGTGTTTCGAGCACGGTCAGTGCGTCACCACCCCAGTTGAGCTGGGACAGCAAGTACAACACGAGGGCCTGGAAAACCTTGGTGACGATCACAACACCGAGTGTGTAGATGAACGTATCACCGATGGATTTTCCAAATCCATTCGTTGTTCGCGCGGCCCATCCTATCGGCCAGAGTGCAAACCCGAAGTAGATCAGCACGTTCTCCATCCAGAGTACAAGGAATCCTCCGGCGATGACTGCGGACTGTGTGACCGCGAGGATCGCTCCAAATGAAAGGCCAACACCGAGTTTTGCGAAGTTCCCCGGACTCTTCAGGAAATACGCACCATCGGGCGCTAACGAGAGCGAGGCTCCATTTGCGGCGTGAAGTGCTGCTGGAACAACAACGAATGTGGAAATGATCCAAAACATTGCCATCCCACTGCGTTTCCACTTCTCTCGCCGCTTGTATGGGTCCGAATGACGGAATGCTAGTCCAATACCCATCCCGGTGATTGTGAGTCCAATACCGATTGTGGCCTTCGTAGCATCAATGATCCCTGGCCATTGACCATTCGACGGATTCATCCACGTCTGGGGTTTGCCTGGCTCTCCAGGTGCGGGTACGTGACTGATCGAATGGTGAATCGCGTCAATTGCACCCTCTGACAGTCCGTATGCCAACTTTGCAATCGATTTGATGAATCCTTTAGCCCAATCACCTGGATCAAGCGAGGGCCCCATACTTCCGATGTTTGGCAGTAGACCACCGCCACCCTTGTTGTCTTCACTGGAGTTTGCAGTCGAGTTGTTCTGTAACCCTATCCAATGGTGCTGCGATGAATTGTTGCCAGTCGGTGGAGTTTCCTGCGCCTGGACTGCGCCAGCCCCGGCTGCTACAATCACTAAGACCAGCACCAGTGCGAAGGCGCTGCTCAACAGCGAAATACGCATATCTCGTTGTGAATTGACCGGGGAAATATTCATGGATGTCCTCTGGTTTAGATGATGTTTGCGAAGTCGACACACGAGATCGTGCTGAGGCCGATCTGGTCCATGAAGACTGCAATTCCGGGGAAAACCAGCACTCCAGCCATTGACAAGACTCCGCTCTTTGCTTTTTGACGACCTTCCTTCTGCTTAACCGGGTTCCCCAGGTTCTTGAACGCCATCACGAGCTCGAAGGCTCCGAAGATGAACAATCCCATCGCAATCAGGCCCGCACCGAACGTAGCTGCCTGACCGAAACCGGTACCGCACATCGCATTGCTTGCCTCGTTCATCGCCTGCGCGGCTGCAGTACCGCCCTGCAGACACACACCGATAAGCGACAAGCAGATCATCTGGAGTGCGGTCGATGGGACTCGCTCGATCTGTGCATCTACCTTCTCGCGTGCGCTATCAACAACCTTCTTGGGTTTACGTGCTGCTCCGCGGATTCTGGTCGTGGTGGTTCGATTGCTCGATTCACTGCCAATTGGTGCTTTCCGTTCCATGCTACGATTCGTAGAATGGTTCTTTCCATAAAATATGTTTCGGTGTTTAGGACGAACCATATAATAAATCGTACTACGGATCGTAGTACAACGCTTCCTAAGCACCACAATGCTGATTAAGGGGAAAATCCGTAATCTAAAGTAGCACGCTCATGAGCACCTACTTACCAATGGATCTGACCGACGTCGACAAAGCAATCATCGCCGAACTCCGAAAAGGAGATCGAACCCAAGGTTCTCTTGTAGACTTCACAGAATATCCACGATACAAGGTTCATGAACGTTTGAGTCTCCTTTCCGCGGCAAGCTATATCGAAAAAGTCCACGAACCAACTGCTCTCTATACTTTAGTGAATGATCCAGACCACGAAGATACCGAGACAAATAGCTAGAAAATCCCGAAATATTAAATATCTAGAGATAATACAGTAGAGTGAAGATATCCATGCAAAACTTCCAGAATCAACCCAACGTCACGTCGCAAGGACCGAAGAGCATGCTTAGCCGACACTTCGCAATCGTCATCGGATTCGTGAAGTTCATCATCGGTAGCTTGCTCATCCAACTATCCATGCTCCTCGTCACAGGAGCGTTCATCAAGTACATCCTTCAGGTGCCCTACGCCGAAGCGGGCATGGCCGGGATTGGTGGCCTCTTCATTGGCTTCTACCTCGTCCGGCTCTACTGGGCACATATCTTCCCCGTCCAATACTAACGGGATGTGACTCAGGTTCTGGAAGTGGTTCGTCCTCTTTTCTTCGTGTTCTCAATTCCATAGATACAATTGTACCTCGGTCAGGCTGGCGTCTATCCGACACCACATTGACTCACCGAGAAATCGGCGGCCCTTCACCAAATAGGCGCCACTGTGGCGTCACAATGAAACCATTGTTAGTGGTGGCACTATGGTGTCTGTGTGACGTCAACAAAAAGAGCCTCTCCGTTATAGTGACGCCAATATGGCGTCACGTAACTCGCTTGCCGTTGATGAAGATGTTATTCAGCTTCCCGCCGCCATTTCGGATAAGCTGATTCATCCCTCCATTCCATCCCTTTGTCTGAATCGTCATGTCCGAGACAGACACACTCCCTGTCTCTGGTGAGATAACTAGTGCTGACGTCGGTCGCCCGTATATCGTGATGTCGATGTTCTTGATGACTGCTTTATCGATATTGTGGAGGACCGTGATCGACCTTCCAGTAGGTTTCTTCTGAATGATCCGCGTGTTCTTGAGCGTACATTCTCCGTCATCAAGACGGATAGGGCGTTGCTCATAGTACATCTTGTTGAACTGCTTATCCGTGACTACAATGCAGTTATCGATCACAGAGTTAACGCCCCCGATCCTGATATTCGACGCCTGTGAATTGGCCGCGATGCACTGAACAACTTCAACAGTCCCAACCCCTTTCCCAGGTTTTCCTCCGGTAACGTAGAGACCATTATCGGGCCACCCTCCACAGAGCATCCGTTGTATACGGAGCTTCCCGTCCGCACGTGGGTGCATTGTAATCCCAGAGGTTGCCCAACTTCGCCCTGCATATGGTCCTCCATCGTACGTGTCTCGCGTGTTGATCGTATATTGGTAACTCCGTCCACCATACCGCATATCGACGTTCTTAACGAGCGCTTTTGCATCGGGCGTATAGGGGTCAATCCGCAATGGCCCCTGACACCCCAGCGAGTGAATCCCCACACACCGCAGATTTTTGATCTCCGATGATCCTGCAGTGTGATGATTGAGAATCTGCATCCCCTCATTCTCTCCTCTCCAATCAAGGGTGAAGCCACCAAAGAGGAACTTTCCTTGATGAGGGTTGTCTGGGATTCCTATCTTGAATAGCTGTGCAGCACCCTCAAACTCTCCTTCGTGAACGTCGAATCCCTTGATAGCGTCCACCCGGCCGTGTTTGAGCGTCGCACCCATCCCGATGATACCGACATCACGGTTCCCTACCCGACGCATCCCACTGTTCATCTTGTAGGTTCCCGGTGGGAAGTAGATGAGCGTATCATCAGCGAAAACCCTCTTTATGATTGGAGTAACGTCTTCCTTGCCAGTGTTGTCTGCTCCAGCATCCCTAACGATATCCACAAAGTTCCCGAATGATTCCTTGTAGGGCTCTGGCTCGATCGAGTGGAACGCCCCGGATTTTAACTCTTGCCGCGAGCTGTTTGGGCCGGTCGATGGGATCGGAACCGACCCACCTCCACTGGCTCCACATCCTGCAATGGTCGATGCAACTGCCGCACTTGCCGCGCCAATGAATTGGCGACGTGATACTGAATCTGGGTTCATCTATCTTCAATCTCTGTTGGTCTCTGCTCGACACTCCACTATGCTATGGATCTGGTAAGTATTCTTCGTTTTTACGTATTTCTGTAACGACGACGCGGAAATCATCCAACGTACTTTCCACTGATTGTAGGCGCGAGTCGAGGTCAGATAGCTGCTCTTGAACCGAGCTAATCTCCTCCGATTGTTGGCCCAATTTGTCCCGCATCAGGCCCCGAGTTTCATCGACAGAATCATCGATATCTTCGACCAAATCTTCGGCCCGGTCGACCCGTTGATGAAGGCTCTCAAAATCCTCTTTTGAGAACCCGACATCGTCGATCATGTTACCCTCAAAGAGATCCTCGCCCTCCTCGGTGAGCTCGAAGATCCGTGTTGGTGGGCCACCCTCTTGCAGCTGTCTCCGCTCTGCAATCTTAACTAGTGGCTGAATGCCAAGACGATCTGGAGGGTCCATTAGTTGATCTATATGATTGTGGAAACTTCCGATGGACACCCCACTGTAATCACGGATGTCCTTGGGCTTGACCATATTATCCGATCCCTGATAGAAGCGAAGGCACTCAAGCATGGGACGCCGCCATCCACTGAGCCATACCTCAACATCTTCCCGTTGGTCTTCACTGAGCTCCATAGAATACCAATGAATTGCCCCACATAAAAATATGTGCATAAATATAGGGGCCAAGACCGCCCCGACTACTAATGTTCCCCAACAAACCCAGAACTAAGCGAGAAGGGGAACACCAGACCTGCTCTAGAAAACGAGCAGCCCCCTGTGCAAAAGCACAGACTGACCAAACAATACAGATCCAGCGAGAAGAGCAGCCCCATTATCACGAAACAGACACAAAGTCACCAGAGAGAACACAACGCGCAGCCCACAATAGCGGGACACAGAAACAAAATAAAACTGAGAATAACTCACGAGGACTGCCCAGTGTCTCCCAAGGGAGCCCCAACGAGTAACAACGGAACTCCGGTGTGTGGAGAACAAACCTCACCGTGCAGGAGGAAGAGAACGAGGGAGAGACATACAGCCCAGCACCCTGCACAACTGCTGGGCTGAACCACCATCTGCCAGGGGCAGATGCTGGACCAAATAGTGTGGAGATAGACAACCAAAAGACACCAATTCAGAGCGGCAAACCGAGCACCCACAATACTGGGAGACTAGAGCTCACAACAGACACCCAAACAAGGCAGGACCACCGAGGAAAATAACGGTGGCTCCCAAGGAGATCACCACGACAGAAACACAGTGGACACCCCCAGAAGAAACAGCAGATTGGGCTGCGGACCATGCCATAGCAGAACGGTAAACAACTTGAGAAGAGAGGGAGAGATCCCTCCAAGATACAGCAGGGGGAGAGTCAGCTATGACCCAGCAACTGGAGAGTCAGCCAGAGCGCGATAGGAGGAGAGTCACATGTGCGCGAGTAGCCTGAGAGTCAGGCCTGCAATAGCAGACCGAGAGTAAGATGAGCGATAGCGTATGGGTGAGAGTCAACCCTCTACTAGGAGACCGAGAGTCAATTCCAGAGGACGTCGAGTACTCTCCACTGTAGAGCACAGTGGGACGTGAGTCCAGACAAGCTCTCCGAGTTACCACTATGGTGTGCTGATTCTGGTTTACCCAGTGTGTGACTGCATTGTGGGGTGTCAGGCATGCAGGTACTGACCGACTGTCCCCGAGTGTCTCTCACTGTTGTGAGAATGGCTGTCCTGTATCAGGATGGCTCTCCGTTACCGAGTGGGCTTCTTTTCTCTGGAGTTTCTCTGGAGCGCTGTGTGCGTCTTGTGACGATGTTTCTCAACGGGGGACTCTCTGCTTTGGCGTGAGTATTGATCTCTCTGTGTAGCGCGTAGGCTGCTTTTCTGTTTCTCTCTCCGAGTGGGCTGCTGACTGTGCTACAGCAGGGTGGCTATTCAGCGTGCTATTGCCTGTGGGGGTTGCATTGTCTCTTTGCTTTGTGGGCTGCTCCGTGTGTGTCTGCATTTCTGTCTGGGAGATAGGCGGTTTGCTGTTGCAGTCGGGCCGCCAGCGAGGACAGTCGGTCGACGGTCGGGTGAGCTGGTGGTGTCGTACTGACGGTAGTGTGGTGTCTCTCCCGTGGAGTAGGTTGTTGTAGTCGGTCATAGGTGGTGGTGTCGGAGTGGTGCCGCCCTGACACCATCGTATATGGGGCTGCTTTCGTGCACTGGCGGCAGTGTGGTGCCGGTGTGACGTCGTTCTGTAATGTGCTGCATTCGGACTTGAACGTAGGATGTTTTATTATGGATCAGTAATTCAATCTAATTGATGAAATGCGTGTCGCACCCAGATGCGGAATCAGTAACAAAATGTGATGGATGTGGCGGCCCGATTTGTCGAGAGTGTGCGTTACCTCTTGATACGGGAACCCACTGTGTAGACTGTCAGGCAGGGTTGGAACTATCGTCAATGTCTATCGAAGAGCGGTATGAGTATGCTCGAAGCCGAGATCAGGATCCTCTCGACAGTCATGATGCGAACGATGTCACCCATCCTACGGTCACGAACATGGAGATGGTATCGTCTGATCAGGGCAGGACTGCGCCGCTAGATGATGGTTTGGATGGGTTAGTAGAGGCATTGACTTCGACGAGCCGACATGGCTGGTTTCCGATTCTGGCGCTTGTATCTGGATTCCTCCCGTGGGTCCAGTTTAACATTGGGATCGCTTCTGGCTCGTTCTCATTGATACAGGTCAGCGATGGCTGGATCTTCATGGTCCTTGCACTCGCTGCCCTTGGGACCTGGGCGAAGGCTAGCGAGAAGTGGCTTACTCGATCATGGTTGGCCCTTGGTGCGCTCATGACGCTGCTGTCGGTCGCGTATGGTTCTCAAGTCAGTGGTACGGGTGTATCCTGGGGAATTGGCCTGATCCTGGGTGCTGTGTGCTCGATTGGGATCACCTACTTTGGATATCGGATGTGGCGTCCGAGCGACGCGGCGAAGGAACTCTCGAAAGAATCCAGCAAGTCGTTGTGAGCTTGACGCCATTATGGCGTCATACTGTTGCAGTTTGACTTCATAATGGTGCCATTTTGAGTGCATATTCTGATTATCTTAACAGTGGTTATTCCATAACAGTCAACAAATTACACATCTACTGTTGTAATGTGTTCTCCTTGTTTTCGGATGGTACAAGCTCTCTACTCTACGAATCGCAGGAAGATCTATGCTACAAATCTAAGTAAGAACTTTATAGACTCAGGTAATATTCAGATATGTCTAACAATGGATCAACGGGATGAGTCAGAATCTGACGGCTATTCGCGCCGGCAACTGGTTGCAACAGGAGGGGCACTGGTCGCGAGCGCTTTAGCAGGATGTAATGCGTTCGGGAAGGGCAACGAGGGACCTATCAAGGAGACGTCGGTGGGTCAATCGGGGATCGTAGTGAAACTCAAGTCTTCGGCAGCTCCAGAAGAAGTGAATCTGATTGGCCCGGATGGGAACGCAGTACGTCGTCAGAAAATCACGGGTGGGCAAACAAAGGTCCAATTCCCTCTCTCGACGAACGGTGTCTACTCGAATCCACTGGCACCTGGAGAGTACAAGGTGGTCGCCATCAACGAAGGGGAAATTGCCCAGCGGGAAACCATTGATCTCACACGTTCGTTCAAGGTCACTAAACTCTCGGTGATCGAGGAGGACCCCGAGGGAGACAATATGGGCGACGAGCCACCGTTCGGCTCTGACCTGATGGTGGAGATCAAGAATACCGGGAACCTCCCGGTCAAGATCGCGTTTGTTGGCCTTACTGCAGGCGTCCCGACCCCGGCAAACGCTCCGGATAGTCCTGATGCGATCATGTGGGGACAGCAGTACTCGAGGCTGAAGGCACCTTCTTCGGCGTCTACTGAGCGACGCAAATGGATAGGACCATCCGTTGCTGGCCAGTTCCGAACCGAGAATCGACCGTTCTACACCCACAAGTCGGGGTCGAAGCCAGAGTGGGAGACGGTGAAGGAGACACGATGTACCGGGAAAGTGCGCACGGCGACCCTGGAGATCCTGACTGCAGACAACGTCCGCCGGAAATACTCGGTGGATGTGAAGTATGGTGGGAAGCCGACCCAACGACAAATCATGTATGCTGACTGGGGCTGCACAGGGCTCTCTGTCGAGAACTACTCCCAGAAGTAGCAGACGCCAGGAAGAGGGTGGTTTGACACCTGAGTGGTGTCGGCATGGTGCCTTTCTGAAGTGAACCACATTCGGTATATTTATAATATCTGGCAGTGATTTCCAGACAAGAATGATTGACTCAGAGTGGGCAAATCCGGACCAAGAGTCGATGTTAGACTGTCTCGTCGATTGCTGTTCGGTAACGTCACGAGACGAACCCCATCGGTTGTCGCATATGCAGAGACAACACGGGTGGTCCAAGGTGGAGTACTATCGTGAACTTCTGAAAATAGTTCCTGACGATGAGACAGAGTGGATACAGATGCAGTTAGACAGCGCAATCGATGACAAGAAGGACGAGGAATTACCGGAACACAAAATCCGAATGTATGAGCAATTAGAGTCTCGGAAGTCAGACTGACGTCTTTCTGCAATCACATTGGTGGTGTATTGGTGACAGAGTGACGTCTGTGTGGAGTCGTTATCTGTGGTAAACAGACACCTTTTTAACCATGCTTAACTAAGCATGGGTGAGGACGTAGAACCAATGCAACGACGAAAGTTCCTTAGAACCACGGGTATCGGAATCGCAACTGGCGTCTCTGGAGTTATTGCGGGATGTACCGGGAGTGGCGATAGCAGCGGACCACCACCACGGAAGTCGAAAGTCTTCGACAAGATCAAAGCTCGAGGAAACACGATTACGGTTGTCTTTGAGGATAACCCTGAGGTAGAATCGCGTGCAGATGTCAATACAAACAGAAACAATGACCGAACGGGGAGTTTCCTTTCCGATTTGAGTCCTGTTGGATCTGCTCGTGCCGGCAAAGGCGGCGGTGGACGTGGGAGTGGTGTCGGCGGATTCGCTGCTGGGAGTGGCGGCTCTCACCCGACTGGCCGCAACGGACGGAGTAAGTGGCATGGTGGTGTGTATGGAGTGTGGTACAATGATCACGACGACGAAGTAGACGAGTACCAGTGTAAGATCCGTGAATGTGGTATTGGTCGTATTGGGCCGGTGTCAAAGAAGGATGAAAATCTCCCAGGAGCGGGACCGATCCCGTGGGACAAATCTGGGACTCCCGGTTCAAACTTCACGTATCAGGCGTCCCAGACGGGGTGGTATCGTGTGGGTGCAGATCTTGTCTCCAAACGTGGGTCGACGAGATTCGGTTGGGAAGCGGTCGATTTCCAGCTCAAGAAGGCGAAGAAAGGCGGCTACATGATCAAGAACCAGTGGAAGATCTCCCCGAGGCTCTGAGGACGACACATGTCTGGGCTACGATCGAAACGGACGACACTCTACGTGCTCACCTTCCTGGTGGCCTTCTGTAGCTTCGCGTATGAGCTCGTCTATTCGGAGTTGCTGACTGTCATTTACGGAGGGACAGTGGTCCGGTATGCGATTACAATCGGACTGTACTTCTCTGCACTCGGACTAGGATCTCGATTAGCACGCTATCTCGACACTGAGTCGTGGAAGAACTTCTTCCGAATGGAACTCTACTTGGCGTTCAGTGCGCCGGCAGGGTTCCTCTACATCATCCTGCTCAACTCAGTCTCGTTGACCAGCATGGTACCACCTGAGCCGTGGGCAACCATCTCGGCCCATGTTCCGATTGTGGTCGTAGGATTCCTGTCGGGTCTAGAACTGCCGTTCCTTACGGCGATGATTGAGTCACTGGATGATTCGGATACGTCCACGATCAGTCTCGCACGCGTGAGGGATGTTGTTGGTAACGCGAACCAGCGGGTGCTGGGTTCGATGTTTGCCATCTCCGAGCCACGTGAGTCCGATGAAAGTTTCTCGAGCGTTCTCACGCTCGATTATATCGGCGGGCTTGTCGGGTCGGTTGGCTACGCACTGGTACTGTATCCCCGGTTAGGACTAATCCCGACGATTTTCGCGTTGTCCATCCTCAATGCGATTGTAGCACTGGTCTTCTGGGCACAGTTTGCCCGGTCGCCAGACGAACCAATCGTCAGTAAGAGCCGAAATATCACGTTCGGCAAGCCGAGCCGAGTGCTTGTCGCTGCGTGTGTGCTGTTGACTGCAGGGTATGCAGGAGCACTTGCGTACCACAGCTCGGTCAACAGTGAGTTGACGAAGGCGTATCTGGGCTCACAAATAGAACAGGAGTATCCCTCCGGGAATATGGATGTCGCAATCACTGACTATCAAAACACCAAGTACCAGGACATCGTGATGTACAATCGGACGTGGGAGGGCAAGAAGAGCAACTGGTATGGACCAAACCAAACTGAGCGCTGTCTCCGGTTAGACAGGGCGATCCAGATGTGCGATAGCTGGGCAGATAGCTATCACAACGGGTTGGTCGACGTCCCGATGTCGATGTATTCCAACAACTCCACGGAGGATATGGATGTCCTTCTGGTGGGAGGTGGCGACTGGGTTGCCATCAACCATCTCCGACAGTACAACGTCTCGGTGGATCAGCTTGACATCGATGGTGAATTCATGCAGTACACGAAGAATCGATCGTTCTTCGAGGATCACCATAACAACTCCTACGAGTATGATAAGCTGAACACGACGAAAGCGGACGCCTACACGTACCTTCGCACGCACGAGAAGAAGTACGACATGATCCTACTGGATATTCCGGGACTCCGTGACGATAAGCTGCTGAAACTCTACTCGAAAGAGTTCTACACAATGCTTAGTCGGAGTCTAGATCAGGACGGCGTGGTGGTTACCTGGAAATACTCCCGGTATGCCGCACCGGAACACCATGAGATATTCACGAATACGCTTCGTGCCGGTGGGTTCACCCATTACTTCCCGTACGCGTCTCATGACGACCTCGATCACGACGGCGACGAAGAGCGAGTGGAACGGTTCTACATGCTCTCGAAAGGCGCCCAACCAGAGCTCCCGGTCGAAGGTGATGGTGTGCATCCCTATGTCGAGAACCACAGTCAACAGTATGGCAATCGGACGTGGCACCAGCTGCCGACGTACCGCGGTGTCGATGTGAATAGCATCTTCAACCCGAATTATGACGTCATCGTCCACTATGGGGAGGACTAATCATGAGTGAATACACGCATGAGCGCCTGCAGTTTGCCATGAGCGATTCACCAATCTCCATCGATGGACTCACCGTCTACGAGTCTCTGGAGACAGAATTCGTGGGGGCGACCTTCGAATTCGATATCATCGGGAGCTCTCATTCGATTAGTTCGCCCGAACTGGACTACTTCGAGGTATCCTCGTGCAAGGAGATCGACGCCGACGAAGTGTCATCGATAACCCTCACGTCTGACCTCTCGCTCAATCAGTCCTACAAGGGATCGGAGTTGAGTAGTGAGACGTGGTTGAAGACCATGCCTCTGAGTGCATACCCACGGACAGTCGACTTCGACGTCCATTATCGGTTCGACGAGGATGCATTCACATCGATAGCACTCTATGACGATTCGTACGAGACGTGGCATACGTACCC
This sequence comes from Haladaptatus sp. HS23, assembly GCF_056892285.1. Taxonomy (NCBI): domain Archaea; kingdom Methanobacteriati; phylum Methanobacteriota; class Halobacteria; order Halobacteriales; family Haladaptataceae; genus Haladaptatus; species Haladaptatus sp. HS23. The sequence goes on along the minus strand of NZ_JBXGLH010000008.1, from coordinate 115,005 downwards.
GGAGTTTGACCGAGCGTTGCTCACGCGAACGCGAATCGTTCGTCACGAACCACCAGTACAGTGCGTCAACAAACGCAAACAGCGACTCAAACACTAACAATGTCTCAAAACACGCAGTATACAGGCGACGTAACGCTACGAAATGGCTCTCACTCGGGAACGGTTTCCGTTGAGCGTGCAGAAGACGTCCATCTCCATCCCGGTGCTGTCGATGGCGACCTCTGTGTAATCAACGCAGAGTATGTCTACATGGCAGGCGGTGATGAAGGCAACATCGACCGATCGGACACGGATGAGACCATCTCGGGAACGATTGAAGACGTCTATGTCGAAGAGCAAGGCGTTGAGGGGACGCTGATCATCGACCACCCCGGCGACGTCTTCATTGCGCCTGACGCGGTCTCTGGCACGATCGATCTTGTGAGCCCAGAGGATGTCTTCTCGAGAGTTTCCCGGAGTTCGGAACTGAGAGAGACTGTCCACGCGGCTACTCCAAAGATAGTCTCGGGATGGCAGAAATCGAGGACTATCTCCAATGATCCGGGTCTGGTATTCATCGATGGGTGGGATAACTCGGTCACGATTGACAACCTTCGGACTCCAGCGACCGTGATCGTCCAAGGCGGGAAACACACTGTCGAAATCAAGGCAGAAAATGAGAGTGCAAATGCAAAAGTATCGCTCAACTTCGTTGGCTACGACAATCAAGTCTCCTTGGGTCCTTTCGTCGACAGGGTAGAAGAGGACGAAGCTGGCAAGGACAATACGGTTGGAGAGGGCGAGTATCCTGCCGAGCGTCTCATCCAGCGGTCGCGGGAAGAAGCCTACGACGCAGCAGGGACCGGCGTCTCCCAGGTCACCTACCAGACGGTCTCGGACAGTGACGATGGGTGGTGTGAGGGCTGCGGGTCCAATGCGGACGCTGTGATCGAGCGTCATCGGGAGAAAGCATTCTTCCTCTTCGGTCACCGGCTCTTCACCAAGGAGAAGGGCAACACGACCTACCAGTGTGAGAACTGTCTCGCACCGACGATCGATGAAGCAGACCTCTCGGAAGAAGAGCGACGCAATATCTACAGCTGAGAACGCGAAGAAGAAGCGGGCGGTCAGTCTTTCACATTTTCATGCAGGGTGTAGACGAGTAGTGACCCGAGGACAACACCCATGAGAGCAAGGAAAGTCCCCGAGATTCGGGCGATGATCCCGATCGGGGAGTCGGCACCGTAGCCGACCGTCGTATAGGTGACGTAGGTGAAGTAGACGTTGTCCCACATCATCCCGATTCCTTTTGAACTGAGCAGGTGGCCGATCCCGTTGATATGCCCAACCGAGGTTTTGAATGGCCCACCAAGGAGTCCAAATGTTATTCCGAATGGGAGTGGGAAGAGGAATACGAGTGCGATAATTCTGGAGAGCCGACCACCGAAACAGCACGTTTTGTCCATGAAGTAATTCGTCGCGATACTACCACACAATTGGAACCGGTCCTTTATCGAGATGTTTGCCGACCGATCAAGGAGCAAATTCTCGTCGTGCATCCGATTGTACCGTTGACGCAGAATTCGGAACTCACGAAATGCTTTCCCGTAGCCGATAGCATCAGCTGCGTTCTGTGCATTCAGGTAGGTAAGCTCGATAGTACGGGGAGTAAATGTCTCCTCGTATTCGTATTCGGCGTTGGTTTCATCGAACGTGTGGAGACTCCAGTTGTTCCGGTCGAAATACTCGGCATGCTCTGTGAAGTCGAAGTCCTCAAACTTCGTCCGACAGAACCGGAAGTAATCCAGTAGCTGATAGTCGTCAGATGGTTCCCCAGATTCGATACCTAACGTCACATCACCGACTGTTGCGTGAGTGAGGTCGTAGCGGACCCATCCGGATGGTGGTTGTTGTATCGTGCCCTCGGGGAGGGTTGCACTTGTCAAGTTGACGTAGGTCGTGTCCTCGATCGAGGTCGGGCTAAAGTGAACTTTGTCGGAGAAGCGGACATCCTTGAACGAGATCGTCCCACCAAATTCCGTGTGGTTGAATGTCGCGGAAGAGAGAGAGGCGTTATCGAAGGATGCATCACTGGTAAAGACGGCGTCATCGAAGGACACGTCCTCTTTGAGGTGATTGTATTCGCCTGTGAATTCTGCACCTCGGAACAACGCGTCTCCATGGAAATGACACTCGGAGAAATCTGCGTCTCCATCGAACCGTGCATCATCGAAACTCGTGGTCGTCTCGAATTGCGCTCCGATGAATGCTGCTTCTGATTGGTACTCTGACGCGGTGAAGTTGCAGGATCCGTCGAAGTGAGCTTCTTCGAAATTCACTGAACGGAACAGCGCAGTTTGAAAGTCGACACCATCTGTGAATTCGACCCCTTCGAAGCACACATCATCGTGGAGATGTCGTGCGCCTCCAAGGAATTCTGCACCTCGGAAGACCGCATTCGTGTGGAAGATCGTTTCTGTGAAATCTGCGTCTCCTTTAATTGTAACTTCGTCAAAGTCCGCGTGTTCATGAACATCGACCTTCGTGAAATTCACGTCCCCATCGAATGTGGTTTCCTCGAAGCAAACTCCTTCTTCGAACGTGGCCCTATCGAAGCTTGCATGCTCGAATCCCCCGTGTGTAAAGTCAGCTTCTTCACGGAACCGAGATTCCTCGAAAGAAGCGTTATCTGAGAGGAGATTTGACGTACCTTCGAACCGGGATCCCTTGAAGTCAGCAATGTCATTGAAGATCACGCGGTTGAATCGCGCGTCTTCTCCGAAGTCAGCTTCCGTGAAGTCGATGGCATCGACAAAGTCCACGTTCGTAAACGAAGCATCTCGTTTGAACGCTGCTTCAAAGCCGGAAACTGCTCCAATAAATCGAGATCTGTCGAAAATCGCATTCTTATGGAAGGTAGCTTCGTCCATCGTGAGGTTCCCGATGGAGCAATTAGTGAATCGGATCGGTATCCATACCTCTGCTGAATCCATGTTGATCCCCTCAAACGAGCAATCTTCGAAGATGAGTGGAGATCTGTCTTCTCCTTTGAGGACAGAATAGGAGAGTGAGATTGGAGGGAGAGCAACTGCTGAGATGTGCTTCTCTTCGGCAGTTCCGTACTGGATCAGCGTTTTCAGTGCGACAGTGACGTCCTCTGGACTGATCTCCCGTCGCTTTCGTTCTTCGGGAGACATCTCAAGAATCTCTTTGCACTTCCCAATATCATCTGGTCCTCCAGAAATCGTGCGATTCATCCCTGTATTAATTTGGTTGGACGGTGCTTGATTGGGCATGGAAACAATAAATCGCCCCACCTCGATAAATGTTGGCAATCAGTTGCCCCGCTAGCTTTCATGGCGCCAGAATGACGCCTTACCAATACAATATTGGCGTCTTTTAGACATCAGAATGACGCCATTCTGCCTCCCGACATCGTCAAAAAGGCGTGGTGGTCTGTTTGAGTCGATGGATAACGAAGAGACAGACGACGAGTCACGCAAAGCACAGAACTACATGCGTCGGATGGGGGACCAGGGCTACCGTATGATGATTGAGACAACCGACCACATTGGGTCTACGACGTGGGCAGGACATAATCAACACCTCGCTGAGATCACTGTTGGACTCGACGACACGCCAGGACTCGTTCACAAACTTGACGAACTTCTCGATCAAATCCGAGGAGATCACCAGGTAAGTCAGTACGGGTGTTTCGATTGCGAGTCTCCCTTCAGAATGAAGAAAGACCCTCAGAATTGCCCTTTCTGTGGGAGTCAAGACATCAAGGAGTATGAGAAGTGGCTCGATCAGTGAGCTACCCCCACAAACAAACATAATTTATCATAGTAGTGAACCATATGCGGTACTTTTATTAGCAAAGGAGTGGACGCTATATGTGTGCCCGGAAAATATGACAATGAATACAAACACCACGTCGAAACCAATAGGCACGATGCGAGTATTGAGTGTGGCAGAACATGGGGAAATAGATCGTTACGATTCGGAATGTAGGCGGTGTTTCTGATCATGGAGTTCTCGACACCAATTATACTTTACTGGTCGCAGGACAATCTCGAGGAGGCAACGATTAACGTAAAGCATCAGTCGACACTCGATACTGTCTTCGATTCATACGGTGTGAGCTGTCTCGATGAGCTGATTGATCAGTATCTCCGACCCAAGAAGGGCTCAAATAGAATCGTCCTTGGTCAGATAACAAAGCGAGATCGGCCCACAGTAGAACCGGCAATTGACCGCCTGGCTCGTGTCGAGGGGTTCGATTACCAGATTGCAAAACAAGTTGTTTGTGAGTTTGGGGATATTCCTACCTTCTGCCAAGGAATCCGTGCGGACCCACAGTTGCAACAGTATTCTGGACGCGAATGGAGAGCCAATGTGGGTCCGATTGGATCTCTCAGGACCCGCTTAGTCGAGTCCGGTGTTTGGAAAGACCCTCCTCGCGTTGTCTTGGAGCAAGAGAATTAGACTAAGATTTCAACCCGATCACGCTGTTTTGCCAGGGAATCCCCGAAGTTCGTCAGTCTCTCTTGAGAGCCACTCTTGTGCATCTCCCACACCTCTTTCTCTAGAAATCCCTAACACAATCATAACCACGATGGAAAGATAGAGCACTCGTGTCAATGGTTTCAGAAGATATCGCTCGCGGAGAGGTGGTTTGTTTGGGATCATGTTTGGTGTATCTTGCCCTCATTTGTACCACAGACAAATATGAATGTTTTCTTTTTAGTCACAGCATGTAATATGTCTTCAAATTCCTCCATTTCAGATCGACCATCAACCCCTATCTTTTTAACCATGCCTAACTAAGCAAGGGGTGAGGACAGATCCTATGCCGATAAAAGAACCAATTGCCGAACGGAAGTCACCAGAACAACTCTCTCAGGACGACCTATTAGAAGAATTTGAGAGTCTTCGTGACGAAGTCAACGACCGCGATTCCTACGAAAGTCAGAAAAAGGTATGGGATCGGCGCGAAGAAGTCTGGAATGAAATGGAATCTCGGAGTAGTGTTACTCTCCCGCCTTGCCCTGATTGCAGAGGGAAAACGTGGCATCAATCACCAGGAGATCCGCCAGTGTGTATACAGTGTGGAACAGAAGCACCACCAAGAGTTGAAGAGTCTATCCACACAAAATGGTTAAAAATATCACGAGGTGAAGCATGAGTGCCACACCAGACAGTGGGAATAGCTCACTCACCGCGTACCGTGTTCCTGCCAAAACTGAATCGAAAAGTGCAATTTACGGAGTGGTGTTCGATGTTTACATCGTCTCCGCTGAGTCAGAAGATGACGCAGTCGCACTCGTACAGAACGAAGACAACGTTGTCGACGTAGATCGAATGGGGATAACGAATGCATCCGTGGAGGCATCAACTGATGAAATGATACACCATGTCTACTAAATCGATCGCCATACTGATGGCGCTGTCTATAGGGGCAGCGTATGCGTTGGTGATATACGCGCTATTCGTGGTGCTCCCGAGCATAATCCTATGATAGAGGACATGGTTACGATCCATCAATCACATACTACGGTTTACGTCGTTGATTACGATGGGAACAGAAAACCGGTGTGCACCTGCGCATTTGATGAGTTAGATCCCGATGAGATAGAAAATGGACGGGTGCCTCGAGGGATGCCACCGAGTAGCCCAGGGTGTAAATTCGATCCCTCAATTTCTAAGAGATCCTCCACGTTGTTTGATCCGCAATCGTGAAGATGCATCGAAGGAAGACATCGGTGTTCAGTGGTACAAAGAAGGATACGATTCAAGCGGAAATCAATTCACGGTCAACGTCCGCTGGAACGCGTAGGAAACCAGTATCCGACGTCTTTTTGAACGAGGTTTTCGACCTCATCTTTTGTGAACACAACCACATACACGAAAGAGCGTACTTTCGATATTAAAAATCTATCCGAGCAAGAAGCTCGAGCATTGCGGACGCTTCTCAACCTTAACGAGGGCGCGGTAGAAGAGAAACTAATGAGCGACGAGGGATACTGGGATCAGCACATGGAAGAGGAAACGGCTGTTGAGGTTGGTATTGAAGTTCGAGATGCGATTTTCGAGATGGTTGATCTGTAGGCGATCTTCCCGAGACCATCCCATCGGTGAACCCATATCTTTTTCACCGTGCTTAACTAAGCATGATAAGAGAACAATGCAACAAACATTGCGGTCCCCAGAGCCGTATAGTCTCAGGCAGGCCGCTAATCTCTACCGACAATGAGCCTCATTGGACGGTTTGTGGCAGGGCTTGCTCAATATGCCCAAGAGTTGCTCAAGTCACTCGTGGTGACGAGTGTTGGCGTCGTCATGATCCTCCAGACGTACGCTCCCGTGATATCTGGAACAGCAACCCCTCGACAGTGGTTTGGTGTGGTTCTCGGGGTTTGTGTTGCTCTGGTAGGTCTTTTCTCGTTCATCCCGTCTCATCTCGAAGCCCGCATGTGATTCAGTGAGCGCGGTCCAATACCTTTTTAACCATGCCTAACTAAGCAAGGGGTGAGGACAGAACCAATGCAAGAGAAGGCCGCACCGGTCCAACCAACCGGGCAAGCAACCCTGAACGTATCATTTGAGAATCCACGCCATAGTTTCGAGAACCCGCTGGTAGTCGTAGAAGTTCCGGAACGAGAAACAGAGTGGTTCTTCGAGGTAACGGCTGAATCGGAGACGGCTGTCGCCACTGCAGAATGTGTCGAATTCTCGGGTGTCATGATCGCCCCAACGACGGACAGTTTGGTCCCGACCGATGTTGCCCAAGCACTGTTGGAATATGACGGGACGTACGGGCCGGTTGACGAAGTCGATCACCCGACGACCAAAAACGCTGCTCAAGCCATCTTCGGCGAGGTCTCTGATGAATAAGAAACAACATATTCGTCTCCGAGAGATTCAGAATGTCGGATGGCAGGCGACGAAGACGGATGAAGTTCGTTTCAATGGCGGGTCTGAAACCATCGAACACGCCACATTGAAGATGGTCGCTGCAAAGCTGATCACTGACCGTGGGATGAAGGTCTCAAGTGAAGTCGTCCACGATGAGCTTGGGGAAATCGACGTCCTCTCTCATGGTCCATTAGATGGGAAAGCATTTGCTGTTGAAGTGGAGTCCGGTCTCACTCCAGAAGTCCAAGACGATAAGATGGATAGGTATGTTGACGGAGAGGTAATCCGTGAGTGCTTTTTCCTCCCGGTAGAGGATGCACCAGAGAACATTCACGAGATGGAAGAATGGGTCGAAGGGAGGATCTTCTAATGGTAAGCAAAGGGATTGGCATCACTGGATTCCCAGGTGCTGGTAAGTCGGTCGCAGGAGTGTATCTCGCAGAAGAACTTGAGGCAATCCATATCGAAACGGGTGACATCGTCCGTGGTGGCGCACGCCGATACTTTGGAAAGCCTGCTTCCGATCTCACGAGCGAAGAACTCGGCGACTACTCTACGTATCGGAGAGAAACGGATGGTGGTGATTACGTGGTTCAGGACATAATTGCGGATCTTAATGACCATCAGGCGTACCCTCAAAGACCGGTCGTAATCTCGGGTGTTCGTGATACATCTGCACCAAGTCTCCTTGACAAATACTTCGACGATTTTGACCTCATCTGGGTCCATGCAGACTTCGACGTTCGGCTCCGAAGAATACAGGAACGAGGTCGGCAAAACGAAGGTGAGTTTGAAAAAGAAGATCTGAAGATTAGGGATGGCCGTGAATCGATGTGGGGCGTTGGTGACGTTGCTGCCCGCGCAGATCACAAAATAACCAATAGCTGGAGCGTTGCCCGACTGAAAGAGAAGCTTTTCGAGGTGGTCTGTGATGAGTGATACAAAGAAACATGCACCAAACTGCGTCTCTCAGCTAAAGTGTGAACAGCTCAATGAGATGGCTGATGAAGGTCATTCAATATCGGAACTAGTTCAGAGGTCTGGAATCTCTCGGAAGGTCGTCAGAACCCATGTGGATGGCAATTGTAGTCACAGTGGAAACGTCGATGACGAAGATTCGAAGACGTGTCCGTATTGCGACCTCCCGATCACCAATCTCCCGGCACATCTGCCGTGTGGGCCTTCTCAAGAGGCAACGGCATCGGGTGGTGTCGATGATGACTGACGATAGTGATCAAGCACAGAGCGTTGAGCAGTTCCCCTCTGACTTGTGTAGACACCCTTACCCAAGCACTGTAGAATCGATTATCTGGATGTTCCGAAAGTACTTCACAAAACAGGATATCCCGCCTAAAGCGTGGGTTCGTCTTCGATGCCCGGAGACCGAGGAATTCTTCGCTACCGAGCATTCAGATCCGGAATGGGTATCGGAAAGTATCGGCCTCTACGATTGCATTCGATGTGGCGGATCTCATCGATTTGCCTGGGATATCGCTCCCTCTCCAGTGTTACTTAGTGAAGAATACAGCGTCGATAGTGAATCTTCGAGTCAGACGGAGGGTCACGATGTCAACTAACGGGACAAGGGTTCGTTCCCCCACAAATGAGATCACATTTGGGGACGCAGACCCGACAATCGCTGCTCTCGACGAGATCTACCTTGATGGTACGCTCGTGCTTGTCGGCTGTGGGAGCGCCAAACGAGATCCAACAGACCCTGTCGATGTACACGAAGCAACCGTTGGGCCCGATGAAACGTTCTACGAGAACGGTGTCGAAACAAGTGGGCCCGCATGGCGTGCCGAAGATCTGTATACTTCGTCGTACTTCGCCGTAAAACGCGAATTTGCAGAAACCGTCACGCGCTGGGGACAAGACCGTGATGATGGCGCGAGTCCGTGGGCCATTCTCTCTGCAGAACACGACTTGCTCCCAACCTGGAAACCCGTCACGACCTATGACACGACCATCGATGATCTTGGAGACGATGAGGCGAATGAAGATCATTGGGTCGAAAACTCGATGGGTCGACGACGCCCAGATGGGCGAGAGATAGTCACCGAGATGGATCAATGGGCAACAGATGTTGCGTACGGAGTGGCACGGTGGATTTCGGGATACCGTGACAGAGACATGAATCCATGGGAAAATCAAGCAAATACACTTCTCGTCCTCGCCGGACAGAAGTACACAAATGCACTCCGTGACCGAGGCGTCTTTGAGAATGGGATTGCGAAGATGGTCGGAGACCCGAACAGCGGGTATACGCTTCCCGTCGAGACACGCTTCCTGTTTGAAGAGATCGACGCCGGGGGAATCGGTGAGCAGATGGCGTGGCTTAGCGATGCCGTTGACCGTCTAGACAACAAGCGTGACGACGCCGGTCGACAATACGATTTCGCGTCGTTTGGTGGCGATACATACGAGTGTCAGCACTGTGGAGGGAGTCCACCGGACGTGCAGCTCGACGAGTACGGTGGTGAAGTCACCTGTCCAGATTGTAGCCCAGACCAGTGTGCAAGGTGTGGTGGCTGGACACACGATACCGGTCTTGGTAGTTATCCGCTTTGTGAGGACTGCCAGACAAACTCGGGCGGCCAGAAGCGAACACCCCTCAATCCCGAGACGACCGAGCAACTCGGATTCGATGTCGTTACCGACGGAGGTGATTCAAATGAGTAAATCGGAAGACGACATATACCACTGCCCTGCCTGCGGTTATATCTGGAGTGGGTATGAACGCCCGCCACCACACCCGCACTGTCCACAGTGCCACGATGATGTAATGAGACGAGGGCCACCGAAGGACCGAGGCAATAGTGGCCCCGAAGAGAGCATTCTACGCCAAGCATACGACCAGCTTGACTACGGATTCGTCGAGGTCTCCGAACAGGTGACCGTACCATCCGTATCACCTGCTAAATTCGACTACGACGAGTCACCCGACATCACAGACGCATACAAGATCGAACAAGGAATGGATGGGTCTGAGCTTTCGTGCATTGACGTACTCGCCAAGAACGGACAAGCCTGGTACGAATTCAGCTACACAGCGAAGGTATTCGACGACGATCAAAACGAGTTCTGTAATCTCAACATTAGCACGGCCGGGGTGACAGTCTTCCAGCGAGAGGATTCGTTATCGTTTGAGACGTTTGAACGAGTGGTCCGTCTTGTTGAGAACGTGCTTGAAACGTCGCTAGTATACAATCCGGAGACAGACAATGAGTGATAATCCGCGAATCCCATCGGCAAACGAAGTTTCGATACCGAGTAGCGTAGATCCCGATGCACCGCCAAATACCGAAGGAGACAATTCTAATGGTACTGGTGCGCCCGATTCAACTCGAGCAAATGAACCAAATAAGCGTCCTATGCAGGGACCAGAGCCGTGCCCCTGCTGTGGTGGCCCGTACCATGTGGGGCTATCGGGTGTGATCAGTAGCCGTAATCGGATGGACATGGGCAGCGTGCATCACGTTTGTTTCCATCCGTCGGACGACGATGGCCCCGCTGCGGCCTATGTTCATCCAATGATGTGGGAAGACGAGTACTCCGAGGGGTTGGTTGTAGATGAGTGAACAATCCGTGGAATCCTTTGAACGCCAAGACGAGACGGCGACAGACCCAACATCAATTCGCCAACAGTCCAGTATGCGATACTGGTTCCCACGCTTGGAATCGACCGGCGTACCGGTACCACAAACAGAGTGGATAACACTCCGGACCTGGGACGAAGCGACGTCCATTAGCGAAGGTGTCCCACTCCCAGACACTGACGATTTCTGTGACGCCGTCGAAGCAGTTGGTGGTCCTCCGGCGTTCATACGAACAGACCAAGCAAGCGACAAGCACAGCATGGCGAGTGCTTCTCGAGTCACCAGTCTTGACGAAGACCACCTCAAAGACCATGCGTTCAAAGTCGGGAGGCACAACAACATGGCAGGATTCGTTGGCTTGCCGTTCACTCACCTCGCGATTCGGGAGTGGCTCGACCTCAAGGAATACTTCACGGCGTTCGAGCATACACCGATTGCTCCGGAGGTTCGTGTGTTTCTCTACGAAGGAGAGATCGAGTCAATCGGTTTCTACTGGCCGGAGGATGCGATTGAACACCATTCACGTCATAACGGTGGTGGTGGTCTAGTCGATGACTGGAAGGTTCGGTTACAGACGGCGCGTCATGAAGCATTCGGCCAATCGCAGTCTCGAATTGTTGAGTCGATGGCCGAGACGGTCGCAGACGTGTTTACAGACGGCTACTGGTCGGTAGATTTTGCATTAACGGAGTCCGATGAGTGGTACTGCATCGACATGGCGCGTGGTGAGGCGAGCTGGCACCCAGATGGATGCGTGAAACCGGAGGCAATTCGAGATGATTGAATCAACCAGATACGGCCACTCGTTTCGAGCACGGATCGGTCCAGTACTTATCGAAGCATGGTACGAGCGATCTCCTCAGTCGTGGATACGCTTTGATTCAGGGGGAAAGGTGAGTGTCTATGCCGAGTGAGAATATGAAGACGCAAGGAGATCAAGACAAGTGTGTCGCCTGTAGTAAACCCCGTGACGAATGGGGACAAGACAGGGTGATCACTGGAGAGCTTACGAGAGGCGACGTGAATATGGAACTCCAGAAAGAAGGCAATGGTCCGATCTGCTCTCAAAGTTGCATGTGGGACCGGGCGGACGACTTTCGAGAAGCGTTTGACAGTCCACCAGCTCGTGTTTCTCCCCGCTTTGGAGGCCCAGGGAGGCATAAACTATGACTCCGGAATCTGTGGATGTGCTCCAGCGTCTCCATGGAAAAGAGATCGCCATAACGCATACCACAAAATCGAAAGCGTTCCGATATCTCCAGCCGTATCAGATCAAATCAGCCATTCGTGAGTGCCGTGGGCATCTGTTTTCGAAGAGACACACAGATCGTGAATTCCATTTGCTCACGCCTGAGAACATCGTTCTCATCCTTCAAGAGGAAGACTCCAAGATTGTCGTGGTAACGCAAACAAATCACCATGTGAACCATCACAAGAGCGATGACTACAATCTGATCACGTACAACAAGGGTGAGATTGTGTAATGTCCAATGTACTCGTACAGGACTTGCCGTACGAATCCATCGGCAAAGCTGTCGTCGCGCTCTTTGCGATCGTCACCATGTTCGTTATAGTGGTGGTCTCGATTGCGGTCTTCGTGGCTCTCTGGATCCGTGGCTGGACGTGGGTCTCTAACCGGATGTACCGTGGTTACGATGTTAACCCTCAAGAGAAACGACCGCCGCTGTGGAAAGTGCGAATCTCTGGCGTTGCGCTTGGGCTCGCACGGTTTAAGTTCCGAAAGATCCCGGCAGCGTACCGCGAAGCGGAAGAACTAGCAGGATCGGACACAACATTCCGACAATACCTGTCGCGAGTGTTCTCTCGTGAGAACTAACCATGGACGTGCACAGAAACCAGACGAGCAGGCGGAATCCTGTAAAGGAGATCCCAATTAGCCACCGATGAACCACAAAAAGATCCGACCACTCCTGAAAGACGGTGCATCGAAAGACGACTACGACGAAGACGATATTGCCGGGTACCATATGACGAATAAGCGTCGGTCAAGAATACAACCGATAGGGTACTGTGTTGATCACGAACCCCACGACACGAAAGAGGAAGCAGCACAGTGCTTTGAAGACTACACTCTCGAGAATCACTATGACGAAGAACGGTGGCAACATCATCAAAAACAGCGTGATGAGTGTATTGTCTGTGGTGAGTGGGGACGATGGGTGTATCAACCAGCAATGTACTCGTGGCTCCCACCAGTGTGGGCGTGTGAGGACCACAAAGGAAAAGCCACGGTTGCAGAGGAATTCGAGGTAACGCCGTCGCGAGAGACATGGGGGTCGTTCTAAATGGTCGTTGATCGTTGGGATATGGCAGAGGCGGAGGGGCCGCCAATTCACCCGAAAGAAGACGGTGGATGGTACTGCCGGCATTTCTTCGAATCCTTTGGGTTTGGACAAGCGGTAGAGAACGACGGTGATTGCCCATTTTGTGGGTCCCCCGTTGAAGGCTTCAAAGAAGCGCTAAAACACGTTGCAGGCCTGAAATATGGTGTGTATCTTAGGACAGCGAAGCAAAGCGACCGATACGCACAGGAGAATGGACGAGAGAATTATGCGTTCTTTCGGGAGATAGCATTCGAATTTCGCAAAAAAGCAAGGCTAAAGAAGCGTTTCGAGGTGATGTTCGATGACGTCTGAGACGGAGAAAGCTATCGAATGTATCCGAGAGGACTCAGATCGGTTCGTGATCCTCCAAGACATCGTGGGGCACTCGAAAAAAGCACCATCGATGGACGAACTGGTCCACGCTAACCCCAACCTCACCCGTGGGGAGATTATTGAACATCTCGGGGCGCTTGCTGACAATGGTGTTGTGGAGTCTGTCGAACTGTCGATGGACGATTGGGATGGTGATTCGCCGCTTCAGTTCTTCCGTCTGTCCGACAAGGGTCGAGAGCTGATGGACACCTACGGGATGCTAAAAGCCGAGGATACCGTCGAAATGATGTGGGACATACTGGAGAAACCGCCACATATCAAAGCGTGTGAGGACGCTCCACGACCGGAGGATTTTGATGACTGAGCAGTCCGTGGGGCGAATCGAACCGTGGCGAAAGACGATACCGTTGCGTGATTTGCTACGCCTGCAATTTAGCAACGCGGAAGTGAATGGTACAGAGGTCCACTATGAAGGGTTGACACTCCGAGCAAAGGGCGAGTACACGAATGAGAACGCCAGAGCACTTCTATCGTCGATTCGCCACATGAGAATGGAGGGATTGGTTTGAAGCGCGATGAGAGTGCTACGCTCGAAGCACTTCCAATCAACGTGCGTCTGATCCACTACATACTCAAGGACAATGGTCGGATGACGGTCCAAGAGCTGGCAGATTCGTCGATGATGAGCAAAAAGAGTGTTCGGAAAGCGACGAGGCAATTGTGTAAAACCGAGTATGCAGAGAAACGTCCGGTCTTGGGAGACGCCCGAAAACGAGTGTATCGTGCAACCACTCCCGAGGAAGGAAATACCGATACTGGAGGTCAAGAAAATGGAAAAGCCTACTGAGAAACCGGGAGGTGAAACAGAACTGGTAGATAGTGCTGAGGATACCAATAGTACTTCTGACGATGATTTCCTACGATTCGATCCCGACGAATCAACCGATGAATGGGGGACTCCAAAAGAACTCTTTCGACCCATTGAGAACGCTGTCGGTGGATTCGACTTAGATCCGTGCAGCGGGGCTGAAGAATCGGCACTTGCAGACTCCACGCTTTCGAAAGACGACGATGGTCTTTCGGAAGCTTGGTTTGGAAATGTCTGGGTAAATCCGCCGTATTCTGACATCGGGCCGTGGGTTCGAAAGTGCGTAAACGAAGTGAAACGTGACGACGTTGGTTGCATTGTCGTTCTCATTCCCGTTCGCACATCGCCTCAGTGGTTCCATAAGTACGTACTGGACGCAGATCTGTTATGCTTCATCGAGGGGCGTTTGTCGTTCCTGAACCCCGAGAAGCGCCCCACGACTGCCCCATTCGCCAGCCTCTTAGCGGTGTACGGGGACGTGCCTGACGAACTCATTGAAGTCCTCGATGAGTGGGGTGCGATGTTCTCTTCGCGTGATCGTGTACAGATGACCGAACAGACCGAGTTGGCGGTATAAACGACCTATTCACTCAAATGAGTACCAAACCCCTTGTTGGCGTACTGACGTTCGATTCGTCGGGAGGGATTGGGTGGCGACCTACCGCTGTGAAACAATGAGCAAAGCAAAAGAAGACGAACTCGTTCCCGTGCTGATGGTAGCGTATGAAGACGACGCAGACCTCGAAATCGAGAATAACGAGGATGGACAACCAACTGTCCAGAACCACGATGAAATTGTAAACAGTGACGGGACTTTCGAGGAGATTCGTGCATTGAAGAGAAGTTCGGTTGAAGAATGGGATTTGGATATAGTGACACCCTCGGATCCGCTGTGGGATGAACGGTTTGAAGACCTCGAAAGTGGTGATGCATGGCGCGTTGATGAATTGAAAGACTAACCCCGTTGGAGTATGAGGGTTCGACTCCCTCACGGGTCTTTGCGGAATAATCAAAACATGAAAGCAAATCCACTCGTGGATTATGATGGCAAGAGTACGTAGAATATTCGGTAAAATTCGAAATTGGATAAAATCACAACGCGAGAGAAAAGCAATCGAAGAGATTAGAAAATCAATGGAGAAACGAGATTACGAATCTATTGATGAAGAGAAGTATATGAAATGACTACAGATTATCCGAATATGGGTGGGAAGAACCATGACAATAAACAAGAAATATATCGGGACGCAATTTGTGTGGTTAAACATCACGATGAGGGCAGCGTTGCAGTATTCACGGGGACGTATCCTCCAGATGATGCCGAACCAAAGAAATACGACCTCGAAGTCTTCAACGATGCGAACCATCAAATGCTGGAAGGTAATTACAAGCCAATGTCGAGAATTCTGGCGGGTAAGCAACCCACTACTGACTAAACCATTAAGAGTGATAGAACAATGACAGAACCACATTCATTAGATGAACTGAGTGTTGTTGATCTTGGCAGGGCAATCCTTGATGAAGCGACTGTCTGGGTTGTGTGCCCGGAAGAAAACCGGAGTGGATGCCCCTACTCGATAGGAGAACATAGGCTGTCTGACTACCCGGCAAGTTGGCTTGCGAGAGAACCAAGGTGTGAGGAATGCGGTTGCTATCTGGCAATCACTCCCGTTCGAGGTGCAAAGAGATGATACAAAACTACACAGCTGGATTGGTACTTAGTGGAGGGATGTATTCAATCGGAGTGCTCCTAATAGGGTATTCCGAATCAAAAGAAGTTGGATACAAAGACCCGTGGTGTTTGGCAAGTATTGGGTTCGGAATGGTGGTACCATCCGCAGCAGTCTTTGCTGCAATACCAGCTGCAAGCCTACTTGGTGACACAGGGATGGTTATCGCACTACCACTCTGGGTACTATTCATCTTCTCAGGGATTCTGCTTTCAGGGTTTGTCGTTGCACCCCTGCTTGCAAGATTCGTTAAAAATCCGTCACAGGTACTGGTGAGAATACAATGACCGATGACAAAGACTGGTATGAAGTGGTCCTCTCGTTTCCAGTTCACGTCTATGATGGATATGGTCCGTCTCCTCCAGATAGCAATTCGCTACTGGTTAAGGCAGAACCAGCTGACGAGGACGAAATCAGAAAGAAGGTCTCCGAAAAGTGCCCGTGTGATTTTGAGATACTCGATATTAGCTACGCAACGTGGTTGAATGATGAATAACGAACTACAGAATGCAGACGGATATATCGAACGTGCGAGGAAAGAAGATCTGAAGACGAAGATGTATCGGGAATACAGTAGGGGTTGGCAACGAATCCATTCTCGAAAAATAGCGTATCAGTGTCGGAAGCGTGCAAGGGATATCAAACTCGACAAGATCTGTCATCCAGGACGGGAAGTGTAGAACGATGTTGGTTCACGATATAATGTGCTGGATTTTTGGCCACGTATGGATCGTTGAAAAAGTATCCCTCCCATGGGAAGACACAGAATATGCAAAACATTGCGACCGATGCAACACAGTTGTCTGGGATTGTGACCCGACCTCAGACATATCTGATGGTGATCGAGGATGAGACGCCCAGACCACGAGCGAGCGAAAGAGATAGCACAGGAAGAAGAATGTCCGGAGTGTGGTTCTGATCTTAAAGCCAACACTGTGGGTGCCTACATAGACTGTGAAACCGAACGATGTTGTTGGATGGGATGGTCCTACGAATTTGCAGGAGCGATGAAGTGAAGAACCCCGATAACGACGGTCAGTACTAGACCCGTGATTAGCGAAAGAACGATTGTTGATAGAGACGTAGGCGGACCAATAATAATCGATGTGAGGGCAACCCTCGATAAGTTCGATCAAGACTTCGAAGCGATCCACGTTCAAGGAGAGGGTGTGTTCGAATCAGTTGATGAGCTACCGGAACCTCTTCACTCATCTGGGCACGGCGATAACGTCATAGCCTGGTCACGAGATTGGGTCGTCTACACGTATATTGCCGATCCAGAGTACAGAGACGTTGGTGTAGGTAAGAAACCACGCGACCCGAGAGACGTCTGGTCAGAGTAATGGATTGAGACCATGGCAGACAACAACGAGATTGTGTTTTTCAAATCGGTATGTAGTGCCAACGATGGGTTAGTGACACTGATCGACAACCACGAAACAAGCGAAATGCTTGAGAAACGCGACTGTGAGTCTGTTTCAATCATTTGGTGGGACGCCCAGTCCGAGAATCCAACCGAGGAGATGGAGAACCATGCTCTGTGAAGAATGTGGTTCGTTCGATCTCGTCTTTGGGCACAATGTCGATGGCGATCTCAGGCGCGGATACACGTGCAAAAAGTGCGGTCACAAGGTGATCGGGTGATGGAGCCATCAGCACTCACTGAAGAGATAGACCACTGTTCGAATTGTGGATACCCTGTCTACATGAGATGTAAAATGACTCCGGATGGACAGATAAACAACTTCCCCTGTGGCCATACGTACTACTGCCCGAAACGTCCAAGATCAATGGGATGGGTACTGGTCGCTATCGCATTGCTATACGCATTCCTGCTATGGGGATTGGCGGCCGTATTATAGACCAAACCATGCAAAACACCGTAATAATCGTGAGTATGCGTCTATTGGCCCTTGCAGGGACAGTTAGCTATTACAAAAATGAGTATCAACCAAACAAAGAACAGAAACGCAAACAGAGAGCATGTAATCACGACGATTACGAAACTAAATATTCACCGATCGGGTTTTGCAGCGATACACCGACGTTAACTGCCCGACTAGTGTTTTGGAAAGAGACTCACTGTGTTGAGTGTGGGGAACAAATCGATACTGAAAGGATTAAAAAGGACGTACCACTGGCAGAGAGCGGTGAATAAACAAGCCAACAAACTATGAGTAAGATACAACAGCGGATCGACGAACTAGAAGAAAAGAAATCTGAAGAACAAGAATTCCAATCGAAGCTGCAGGGGACAAATGTGGAACTGGATACCCTGAAGCAGTTGCAGGAAGAGGACTTACCCCTGGACGTATTGGAAAACTCATACGAGATAATAAAAGAGAAACACGACAACTTCCCGCACATGAGATACCCTGCGCAAGGTCTTCAGATTCGAGGGTTCATGAACGCAACACAGATCGCCATCGAAGAGAAGTCGACCGAATAAGCACAATATCGGCAACCTATGACAGACACGTCACAACAGATAATCGACGCTGCTGTAGAATCGATTCAAAACCGGGAATATCTAGGGCAATCGCCCGTTCCCACGAACTGTGTGTATTTCGACGTCCGTGCAGACGGACGGAAATCATCACGACCATCAGTCAAAGATGTCCAACTTGCCTTGTTGAGCGAAGACCACGAAATAGATGGTTCATTCGATCTCGACGATGTCCCAGAGTCCGAAGATGAATTAGAGGATCTTCTGATGGACGACCATCGGGTCGAACTGGTTGATGGCGGGTACCAAACAAACACAGATGGCTAATTGGTTACTGGAACATGCCGAAAAGATGTACAGAGCGGGCCAGAATTCGGTGGAGGTAGGGATCCTGGGGAGCGTGTCGGAAGAGCCCTTTTCGGATCAAGTAGCCACAGAACCGCCACTCTTCTCCGAAACTCACGTTTATCGCGTCTGGGTGGATCCAGAAGAAGAAACATTTGTGAGTATCAATGCTCGGTCAAAAGAGGAAGCCGAAGCAATCTTCAAACGACGCAGATCGGCAGCGCTTGCATCTGAGTATGTCGGGGAATTAAACGACATTCTTGACCGCTAACTATCCAATATCCTTTTGAACACGAGTAATATTCAGTGGATTATATGAGTAACACCGGACAATCCGAGAATACTCACTACACCTGTTCAGGGTGCGGCAAAACAACGGAGCTTAGTGAGCTTCACGAGAAAGAGTTCAGCCATCTTGGCGATGATCCCAACGAATATATTGTAGAAAAACTCTTCCTTTGTCGAAAGTGCGTCCCACATCCAAATCGAGATGATAGCGACCTTATCGAGAAGCTTGCCAAACTAGAACATCGACAATGGATGTACTGGGCACAGAATCTCATGGAGCGGGAAGATCTCCCAGACGAACTCACTGAACGATGGAAGGACTGTATGGTGCCTTACGATGAGCTCGGGAGGGTAGAGAAGGATCAGGATCGTCGATGGGCTCGACGTGCGTATTCTCTTGCTGTGAAGTCAGAAATCAACTCAGAGTAACAGACCACAATCTTTTTTACCATGCCCAGTTAAGCATGGTGTGAGGACAGAACCAATGCAAGCAGAACAGCGAACCACGCAGGAGAACCACTTCCGAGCATACAATTCCACCTTGGACGACTCCCAACAAGCCGTCAACAAGCTCAAACAAGCGCTCGAGCTCCTCAACGAGGCAGCAGAGAAAGCGCCACATAAAGCGACGACGATCGAAACCGCCCGTGGAATGATCCAAGAGACTTCCCAGGATATCAATAACCAGATCCCGCAACTGCACGGACGGATGGCCGGAGCAAAGCATGAAATGAAGACGGCAGACCAAGATCGGTACGAGAACCGACCTGCTCCGGAGGACTTTCAATGAGTCAGGCAGCTACAAGCCAGAGCGGTGATGAACCACAAGAAGCGTTGATTGACGGCGCACCGTTAAAGTACGCTGAAACGAATACCATTCGCCGGCATATTTGCCACGAGGTCGGGATCGATGATGATCGGTTCTACGCAGACAGGAGTACGTGCTTCCAGAAAGACCAAATCAAAGCAATTGTTCGTGAGATCCTGCCAGACGACTCCGAGATAACTCTTGAGAAGGAAACGGTCTCTTCGCTCTATGGTATTCTCGCAGACGAAATTCCCGAGATTGAAGAATCGGAAACCGGCCGATGGGGACTCAAACGGCTACAGCTCAAGCCAATCTATCGAGAACTGGCAACGTCTACGGGGGAAATGCAGTGAGTAAACCAGAGTCGATGGAGATCAACGGAGAGCATACGACTGCACGAGTCCACCTCCCCGAATCAGAAGTAGAAGACGGGTTGCGAGAAGAGATCCAGGAACAAGTCAATGCGCCAGCGTTCCAGAACAAAATCGAGTACCAACCTGACTGTCACGGTGGTTTGGGACCTCAGGCGATCGTGGGATTCTCGATGGCGCTTGGTAACCGAGTCGTCCCGAATACAATCGGGGGTGACATCGGCTGTGGAATGACTGCAGCCCGACTCTCGATGACTGTAGACGACCTTGAAGATGAATCTCTGGGAGAGATCGACGAACAGGTCCGGTCGGAGATTCCAATGGGGACTGGTGTTGTTCACGAAGACAAACCGAACCCCTTCCTCGAAGTGTATCCGACCACAAAGGCAGATAATCGGATATTCGACCTTGCCGATACTGTTGGGGCTGCAATCCCCTATCACAACTGGAAATTCGATGACTCGTTCTTCACCGATCTGTGCCAACGCGTCGGTACGGACCCCGAGTATGTTCTCCGGTCACTCGGGACGCTAGGGAGTGGGAACCACTTCGTCGAACTATCTGCTTCCCAGGAAACGGGGTATCTGTGGGTCATAGTTCACTCCGGCTCTCGAAACCTTGGCCAAGCCGTCAAGTCCCATTGGCAGGATAAAGCCACCGAGCAACGTGAGAATGACGTCAAGTGGGAGCAGATGGACGACGTCCATCGAGAGTACGCCCTCGAAGACGGCTCACCTGATTGGGAGAAGATAAAGGCGGACTACGACGGAGAGGCGATCGGCGAACTAGGAGAGGAAATCAAATCGTTCCAACCGGATAGCCACCGGAATACGAAACTCGACTACCTCCAAGGACCGCCCATGATCCGGTATTTACGGGACATGGTGTTCGCGCAAACGTACGCCGAGTGCAATCGGAATCAGATGGTCGGTGCCGTCGCTGAAGTACTGGGCGCGGACATCTGTGAACGGATCAACTCACCACACAACTACGTCGACTTCGAAGATGGGATGATCCGAAAAGGCTCCACGCGAGCTCACCAAGGCGAGGAATTCGTTATCCCGATGAATATGCAATTCGGATCGCTCATCTGCCGTGGAAAAGGGAACCCAGAGTACAACTACTCTGCACCACACGGGAGTGGACGTCTCGGCTCTCGTGGCTGGGCCGAAGAAGAATTCGATAGTACGGAGGTCCGCGAAGCAATGGCAGATGACGGGATCTTCTCGTCATCAGTGCCGACGGATGAGGTACCAGACGCGTACAAGTCAGTCGAACTGATCAAACAGCAGATCCAGCCGACTGCCGAGATCGTCGATCGACTGAAACCTGTAATCAACTTCAAACCGTAGGCCGGACATCGTTAAGAGCCCGGCTCTGTCGCATATTCGTATCGATGACCGATACAGGACATCCACCAGGGCCTCAGCCAATTCACTTTCTCAAACCAAGACTCTCAGAGACCCACGAGAATCGTCTCTCAATCAATCTACGGGGGAATGAACCATTCGAACGGGTTATGTTGTGGGTTGGGAACTTCATCGTCACGGTGAGTCAAGAAGACGATGGAGGCGTCGATATCAACGTGAATGACTATACGGAACTTCGATTGCGTGGCGACTACAATGACACACCAACCATTTCTCTCGAAACTCTCGAGAAGCCATTCAATTTCGAATACGACGATTCACAAAACGTTGTACAAGAATCGACTCTTGATCAAGAAAGTGAGTCGGTCTCAGAAGGCGTTTTAGAGATCACGACGGAAGGCAGCGACGATATCTATATCGTGAATATCGATATTGATGACGACCTTCCAGAACGGGTTTTCAAGAGATCGCAGACTCCGAAAGTAGGCGGGACTTCCCATCATCCTGATGCAAATGGAATCGAATTCACCATACCTCTTTCCGAAGAGACTTCATTCATCGTGACTGCAAGCCTCTGTAATCACGCCATCTATGGTGATCTCTCCCTCTCATGGCCTGGAGCATTCTCAGAGAGAAACGAGAACGGGTTTCTCAAGGTCAAAGATGTCGATTGGGAAGCGATGGAACTCACGCTCGTTGATGCGTAGTCCTCTCAAATGACGTTAAGAACACGGTTAACCCGAAACTACAGTACATGAATTACGAAGATTACCACAGTTCAAGCATGGTTTCAGACGATGATGAGCCAGAAAACGATCAACAATCTCTTGCCGAACTATTCCGTGACCTCGCGGACAGCATTGAGGAGAGAGGAGAGCATGTGGAGTATGAAATCGAGCGAGAAAAGCCACATCGGTCCATACGTATCGAGGGAGACCCATATGTTGTGATCTCTGACCACGAATACGTAGAATTCACCGCTGGTATTGAGCTTGCAAATGACGCACCAGACAGTCTAATCGATCTATCTGACGATGATGGGTCTGACATCGATCTGGACGACGTCAACGTCCAGCTAGAGATTGTTAGTAGAACCGGTGAGCAGTATATCCAAATAGGACTGGATGATTTCCCCGCTTCACCTGGGGCAATAATCAGACGGCCCCGTCGAAAACAGAATCACATTGGTGAATCTCAATCAGAATTCAAATTCTCCCTCCCAATAAATGGGGAGACTGGGTGGCTCATCTCGGAGTTTTTCAGAGCCGGACCAATGGTTGGAGAGCTAATGATAGATCTGCCAGGGGATGGACCCTACTCGAATACAACGGAGAAAGTTCCCCTGGTACTCTCTAACCTCGACTGGGAAGAAATGGAAATGACGATCGGTAACCGAAAATTCGACGTATGAAAAAGTATCCAAGTGAAGTCGTCCTCGATATTCGAGCCGACAGTGACGTGGTCGATGAGATCTTAGAGGAGATCGATCTCCCATCGGGTCAAACGGTCGGTTACAACGGCCCCCAATGGGATCACCGTGTCTCTGCTTCCGATGAGTTGCGTGAATCGATCCGCTCTGCGATTCAGACCGAGTACATGGGTGCAATTGATATAGAGCAACTCAATCTTGACCGTATTAGCAGGACAGACAGACGACTAAGCATTCGCCTTCAGCCATCGGAGGACCATGATGGTTGAAATCGAATCCGCAGCCGAGTCGCCCTCCTGCCCGATCTGCACACCAATCGAAAAAGAAGTCCTCGGGCAGATCGACTCTCCCGCGGCTCGTGAAGTAGCACGAAGACGCATTCGGGGCCTTGCATCAGAGCACGAGCATACCGAGGAGTGTTTGGAGCGTCAACAGAGACGCAAAGAGCGGCGTCGTGAGCGGGCGTTCAAAGAAATGCTTCGTCTCAATCACGCTGGCGTGTTATCGGATCAGATCATGCAACAGATGTACCCTGAGCGGTTCGGTGGTGAGTCCAGTGACTAACTTGCAGGGATTTCCTGGCGCGACGATCGGGCTTGCTGCAATCCTTGATAGCACCCGTCCCGATGGTGCCCCTAGCTATGAGGTATCCTGTAACTGCTCTGGTTGTGACTGGTCACATCCTGCTACGCGTTACTTGGCGGCTGTGAGTTTCTGCCAAGAGCACGCCTGCAAAACCGCTCACGATGACTTCGAGATGAACGTCGAATTGCACCAGTTCGAAACCACGGTGACAGTGAGATCATGAGCGACACCAGCACACTCCCGAAAGTCAACGTCAAGGTGGACGATCCGACGCCCAAGCCACCGTACCAAACAGATGCTGTCGATGGTATGGTTTGGATCTACATCATCCGCGACGACGAGGGGACGCCGAGATTTATGGCGGCCAATCTAGAGCACTACCCGAAAGAGTTCCAAGAGATCCTCGAACACCATCCAAACTGGGAAAGCCGGGTCGTAGGGATGACCGTAGAAGAAGCAGAACGGATCTACGAAGAAAACAAGACACTCTCGCTCCCCTCTGGGATCAAGATTCGATTCGGTGCACATTCCTCCCTTCTCAGAGCGGCTGGTCAGTACCCACAGAATGAGATCCTACAGGAGACAAACAAATGACGATGCCACCAGGATACAAGCCACCTGCTGAACGCTCACTTGCGGATGCAGTATCTCATGCCGAATCTTCTGATCGAATCTCGGACGAGGCTGTGGAAAAACTACAAGCAGCAGAGCCATCGGATCATGATGTGATCTCATCTGTTCTCGACGAGACTCGTGAGCTCCCAGCTATGGATGAATATGATCGGACAACACCATCACACATGGTCCATCTTCGTCTCAAAGACACACTTCGGAATTATGCGAGGGAACAGGAGAACGAAGAAAAAGAAGACAAGCTAAATGATCTCGTGCCACTTTCCAAGGTTATCGACGATATCTCGGAAGGTGAATTTCTGAAAGTCAATCAATTGATCGAGATCCACCCACGAGACGCATACACAGAAGAGATTCCTGAGAAGTATGCGGGGGCAGCGGCCCCTGAGCGGCTCGAATATATCATCACGGAAACGCTGCGAAACTCCGCGTTTCGATATCGGAAGATCCACCACCACTACGTGATCTATCATCCTGATTCCCGGAGTCAACTCTTTGCAACAGGGAGTGACCGATCAAAACCGGATGAAACATTCATCTTAATCGACGCACCGGAAGAATGCCGTCAAAGTGCGGTCAATACCTTCCTCGATCTCTTCTACCATCAGGAATCATCGTGTTCGTGGTTTCTTCGGACTAACATACGATCGTGAGAGTAGTATGATATCTGTCGTATATAGGGGAAATTATATATGGGGTGGAGCCCCTTTGTATAACCACGCACAGATGAACGCAGCATTCGACGCTTCGTCACTATCGCGGTTGCTCAGTCTATCTCTTGAGCAATAGTGACGTGCGTCGGAGGCTTCATCTTCGATCGTCCCAACCTTCGTGGGGTGTGAAACACCTCGCATGGTTGGTCAAAGTTCGTTTTGTTGTTGACGACTGACCGAACCAGTCAGTCGTTTCTCTTTACTCCATTTTGGATCGGTGCCCGAGTTTGGCCGAAGGGACGGCGCTCAGAACGCCGTGCATAGGCGTTAATCGAGAGAGATGGTCGTAGGTTCGAATCCTACCCGATTCACTTTCTTATTGAACGGGGTGCGTATTTCGATTCAATAAGCGCCGGTATGACGCATCTAATTCAAGCGTCTGCGTTGACCGTTCAATAAGAAGAGCCCAATGCGCTCTAATTAAAATTGGAGCATCCATACGGGAAGTAGACAAACCCGCCACGTTGAGGGCGTGGTCTCGTAGGAGTTCGGCGGTGCAAATCCGTCTGGGTGCAGTTTGCCGTGATAACCTAGTCTGGTAAGGAGCCCGCCTGCTACGCGGGTACTCCCATTATGGGACCGCCGGTTCGAGTCCGGCTCACGGCGTCTGCAGCATGCCGTGGTTAGCCTAGTCTGGTAAGGCGACCGCCTCGAAAGCGGTTGGGCGTCATTGCCTCATCGGTTCAAATCCGGTCCACGGCGTTGTGCTGGGATGGCCGAATGGTATGGGCCTTGGTTTGAAACCAAGTTGACCTCCGAGAGGAGTTGAGGGTTCGAATCCCTCTCCTGGCGTTTGCAGCATGCCGGAGTTACCCTAGTCTGGCCAAGGGGCCTGTCTGGAACACAGGTAGGCATCGTGCCCCGTCGGTTCGAATCCGACCTCTGGCGTCAAAAGCACTACCGTAGCCAAACGGTTCAAAGCGCCGAACTTAAGATTCGGTCTCGCAAGGCGGGGATTCCAGGTTCAAATCCTGGCGGTAGTATCTGGGAAGATAAAGTGGTCGCCAATTACTGATTGGTCTATCGTTCCCTTCTCCACTTTCCCATTCTCATAGGTGGTTCGGAGAGTGTATTCTCTCCCATCGTCTCGAATGTATTTGCAACGGCCATAGTGGTTAACCATCCACTGGCATGTGTCGACGAACGAATCGTTGTACGCAAAGTTCCCACAGGCACAAGCAGCACGGACTTCGTCGATTGGAATCTTCAGTTCGTCGTCTAGTGCTTCCAGGTCTTTGATGGTGTCTGGTTTTGTGTTGAAAATGTCGCTTGGGTTGTTCATACAACCACTATGTCTTCTAAACTAATAAGTATTTAATACACCAATCCGTGACTACTGTTTTTCGAAGGTAAGAGTAATCTCTCCCTCTTCCTCACGCTTCGTCACTTCATACGACCCCGTCTTGAGCCAGTCTTTGTTAAGGAAAAGCGAATCAGTCCCCGCAAACTTCCACACCTTCGCTGATCCAGTATCTTCCTTAACAAGATCACGGACAGCTGCTTGGTAGTCGACGAGACCATGACCGTCACGTTCCGTCCCGTTGAGATTCTGGGCCGTTTCGACTAGTCGGTCACGGATGTTCTCTTCACCAGCACTGAGTCCTTTGGCGATGAGCCCTGCAATCAGCGGTGCTGAGAAACTCGTCCCCGACGCCTTCACCCAGTCCTCGGTTACTTTCTCTCCCATTGTGACATTGCTAGCCGAGAGGAGTTTGACGTTCTCGCCGAGTGCGGTCACTTCTGGACTGTTTGCCTTCGGGTTGTACGAGCTGAAGTCGGCCATCGCACCCTCTTCAGTACATGCACCGACACTGAAGGCCTTCGCCGCGGTCGCTGGGCTGCCACTTGGCCCGCCACTGTTGCCTGCAGCGACGACGTCCTGAATCCCGGTTTCCTCGAACAGGTCGTTGTGTATCTGGTCAAACCGAGTTGAGGTCTGAGACGATCCAAGAGAGATGTTCACTACATCGATCTCGTCTTGATGGCTCTCGAGCCAGTCGTATGCCCGATAGACGGTGCTCAACGATGCGCGCCCTTCGTCATTGAGGACACGAAGCATCACAAGATCGGCGTCCGGTGCGACCTGGGTGACTTGTCCGAGAACAGCCGTTCCATGTCCAACACGGTCCCCGTTCCCGTCTCCAGTGCAATCGACCTCTTCAAAATTCACATCGTCGAAAAGTGATTTCGACGTATCGACACCGCTGTCGATAGCTGCGACGGTCGTCCCCTCGCCACTACCGGGGAGATCAGGGGCGATATTGTGGAGTTTTCGCGCGTCATCGTAGGTAGCAAGGAAATCCGAATCGCCCGTTGCGAGCGCGAGCGGTTCAAGCTCAAAGTCATAGTCGACGTGACCGATTTCGTCAGCTGTAGACTGGATCTGGAGTGGCTTCTCGGGTGTTTCGACGAGGACTGCATGACCAGCGTTCCCAAAGTCGAATTCTTCGAGGATAGTGTAACCGTTCTCTTCAAGTGTTGTGACAGAAGTGTCGTAGACAATACGCAGAGACATCAGCAATAGTAAATAGCGTCTCCAGATAGTTCAAGGTTCGGGACCCGTACCTTTATCACCTTGCCTAACTAAGCATGGTGTGAGGACAGATCCAATGTCCATAGAACCAGCAAGCCCCACCGACCAAACGCACTCTAACTACAACGTGGAATGTCTCGACGACGAATGCTCCACACTGATAGCAGACAAAGACGCGTTTACAACGGCTCGTCAAAAACTCGAGACTCACCAGAACGAAACGAACCATGCGTGCAAGATCTCGGAAGTGAGCAATGAGTAAAACCGCTACCAAAGCCGACGACAAAACAGCCCCACACGAGTGTCCCCACGACGAAGACTACCATCACTGGGAGTTTGACGGACAGTTCTTCGTCAGAGGCCACAAGATCACGGTGACATGCGACTGTGGAGAGCCGATGGAATACGATTCCATGTACGGTGAGAATAACGGGACTGCTGTCTGGCAATGTAGCTGTGGCCTGGACTTTTCGACTGCACCCGCCGCTGGAGATCCAGGAAACTGGAGGAGCTGGGCAGACAGTGGGTGCGAGCTTATCTTCAATGTCGCGTTTGACGATGAGTACTGCTTCGTCCTGCGTAACCAAGATGATTCCAATCAAGTCTTCCGGATAGAGGCGCCAACAATGCCGATGGATCAGCTCACTGATTCGCGTTAATCCCTTTTCCCGGTATCCTCTTAACCCCGACACAGACAGTGTCGACCATGTCGGACCAAGATACTAATTCGCCATCCGAGCGAGTAGTCCACTCGGATTATATCGATGACCAGATGGGGTCAGACGACGCAGATACTGCCGTTGTTGTCGGTGATGATGGATTCATTCGATTAGATGGGCCACTCCCGATTTCGGAGCGAGACAACGGATGGAGCCTCACCTATACACCACCGCACAACGTGAAAACAATAGGGAACCTGAAGATCACGATGCTCTCGAAGATGGTAGGGAGCCATATCGTAGCAATACATGAAGGAGAGGCAGTTGCGGGTGGAAAACTCGAGAAGATTCAGGACACTTCCGAAGGGAACATTAGCTTAATATCAACCTTCGATCAGTCGGGATCAGATGATAATTCGATGGACGTTGTTATGGGCTCCTTCAACCCTCTGATGGACGATTTAGAGGATGGAGATGTGGCTGCACTCATGGGGATGTTCCAAGCAGAGCGGAATCGGCGATATGATGGGACTGACCCAGATGACACCACTCTTGTGAGCGAAGGTCAGGATAAATCGAGCGACGCTACATACGAAGGCCTTGATGAATGGCGGCTCTGTCTGATTCGAGATCAAGATACTGCCATCTTCACGAATGCCGATTCATTCGACGACCTACAAACCCAGGATTGGTACAAAGACCACAATGCACTCGCCCCATACGAATCAGATGACTACGACACCATGAGGATCATGTTTCGTGCTGATTCAATGAGAAAGCCACAGACACGGCATATGGCCGGTCGTAGGTTACCTCCGGTACCTAATGACGTAAATGATGGAAAGAAGCCATGGCTGATCGAAGTGGATGAATTCAGCAACACCATCCACGATGGAGAAACAATCGAGACACGAGCAACACCTGAGGAATTCATCACCACAATCGAGAAGACAGGAGGTACTGCTTATATCCCTGCATCCAACTTCCCGCCAACCGAGAGCGACCAGGAGGAAGACAATGAATAAAATCGAGATACAATCCGAGGAGCTACAAGACAAATTAGGTCGTGAAGACAACACGATAACCGTCGAGGAGATCGAAGAGATGGAGTTTTCGGAGATCCGGGAACTACACGAAGAGATCCACGAGTACTCAAAGGGCGATAAGCAACTCACATTTGATCACCTTGGCGTCCTAGCTTTCCTCGCGTCAGAGATGGTCTCTCGACTTTCGACAGAATTGGAAGAGGAGAAACATGGCTAAGATTAAGATAACCTCGCCAGAGCTCCTAGACGACCTAAAGATGGAGACTTCGATTTTTGATCTGGAAACCCTGGACGAGAAAGAGACAAGCGAGCTCAGAAGGATTCACAACGTGATGTACAATGAAGGGGCGAAGTCTGATAGATATTTAGCAAGAACGGCAGGCCTCGCACTCACCTACATCCAGGCAGAGCTGTTCGAACGAATGGAGACACCGGCCACATACGAGAACGATGGATAATCCCTATCTTGACGAGGTTCCTGAAGACGATCTTCGAGAAGACCCCATTCCAGAATCGACCGAAGGATGGCCGCCAGAGGTCCCCAATGGTCCGGGCGGGCTTCTGACACCACCAAGCAAGCCACCGGACGTCGAGCGCCGTCAGGAATACGTTGATGATTGGGCCTGGGCCATACCAAATGAGGAAGCAATTCGAACATGCGTCGAGTACAGTCCTCTACTCGAGATCGGTGCTGGGCACGGATACTGGGCTAGTCTCATCCAAGCAAATGGTGGCGAGATTCTCCCCATGGATAAGCACACCAATTCAAGTGCAGAATTCACATCAGTCCACTACGGCACACCAAACACCGCACGAAAGCATCCAAACCGAACACTCATGCTCTGCTGGCCACCGCTTCGAGATTCAATGGGTGTCGAAGCACTCGATCAGTACGCTGCCGGCGGCGGTGAGACACTCATCTATATCGGAGAGCCCAAAGGAGGATGTTGCGCAAATTTGGAATTCTTCGATCGTCTTGAATCAGACTGGGTGCTACAAGAATCCGTGACGATCCCTCGATGGGACATCTCGCTAGATGCACGGGATGAGCTGAAAGTGTTCAAACTGGATATCCGTGGACGAGCCCACCGGCTATACGAAGAAAAGAAAGAAGCACGAGCCAAGAGATGGGCAACCCAGCCGAAAGATCCTCCAGCCACCGTCCCGGATCAGTGCCTGGTCCCAACACTAGTCTGGAACGATGTCCACTTCTCAAAAATAACCAGTGTAGAGATGTCCGAACACGGGCACAGTCGATCTCAAGATATCAGCGTTTTACTTGCGCCAAATGAGATATCGGAGCTGCACAAGGATTTGGCGAAGGTACAAGAGGCCTACTACAACGACGAAGTGCTGGACGTGACCGTAACTTCCGAAAGGGTTTCTACCACCGAGGAGATGTGCATCACCGCAATCGAGCGGTTCAATATGACGGGAGAAGCCTTCGAAATCACATTCAACGTCAATCCATCTAATGCAAAATCCACACCGCATGATCGAATTCAGAAAGTACTCGAAGATTCTGATGAAGATGGACTCTTCAAGATCCGGGAAAATAGAGATCCTTACCCATCCTCCCAAGACATACCTGGGTTCTAGCTAGATCGGTACCAAATGACGGTTGTCTGGTTCGGCTTCTTCTTCTGAATTTGTTCATCGCTCACCAGCTCATCCAGATATTTGTATGCAGTGCGTGTCGGGATCTGCAAAGCACTTGCGACTTCGCTGGTCGTATACGGTTCGTTTGAGTCCATCGTCGAAAGGACATCTTGCTTCGAGACATTGTGAGATGCCGCAAATTCCCCACTGTCATTCTTCATCTTATTCATACATACGACTATGGTTCCTGATTGCCTTTAACCTTGCCCAATTAAGCACGGATCCGGAGGTTTTATCACCATGCCCAACTAAGCAAGAGTAAGGATCAGAACCAATGTCCAACGCACAAATAGAACCACTGTCAAAAGAGGAATTGCAAAAGCGGAGAAATACGACGATCCAAAGTGGCGACTTTTCAACCAATGAGTGTCACGCGATTCGGTGTCTGGACGCAGATGGCTGGACACACAGTGAGCTCGCCTTCGTTTTCGAGGTGAGCGAATCCACGATTGCAGATCATGTGAACCAAGACTGCGTCCATCCCAGTCATGATCTCCCAAACCAACTCCCCGAGTATTCCCCTAACGAGATCAGACGGCAACGGGAAGACGCAGGGCTTCGACAGAAGGATCTAGCAGCAGCGATTGGAACGCCTCGATCGACAATCTCGAGGTGGGAATCCGGACGCGTTAAACCCAGTAAGAAAAGTTGTATCAAACTTCGCAACTTCTTCGAGGACAACCCTGATAAAAACACACCCACTACCCAACAATAACAACTCATGACGAATACCACAACTAGCTCGCTCGGTCTCGCACCAGAATGCAGCCTCTGTGAAGGGGCGCTCGAACAGAACACGCAGATCGAAGTCGGTGACTTCGACAACGAGTACAACGAACTTCGCTGGGCACACATCGACTGCATCCAAGAGGATAAAGATCTCCTCCGAAAGATGGTACTGGGAGAGATGGGAGAAAGTGATCAGCCACTCGCAGAACATTCGACATTCCTCGATGACATCGAAGGGGACGAAAACCCACTCATTAACAATGAGGGGGACGAACATCCAGAGTGGCTCTCAATGCCCAGTCTTCCAGGACGATTCCGTGTTCGCCCCCTCTCGCCAAAGGAAGTAGTAGAACAGATGGGGAAACATGCTGAAGAGATGAAGAAGAACAGCTCCACTCCCGAAGACGATCACGACGACACCGATCTCGAGCTCGACGATGGTGTCGAAATAGATATCGAAGACCCTCACGAAACCGATGGCAACGAGTAAATCACTGATCCATAAACGGTCGGAGCTCAAATGTCTCTATGGGGCAGCATTGTTTCTCGTCGGGACAGTGATATACGTAACAACTGTTAACCAGATCTCTCTGCTGGTTGTTCCTCCTAGTGTTTACCTTCTCATTTCGGGGATGATGGAATATCGGTTTGAATCGAAGGAGAGTGGCGAATCCAAATGATGGACTCCATTCAGAATCTCCACGAGAGAATCACAACGATTGATCTTCACGATTTGTATGAGGTACCTTGGAAGCTCAATAGCCTCTGTGGTGCTGCATGCTGCATTTTTGCAGCGGTTATGTACACAACCACCCATGACAGAATCTTCCTCCTCAATCTCCCGATCGGGTTCTTTCTCTTCGCATCAGCTGTAAAAGCGTACGAGAAAGAAAAGAAGAGACAAACGAGATGAGCATACGAACATCTCCTCTCATCGCACAATCAATAATCAACGCTGCCACAGGGGGATTTCTAGTGATCATAGGGATCATCGGCATCTTTCTGATCAATAATCAGACTCGGCTACTGTCCGCAAGCCAAGTCAACTTATTCTATCTCGTGTTCATCTTCTGTGGGATTTTTCTCTTAGCAAATGCAGGACTCACGTACAAAGTGGCCCAGACCCACCGATCACAATGACCGAAATAGACCAAGACACCATCAACCGGGTTGCACGGACAATCGAATACAACACCAGTGACGCGAATCAGCCCGAGACGATCGACTTCGAACACCTCGGCGTGATCATCTGCAACATCAACAAACAGGACGCACTCACTGTCGACGAAGCAAAAACAGCGATCAATGCAGCAATTGATCAGGGACTCGTCGTCGAGGAAGACGGTCGGTACCGAACAGCCGACGATTATCAGCCCTGGTGACCCCACCATTTCCGGTGTAAACACACCGGATTTCAAGTGAAACTCCTCTTTTCGCAGATGTCGCGTCACCAGCACCCTCAAAAACCCGTGGCAAAGCTGATTCGATGATGCCTGACCATCCATTCGTCAAAGAAACCTACCGAAATGAACCACCCCAACTAGTCCACACCAAATTGCGCAAGGCGACAAAGAAATATCTCGAGAAAAAAGAGGACAAGATCAAAAACATCTTCCAAATCCACGATTGGGACCAATACCCGATACTGGACATCAAAATGATCGATCAGACTCCCTCTACCCATTCGCTCTCCCCACCAGATCCAAACTACAAACTCAGGACCACCTTCGAGATCGAACGCTACGAGCAGAAAGCCCCGCCCATCGAAGAAGTGGGACTGGATATGGATGTCGGGTTCGGTGGCTCTGGGGAAGTTCTCCGAATGACGCGCCCTCTCTACGAGAAACTCTCCGATGAAGGGCTTTTCGACCTATCTTCCACCGTCGGACCCCAGGGGAACGACCACTGAAACACCGTTGCAGAACTCGCCTTCTTTCCCATACCTTTATCACCATGCCTAACTAAGCATGGGATAGACACCATGCAACGACGGAAATTCATAATCCTCACTGGCGCAGGACTCGCAACAACCCTCGCCGGCTGTTCTGGCAGCGGCGACAAGAAAACCACCACTCCGAAGACGACCTCGACGACCCCGACGCCAACGACTGAAGAAGCAAAAGCAGCTGGCAAAGCAGCGGATACCACCTCGACGATAACAACGACGACCCCGACAACCACCACAACGACGACAACAACGGCAACAACCACCAGACAGCCGGCGATCAAGAATCGACTGTTCGACGTCAAACTCATCAACAAGGAAGAGTCGGACTCGGGGCTCTCAAACTTCGACGTTCGAGTCACTGCAGACACTCGGATGCCCCGTGCAGATTCCACCAGTCACGGAGAACCCGTACTACAAGTCCGTATCAATGGGAAGCTGATAACCAGATCTCAACGGCTCCCACGAAAGAAGAAAGGGACCTACACACTCACGATCCGAGCACCACAGCTCTACGGGTACCACGGGAAGAAAGACTTCCAAGTCGAGTTGATCGACCTCGATCCAGCCGGGGAAGACGTGATATGGACCGAGAAGCGAACCCTCAAATTCGCATCCGGAGATCTCACATCCACTCAACAGCAATCCAAACCAAGTGCCCAGGAATCCGCCAAGATGGCAGCGACCATCATGAAGTACTCGCTTCAGGATTTCGGTATGAGTCCGACGGTCAAAGCCGAAGATGATGGCGATCTCGAATGTACCTACACCTCCGTCGCAAGCACCTCGGTCGATAGTGCAAGAGAGATCGGCGCTGTCGCTGGCGCGTATGCCGGAGCCATCCAACAGAACTACACAGTCGGGAAACTCTTCGCAATCGTCGAAGATGTCCAAGGGCGAACCATCGGGAAGTGGCACGCCAAACACGAGTGGGCCGTCCAGTACAATCAAGGGGAGATAACGGGAGAAGAGTATGGAAAGAAATGTGTGGACACGCTCGAAGTTCTCACGTAATCATGACTCAAGACACCACTCGCGGATACCAACCAGAGACGCCCCCAGAGAGTGCAGGCAATGATGATGATGATGATGATGATGGAGATCCATTTATCGGGTACTCCGGTCTGTTTCTCTCTTTCCTGGGGATAGTAATCTATGGACTGGTTGGGATGCTCTGGACAACTGGGTCTGTGTTTGCCTTCCCTTTGACAGTGGTTTCGATACTAATCGCCTTTGGGTGGGTAGGATTCAACCGGTATCTTGACCATCGAAAATCGATTGAAATAGCAAAAGAGAGTCAGTCAGAGGATCCAATAGAGATCTTGAAACGCCGTCGCGCCCATGGCGAGATCTCCCAGGAGGAATTTGAGGAACGGATTGCTGAACTACAGGCTGCAGAGGTGGAGGACTAACCATGGCACGAGAACCCCTTGGACGGAACGAGAACGGCTACGTCATCCATCCCGATCGGCAGTCGGGCACACAATTGCGTGAGATACCGATGATTCTGTTCCGTGCCTTTTTGAGAACAGCTATCATCTGCTGGCTATCAGCTGTTGTCATGTCTTTCCTGGGAATTGCATTTTTTGCAGAACCACCCCTTCGTTATCTCCCGATATTGGCTGGTGTAGCGTTATGGTACACATACCGGCCTGAATCGGAGACGGACACACAGGAAACGTCCACGACTTCTGAAGAAGATGGGTCGACGAAGAAATACGACACCGAGTCGGATACGGAAGAACCCCTAACGGAGGGTGTCGAAACAAGCCTTCACCCCGGAGAGTGCTCAGCGTGCCAATTGGAATACGACACCGTCGCGACACTCTGGGATGGCCCTGGAACGTGGGTCCACTCGTGGATGTGTCCCGGCTGTGGCGATCTCCTCGAAACCACGCACGTAGACTGCACAACAGAACACGTTACAGCGGTCAACGAAGTCACCGAGCAATTCGTAGCCGGACACATCACCCACGCCGAGTTTGAGCAATCGGTCGATAAAGCACTGTCTCGAAAGGAGAAGGCTACAGAATGATTCATGAAGAACTCTATTGGATGTGGCAGAATATCGGGACAGTTTTCATACTAAGCTCCCCTCTAGTATGGAAGATATCCAACCCAATTTTCGGAGTGGCCACGGCAATCATCGGGAGCATACTCCTGTTCCGTTCCATTCACAAGGTAATCGTCAAGGAAGAAGGATACCATGACTGACGAAGAGCCTCCACGGGAGTTCAAACAGTGGAAATCGTTTTGGAAAACAGCGCGATACACTGGAGCCCTGTTGATGGCCATCTCAATCGTGCCGTTCATCCAACTCAAGGTCCAGATAGCAATGACCTTCGCCATCGTCGGCTGGACGCTGTATCAAGGCGGAACCGAAAAGAGCAGAGAATACAGCTACTTCGACCCCGACTAACGCGGCTCTTACTTCAGAGACCTACCCGTACGTCACTGTCGTCCCACTCGTCCGATTCGGCGAACACACCGTAACCGTATCCCCACCATTGTTCCAAACAGCACCCGACCCCCAGTAGACGATGTGCTCTTTCTCCGAAAGTCCCTCACCATCTCCCGACGAGAGTAGCACCGACTCACCCGAAGCAAGCAACCCCGCGTCTTCAGTGAACGTATAGGAGTGGTCTGCTTCATCCGAGACCGTCCACCCTGCAAGATCAACACTCGCGTTCCCCGTATTCGTCAACACAATCCACTCCCCACCAGGATTCACGTTATCGTTCCCTGCAGCATCCGCATGAATCGTCGATACGGACAACTCCCCCATAGGAGCCGCACTCTCATTCACCGTCCCATCGTAACTCCATAAGCCGACATCGTTCCCCTGCGCTTTCCGTTCAGCGTCTGCAAAGGCATCCCGCTTCTCAAACGTCGACTCATACAACCGAGCATACCCACGCTCGAGAAGCTCCTGGTTAACCGTCCCCCCAGACCCATCCGACACGTAGACCAATAGACGTCCGTAGTATCCTCGCCGATCCTCCATCCCATCCACCGCGATCGTCACGTTCTCTCCAGCAACCGTCCGCTCCATGAACGAGCTCGCAAACATCCCCCAGTCCTCCAACCAAGCTGCACCACGATCAGAGTCGTTCACTCCCTCGAACTCCTCCGGTTGCGTATCAATGTACGTCTCCGGAGTATCCACACCTAACAACCGGACGTTCTCTGTATGCCCATCCGAGAAGCGAACCTCTAACGTATCTCCATCAACCACCCGCACAACACGTACCTCATACGACTGTGGCTTACTCTCCGTCTCCGTCGAGGTCTCCCCTTGAGCAAACGCACTCGCATTGTAGTCCACAAGCGTCGGCTCAACCACAGCAGAATCAGAATCAGAACCAGAACCAGTATCAGCATCCCCCGATGTCCCACTATTATCTCCCGTTCTTTCTGACGGTCCTGTATCGCCTGCTGCGCGATCTTTTTGAGAAATGTGTCCTGCACCACTACTCGAGTCTTCAAGGACAATAGGAGGCCCACCAGATACTTCAGATCCAGTTAGGCGCTCGTCGACAGTCGGTGAAGAGGGAGAGTATGCAACACCAGTACAACCAGCAACGACAATCATACCCACAACACACAGCACGCCATAGAGTCGAATATGAGATGACACATGATCTTATATGTGTTAGCTATAAGTAAACCTTGTTACTGATAATGGCAAAATGCGGGTCTTATTGCCTAATATTTCTCTCTCGAACCCGTCGACGTCAATATATTCATAAAATACAGAGTATACAGGGTTACAGAGATCACGGTAAATAACAAATCGATAGCGGTGTCACCGCCGGCTCATCTTCGTGGAAATCGGTGTGATTTGGCGGTTCTGCGGGGGGTCATGCCCTCAATGTAAACCAACAGCATGACAGTAGTCTCGACAGTCGACAAGACACTCGACGAGATGGGGGGTGCCGACGTGGCGTGGAACTGGACGTCGACCTCGACATCGAAAAAGTGGCGTGGAAGTAACCAGTGGCGTGGAAATGGCTCTCTCAGACAGTCTATCGGTGGTTTGGAGACAGAAGAAACACAGGAATCAGCGGAATCACAGGAAACATAGGAAACACAGGAATCAGAGGAAACTCAGGAACGGGTGGTTGGTGATTTTGAGCCAAACTCCGGGGATATAGTAACATCGGAAACGCCGGTTGATCATTATCTCCCGATATCTACGGTCATATGGACAGCGGAAACGATGGTCGGGTGAAGGACGGGGTGTGTCGGGGTCGACGGCGTCCCTGAGCACCAACATCGTTAAAAAGAAGGGTGGACCCTGTAGAAGTGCGGGGGACGGGACATGACCAACTCGCTAACGCGGGAGGTCTGCTCTCGGGATCCGTGTGTGCGCTCCTACCACCCTTTGCGATCAGGGCCAATCCTACGTCGCAATCAAGGGCCGAAAAGGGGGATCACGTGGTGGTGTTCCTCTGTGATGGCCTGGACGAGTGGGAGCTACTCGTGCTACTGCCCAAGTGTGTTCGTTCGTTCTCGCATGGTGGTGGCCGGACTGCCTGCGCCGGCCACTCTTCGACGTCTGTGTCAACGTCGATGGTGCGATTCATGTGTCACTACGGGCTCCACGCCCGTTTTCGGTACTCTTATTCTGGATAGTCGAGAGTGATGAGATATGAAGCCGATGACGCAGCTGTATCTGATGGGGTACCTGACCGCACTGGCTAATGTGCTGGTCGTCGTGGTCGTCCGGGAGTGGTCGACGGTCACGAATGCGTTTCTGGCTGTGTTTCTCGCGGTGCTTTGTACTCGAGGGCTCTACATAGAACGGTCGACCTCGTCGAGGACGTCAAACGTGGCGTGGAAGTAGATTATCAGGTCGATTAGCCGGCGGATGCAACATTCTGGTTGGATAATCTTTATTATGCTGTGGTGTGAACCGTATATCGTGGCCTGAAACAGCGGTCACTAAGTGATCTTCACCTGAATTCACCGCAACCACTGTCTGACCACGACCGAGGCTAACCATCTCGGGTCCAAGCTCATCACTTGGAGATCCAACGTAACAACTTGGATGCTCTCGTGGTTACCCAACGAGGGATTCAGCACAACCGCGCTGCCCTCCGTCAGGGGTCTGCCCTGGCGGTTTCTCATTCGATCACTACTTTCTCGAGAGTGTCGACGTCGACCTGATGTGGCGTGGAAGTAGATGGATGGCCGGCTACGGTGGCGTGGAAATCAACAACCCGCTGGCTCCGGCTGCGGTTACGCTCCTGGTCGCCCCGATCGCGAGCTCGTACGTGGCGTGGAACCGAAAGGTGGCGTGGAAGCATAACTCCGTCTTGATTCTGTGGCGTGGAAGTATATCTGCGCGTCGACGACCGGCTTCTGTGGCGTGGAAGCAAAAGGTGGCGTGGAAGCATATCGCCGGCTCGATCATGTGGCGTGGAAGTAGGCCGAGATCCAGTTGCGAGGTGGCGTGGAAATGGTTCGGCGGTTCGACCTCGACGAGCGTCTCGGAGGTGGCGTGGAAGTAGATCTCGATCAGCTCGTCGACGACGTCCAGCTGTGGCGTGGAAATGCATCTGTCTCGAGGTGCAGGCCGGCGTCGATCGTGGCGTGGAAGCATTTCGTCGGCTCGAGCTCGACGTCGAGGTGTGGCGTGGAAGTGATTTGTGGCGTGGAAATAGGTCGACGTCCAGCTCAAAGGTGGCGTGGAAGTCATTCGACGGCTGATGTGGCGTGGAAATGGGTCTGCCCCTGGGGGTGAGGTGGCGTGGAAATGGATCGCCGGCTGGCTGCAGGGGGGTGGCCGCCGATCTCGATTTCCGCCGTCCGGTCGAGGTGGGGGGGGTGTCGACCGCCCGACGGGTTCAGTATGGCCGGATGGTATGGATTTGGTGCCGGTCGGTGCCGGGGGACCCACTGGCGGGTGGGGCATACAGGTACGTCCGCTCCCATTGGTGGGCCGTTTCGTGGCAGGCTTGAGAGCTTTTCTTTCCTGTTCCGCCGTCGACACGCCCGCGGGCTGTCACCCGGAGGTGGAATCCAGCTTTCCCGTGGACAGTGAATTCTCGCTGGCGCATTTCGGTTTCATCGACCGTTAGCTGTCGGTTTTTCCCGTCCTCGCACCTGACCGCTAGGCGCTCGCCGGGTTCGAGGTACCGGAGCGTATCGCGGATGGCTTGTTCGTTATCGGGTTCAACGGAAACCTGGTCCTTGTATTGTGTCGTCATCTGTGTTCTGTCCTCGTTTACTCAATATACCCTCTATTATAAAAAGACTGCGATTGCCTTCTACAGGTTCGACGGGAAGCCTTCAACCACCGTTTCGGCATTCTCGACCAGCCATAGCGCGCGTTCGATGGCCTCTTGTGGGTTGTTAGTGATTTTCTCATAGACCAAGTCGTATTTCGCACAGCCTTGGTAGCCTTTGTTCACGCCTTTGCCGTGGTGGAGAGAGATTTCATAGTAGTTGGTTTTGGAGAGGATAACCGTCATCCCGTCTTTTCGCACGGAGAGGGTGTGCTTGTTGTCGGTAACGCGGTTCCAATCGTCCGAGACCTTTTCATCGAAGGCATTCATCACGCTCTTCGGAGTGGCCATAGAGACGCAGTAGGGAGCCGTATGGCCTTCATAGACGGTTTCTCCATCCGCTCGCACCTTCCAGCTACCGTCTTCTTGTTCGTTGACTCCGAAGGTCTCACATTCGACATTGTACGATTCGCTTTCTACGTTGAAGCTAAGTTCTGGCATCTGTCTTCGTCCTCGTCTATACAGTATACCTGCCACTATAAAAAGACTGCGATTGAAGTTTGCAAAAACTCCGGATGTTTGTTTGGAGTAAATCGCAGTCTTTAACTATAGGTGGTGCATTGGAGTAATTGGAGATAGAAGACAGATGACGGCATACATAGCAATCGACGGCGTCGATGAGGAAGAGATACCGGACGAAATCGCGTATTACATGACCGGAAGAGCGGTAGACGCGCTTCAGGGACTAGTTCACAGCGAGGATGAGCCTCCGAAGGCATTCAGGAGGCAATTGGCGGAAGAGCGTGGCGTTTCTCCTGACGACATTCAGTTTTCAGCTGGTCTTTGCACGGACGACACGCCGATGGAGACAGAAGAGCGGTATGACGCTGATGTCTTCGACCATATCGACTGTCCTGTCTGTGAGTCGTGTTCATGGACGGAGATTCGCTTTGAAGGTGTGTTCTGTGATGAGTGTAACTGTAAGGCGACGCTCGAACCGACTAACGGAGACCGCGGCTTTGTCGCGGAGTTTAATCGCGGCCATATCTGGGCTCACGTTGAGTTAGAGGGTATCAGTGATGACGATGGGTACATTGGCCATACAAAGTATCTCGGCCCACACGAGACGGACGAGGGCGACGAGACGTATGTCAAGACTGGTCCTGTGTTGTGGGACCGAGATAGGGTAATAGCCTAAGGTTGAATCGCAGTCTTTATATACAAGTGGGTGCAATAGAGAAGTAGGAGGTAGCACACACGAGACGACAAACACACTCCGACGGTATCACACATCCCGATGCGAACGCGGCAAAGATCTACCGCCGATGTTTCGGGAGGAAACACACAACGGGCCATCTCGGCAAGGGTGGTTGGTTGGAGGAAAAGTCCGGGATGGTCCGGCAAACGTCCCAAACGTCCCAGAAACGGGGCGAACGGGGCGTTTCGGTTGCACGAATCGCCTTGGCGTGACGGAACGACCGCACGAAACCGAGGTGATTCGAGTGAGCTCATGCCTCGCCGAGACGGCGGGAAGAGTGAGCGGAACCGGCGAGGCACGGCGGGGATAGTCGCCATACTTCCACGCGCAGGGGAGAGTAGCGCATTTTTCTAGTGCCGGTCGACGTCGAGATCCGCGGGAGAAGGGATTCTTTTCTACGGCCACAGTTGGCGCGTGAGCGGGCTCCGGGAAACGGGAGTGGTATCGCCTATTGTTTCACGAAGACGGCACCACACCCGCTAATGTCGGTCGCATTCAGTCCGCCACGCGGGGAGTAGTCCGGGATATTGGTGTCATTCCCTATGCTTTTGTGACCAAATTCCTCGATGACCTGCTCGTTCAGGAATTCGTCCGCTTCTTCAACGGTCATTTTATTCAGTTCTATGAGGTTCTGAGCGCTCGTAAGCAACCCGTCAAACTTGCCTTTCGGGTTTCTGTGAACGGGGAAGGGTTCACGGTTAGGGTCATTCTCGTAGGCCCACCGCGGTTCATAGAGCGCACCTTCTCCGAATGGGTCGGATGGATCGTCTTGGTAATTCGCAAAGTTGTAGTGGAACGTAAGGAACGCACGCACGTTCAGGGAACGGTCGACGACGTAGAACGCTTCGTGAATGCAGAAGTCTAGTTCTTGGTTAACGACTTCGTCGAGCGTCTCGCATTCGGCGTAAACGTCTTCGTCGATTTTCCGACCGTTTGGCGTGGGGAAGCGCTCGCCACTCTCTTCGATGGCTGGCTTTATCCAGAGGTCGACCTGCCCCCAGTGGGCATAGTGGACTTCGTACGTCCCGTCCGCTTGCTCGTAGGCGACAAGTGCACGCTGTCCCATTAGTCCTGCACCTCCGAATGCACGCTATCGGTATCTAGCTGTTCGGCGACGGTTGCTTGGTTCGTTGTCGTCATCATCTGTCTTCGTCCTCATCTATACAATATACCCTCTTGTATAAAAAGACTGCGATTGTATTCAGTACATAAGTAGATCTTAATCGCAATCTTTAACTATAGACGGGTTCTACACTGAAGTGGAGATCGAAGACAGATGACGACAACAAGCCCGAAGGCAGTAAGCGAGATCGACAACAAAGCAACCGGCGTTAACTTCCGTGGTAGTATCTACACCGACCACCTCAACCTCGTGCTTCGCACGCTCGATGGTAGCAGTAAAGGTGCGGGTATCGACGAAGTGAAATTCAACATTTCCGAGGAGGCACTCACTGTCAAGGTCGTTGATGCGGCCAACGTATGCATGCACGAGATCGATATCCCGGACTACGACTGGTACGAATTCCGTTGCACGATTCCGGGAGAGGTCGGGATGGACGTCGAGAGAATGCGTTCTATGCTCAAGGTCATTGATACGGATACGATGGCGGTTATCATCGAAGGCGGTGAAATGAGGTTCTACGATAAGGACGGAATCGTTTACGCGGGTGCTGAAACGATTGACCCGGACTACATTCGTAAGGAACCCGACCTACTGGGCTTTGAATTTGCCAACACGGTTACGTTCGAAGATGGTTACAAGCTTGCACAGTGGGCACGTGACGTCAAGTCGGAAGGGTGCATAATCGGGATTTCCCGCAACGGGATTAGCTTCGAGTCAATAAAAGAAAAGACGTGGGATGAGGACAAAGAAGAATACGTCAAACCCCACGAACCGCTGTTCATCGAGGATATCTCGTGCTACGACTACAACCCCGAGAATCACAGTCGTAGTATCGACCGGAACAAGGTCGAGAGGTTCGAAGATACTGTCGAATTCCATAGCGACTATCGCGACGTTACGTACAACATCGTGTCTGTTGACTACCTCTATGAGTTATTCAAGTATCAGCTGAAATCCCAACTGGATGGGCAGTCGTTCACTCTCAAGACCGGAGAAGAATTCCCGATGATTCTGGAGAGGGACCTCGGAGATACCTACAAGGGGAAGATAGATTACTGGCTTGCACCCCGAATTAACACGCTATAAGGTACCTTAACCGGTTTTCTCTCGTTTTTCTCGTCGGGAGTGGCGACACTGCTATCTCTTCCCCATCGAAGCCAATCGCAATCTTTAAGTTAAGTGGGTTCCATTGCTTAGATGGAGATCGAAGACAGATGACGACAATAGCAAAAGAGATCGCCGGAAAAGCGCGGATGACCAACTGTGACAACGAAGGTGATTCGCTATGAGTGGATGGGCGCTTATCACGATGGAGGTTGATGGGTCGACCGACGAGATAGAGGACGACGCTGAACGCCTCGCCGCTGAACAAGACGCATACGTATGCAGATGCCGGAATGGTGTTGTTGTTATCGGTACGTGGGGTTTCTACGAGACGGCGACGGTCAAAAAGATTGGTCAGTCGTTGGCAAAGGACCATTCAGTCAGTCGGTCTATCGTTGTGGATGCAAACGACAATTCCGACACTGCTACCGCTCAAATGTACGATTCGGAGTTTGAGCTTACCGATTCGTACAGTGGAGATCCGTATCGGCATGGGGAAGACGTCGCTGCATACTTCGATATGAATCACGGCCTTCGACCACAAGTTCAGATGTAGCAGCCACTATCGGAATTGGTAGAAGACAATCGCAGTCTTTTTATAGTAAAGGGTTGTATGAGTAAATGGAGATAGAAGACAGATGACGACAAACTTTCAGCATTCGACTCGCACGACGACTCGCACCTACGAAGAGAACGAATTCTACGAACAGAAGTTCGTGGGTGAGAAACACTACGTTGGAGGGCCAGAAGACGTCCGCAAAGAGCTGGACGAAATAGCGGTCGGTGAGCAGATTCGAATCAATGACTGCCCCTACGATGAGGACCGACCGGTGGGAACCATGGCAATCGTTTCGGAGATCGAGGACGACGTGATTCACCTCTCCTGTGGTGGCAATAAACCCCACCGAATCGCACTCCTCGAAGATGAAGCAGTGTACAGACCGCCGAATCCGAATTGCCACCGGACCATCAAAAAACTCGAAGTCCGTCCAATCACCGTCCGCCTCGAAGATGAAGAGACAACTTCCCGAGTCGCGGACCTTATCGACTCCTTCGCTGATGTCGGTAAGTATGGAGATAAGTATGAAGATGACCGGACGTTTGCCCCTGAAAACTACGTAGACGTCGCGGCAAGCATACGGAAGGGTCGGCGGGTGTTCCCTCGTCAAGAGGCACAGATGATTTGCGAGGCTTTCGAACCGCGGTACACTCACGCGAAGAATGCTCATGAGAACCGCGGTGTGATGAAGTATTCAGCACCTCCGTTCGAATACATCTATCAAAAACGGTTCGACTGAAGGCAAAACCCGTCGAGGATTCCGTTCAATATCCTCACTAGCGTTGATGGGAGGTGCAATCCCTTTCGAGGACGTCGGGCAAATTGCCCGTCCTACTATGAACGGATTCCGAGCGGCCATGAAACAGCTGAAAAGAATGCTGAATAGCGAGATAGCGTACGACCGCGGTGTGTCGAAAGAAACGCTCCGAAAACAGCGGAAGAAGTGAGACTTACTCAATTGTTTTTTGCGCTCGTTTAGAAAAGAG
Organism: Haladaptatus sp. HS23; assembly: GCF_056892285.1. Classification (NCBI taxonomy): domain Archaea; kingdom Methanobacteriati; phylum Methanobacteriota; class Halobacteria; order Halobacteriales; family Haladaptataceae; genus Haladaptatus; species Haladaptatus sp. HS23. Next base: position 70,414 of record NZ_JBXGLH010000008.1, on the reverse strand, counting down.
AGGGTCGCTATTCGTCGCTTAGGAACCCGAATGGATCGCCAGGTTCCGGGACAATAGTTGTTCGACTCCCTTCACCCCACGTTTCGATGCCGGATGAATCTTGGAGATCCACCGTGATACGATTTGGATCCAAGTGAACATGGATAGTATTGGCGAGAAGCTTCAACTGTAGGTCACCATTGATTATCTCGCCGAGCTCGACGGCACTGGTTTCCTCGGGGATTTCCGGTTTACCTTCCCATTGGATAGTGGCCGAATGGTCTTCTCGGGTGTATTCGATCGTGAGCGTATTCCCTGCATGCTCGACCTCGGTTATTTGCTTTGTGACTCGTGTCATGTACGCATGTACGTTCTACCCAACTAGATAAAAAACTTGCGATTGGCTGTGAATAAACTCCGGAGGTTTGCTGAGAGACAATCGCAATCTTTAACTTAAGTGGGTGCATTGGTGTGAGTGAGGACAGAAGACAGATGATAGACCCAAACTTCAGCCCGGACGACCTGGACCAATTCAATTTCAAATCCGACGTCCGCCGACTCGGTCGGCGCTACCGTGACGGTGAAATTAGCGATACGCGCGAGATTAACTCGTTTGTCGCCCACTACGCCAACCTACTGGTTGATCGGAGTATCGCCTTTGAGGGCAAGGTGACGACGATGCGGTACCACGAGGCGGTCCTAGTGACGGACCCGCCACATCGGAATCCCGCATTCAAACGGTCTTTCCGTGAGGAAATTTGCGAGGAAATGTACTATGCCCCGGACCATGGCCGATTGTACGTTAACCAATTCCGTGATGCGATCGCTAACTACGTGATTCGCGTCGCGACGGAAGCGTTCAAAATCGCCGACCATCGCCACATGCAACAAGCAATGGTATAGAAGCCAATCGCAACCTTTAAGTAGTGAAGGGTACTACAACTGAATGAGGACAGAAGACAGATGTCGAAAGCAACACACACCAACGACGACCAGACCGGAACCGAACAAGCAATCGCCGTCCTCGACGACCTGCATAAGGGCGACAAAGTCGAGATAACGCCCGCGGGGCACGACGTTACCGTTACGTGGGACGTCCGTGAGCGGACTACTGACGATCGTCACGGAGAGAAGTACGACGCGGTGGTTCTTCGAAGTGCGAACCCTGACAAAGTCTACAACTGGGTTCTCGTCCAAGTCGAGAGCGGGAAAGCCTACGGTTATTCCCCCGACCACGGCATGAGTGAAGGCTACCTTGGAGAGTCCAAGACGGCGGAAAAGGTCGAAACGGGACCACAAAACGACGACTTCTACGACCGAAACAACCAGCTGGACCGGGGTGAACTACTTCGAGTTACCCGCTATAATCAGCTGTGCGATGAGAAACCGTCCTGGACTCCGGAAACGGATGAATTGTCCTTCGAGAAAGACAACCTTCCCGGCGATTGGGAAATGTGGGGTTGCAATTCGAGCGGCCAACACATCTACTTTCAGCTTGGGACCCGCGGAGGGATTCACGTCCATGTTGGCTACGTCGGCAGCAAAGACGCATGGTTTGCCGACATTGATGCAGGCCACGCACCGGCAAGCCGGTTCTGCCAGTTGTTCGACTCGCAGAAAGACGCCGAACGCTTCGCCTATGGTCTAATGGCTAACGCGGGACACATCCTCGAAAATGCTGTGAGTGAAGAACGCATGGCAGATTACGACTGGTGGCAGGCATAGACAAAAGCAAAGTACAATCGCAGTCTTTTTATAGTAAGGGGTGTATTGTGTAAACGAGGTCGAAGACAGATGACGACAGCAATACACGCCGACGATGAACCGACACAAAACATCGACGTCCTCGACGATCTGCATGAGGGGGACCGCGTCGAATTCACATACCCGAACAAAGAGGGTAGTTACACATTCCTGGTCATAGAACGTCTGACTGACGAGCGCTACGGTGATGAGTATGAAGCGGTTCTGTTAAGCACCAAACGAGGGTATATCCTCGTGCACATTGACGGTGGCGAGGTCTACGGCAGTCGGCGTGACGGTAATAGTGAAGGCCGTCTTGCAACCGTTGAGACAGCAACGAAAGTCGAAACGGGGCCACTTGAAGACGACTTTTACGACCGCAACCCCCAGCTTGACCGTGCGGAACTACTTCGAGGCACTCAATACGGGCAACTCGTCGATAACGAACCATCGTGGTCCCCCGATACGGACGTGCTGTCTTTTGAGAATGGCAAACAGGCGTGGGAGGAGGGCGGACAACCCGGCGACTGGTGGCTGTGGGGATGTGATAGCGATGGTGAGCAAGTATACTTCCTACTCGGGGGCCGTGACGGTATTCATGTCACCGTAGGATATGTCCCGCGGAAAGATTGCTGGTTCGCCTGTCTCTTGAAAGGGGTTTCATGCAACCTGTCGTTTGAAAAGCTGTTTGATGAGAAAGAAGACGCTGAACGGTTCGCCTATGCGCTGATGGCCAACGCTGGGAATATCCTCGAGAACGGCGACGACGATATGGCAGATTACGACTGGTGGCAAGCTGAGTAACGACCAACCCCCGAACCGCTTTCCGACGAGCGCTTTTCTTTCCAACCATGAACAAGCCGACGCTAGCTGACTTTGGACCTGATGCCGATAGTACCGACGAGCAACCGACGAGTAGTGACGACAGTTGCCCCGATCGTGAGACGACGTCCGCCGGCAGCGGTGGTGAAGGCTCTTGCCCGTGGTGTCTGGCAGCTGTCGATGAGCTCGAGGAGAAACCAGATGGGCGAGTAGCATGCACTCAATGCAATGCTGTGGTACCTGTCGACGCCGAGTGGTTCAAACGAGGTGAGAAGATAGCAATCTAGAATCGCAGTCTTTTTATAGTACCGGGTAGTCAACTAAGGTGGAGACAGAAGACAGATGGAAGATACACAGACGACGTTCGACGACTACGAACTTGAATCGATCTACACACGTGCCTGCCATATGGGGCAGGATTTGTACGAGGAGAATTACGGACGGGTTATCGATGCGGACGACCTCGCAGAACGAGAGGCACTTGACGAAGAGATGTTCGAAGAAGCGACTGCAGACCTTTCGCTTGACCGTCCACAGCGACTGGTGTTCAAAGCCGGCGCATGGGACGGGATCATGGGAGACCCGGGAGCAAGCAAGCCAGACGTCTTCATGCTGGCAGAGGAGGCGGTGTGAGATGGGGAGTCTGAGCCGCAATCGAGCAAAGAGCCGTGTTCGTATGGCGATGAGGCAGGCAGAAGACGAACTGGAGGCAGTCGACAAGAGCGAAGCCCGTGCAACGATACAGAAAAAGACGATTGAGAAACTCCTCGATGTCGCGATGGACAGCCAAGAGCTCAACCGCGTCGCTCGAGAGGTAGCAGTAAATCCAGATGTGCTCGATATCCCTGGAGGTGAAGAAGATGGGTAGTAGTTCATTCCTCCGGATCCTGAAGGACTTGTGCGACGGTGAGATAGCAAACGATCGTGGAGTCACGAAGGAGACGCTCCGAAAAAAGCGCAAGTAGACGTCGACAACAACGATAGAAGATAATCGCAGCCTTTTTTCTTAGCAGTAGTGATTGAGTGACAACGAGAGACTCCGGTTGGGTACTGTCTGTATTTATAATCGCAAGCTTTATTTGTAGTTGGGTTCAACAGTAGGGTATGTCAGAATCAGAAACGACGCCCGAACTATCGGACAAGGACTTCGGAGTCCTTGCACAAACGCTCGCGACCAACTTGGATGCTCGAACGAAGACGCTCGATGACGTCACGCTGCGACTCATGGAGTTGCTCTCGAATGAGCCCGATACGGAAGTTCGCGACGAGACTAAGACGCAAGGCTACGTGTGGTACGGTCGGCACTACGAGGCGGAAGAAGGGCCGGCGTTGTTCCGCCCCGAGTACGGGAGTGAGGAAGAAGACGATCGGCAACCGACCGACGATTTCGTCGACCGTCTCGACGAGCTCGGGCGAGAGATCGAATCCGGTTCGCTAGATCGGTTCGACTTCGTCGAGGAACTCATGCAGCTGCTCGGGGAGCAACCCGGCGTATGGATCGCCGACTCGCCATATGGTGCGGGTGCTGAAGGCAAGGTAAACTACCCGAAGAAGATCGAAGAGACGGATGGGATTGCTGTGTTCCGTCCGAACAACGGACTCCAAGAGTCGGGTGCCAAGTCGTCGATTACCTACGGTGTGCTCAACACGAACGAGACGCCGTATGAGATCGTGGCGACTGGCTTGCAGAAGAACAAGGCCCAGGAGCAAGCTAACGAGCTCGGCGCTGGCCACATGGCCCAGCCCGACACGGTGATCGAGACCGCGAAAGACAACGGTCAGGCCGAGTAACGTCGACGTCTCTTTTTCATCGGTCTTGGTGACTAGCTGTATCTCTATACTTCGTTGCACCTTCTGATACAACAACATAGGAAGAATTATATACTATTGTATCATCGTATACAACGGAGATAGAAGAAAGATGTCCGATGAACCAGACTTCGACGACTACGACCTCCCGATTGACAGCGACTACTTCAGCGTTGAAAATGGTACCTATGATAATACGAACAGTATTGGGTACCACCTTGCAAAGTACCTCGATTCAGACATCTGGGTAGCCTACTCGACCTGGCAATCACCAGATGGAGGTGAGTACTCTGTCAAAGGCATAGGACGACTCTCGTTAGATCCAGTCGAGCTCAATCGTGAACGGATGCACGAAGAGTATCGTGAGAAACTCGAATCGCTCAATGAAGATTATGAGCGAGATGACCTGGAGACAGTACCAGTAACCGACGAACGGATCGAAAAAGACATCGATACACTCGTGAGAGGGTGGGAAGAAGGAGTTGATGTCATTGTTGGCGACGCGGTTTACGAGGGTCTTTCCGCGGTCGACAATCTCACACTTTCCGTGTTGTCCCAAGAGCCATTCTATCACGAGGCACAGGAAATCAAACGGAACCACGACCGCGAATTGACGCCGGACGAATTCGATATCGCGCAAGAGACGCTCGCATCAGAAGCGACACGGAACCAAACGCGCAACAGTACCCACAACGAGTACTTTGCTAGAGTAACCTTCGACGTAGAGCCATGGGAGCTCCGAGCTCTTGAGCTAGAGATCAATGGGGTGTTTCATCGGAATGCAGAAGCGGCGAAGGTCTATGCGATCCGTGAAGAGTCTCCCGGCATCTCGCTTACAGCCATTGGAGAGAAGTTGGGTAAAGACAAAAGCACGGTGAGTCGGCAGCTCAAAGATGCACGAGATCTGATCGAGCGTTCGAATTGGACTGCAGAAACTGTCCACGACCCCGACGACTTGGAACCATTCCCAAGAGATCCGGCAGGAGCACTCGACGTCGTCGGTGATGAATTCGTCGTTGAAGGTATTGATTCCTATCGTGAAGAATGGGGAGAGATGCGAATGCTCGTCACGAATCGTGGAAAGGTGATTCTCGGAGATCCTATCGGTGGCGTACCGGACGATCCAGAAGTGCTCATCGGAGAACGATGCGTGATAAAAGACCACGGCGAATTGCGTGGCGGTGAGCCATTCCAACGAAATTTGCACGTCCACCAAGTCGAATAGCTACACATCTTCGTTTTCTGGCGTGGAAACGGGTGTGTGCGTGAACCCGTGCGTTTTATCGGGTGATCGGGTGGACCACACCCCATATAAGTGAAATCCAATCGCAGTCTTTTTATATTAGTGGGTGTATTGAGTAAACGGAGATAGAAGATAGATGCAAGGTAAATACATCGTTGCGACCGACTCCGAACCGTCGACCGTGCTCGAAGGACCGTACACCACTGACGAAGAAGATGAACTATGGGACGTCTACCGCGGCCAGCTCCAGCGTGCGCACCGTGATCCCGAACGCGATGCGATGGGACTCACTACGTGGGACGAGTGGAAGAAAACGGAGGACTATGATGGAAGGGTCCACTGGACAAATTCGTTCCTGAAGGTGACTCTGTTCGCCGAGAACCATGACGACGGATGGAACATAGGATTCTACGACCGATTCACGAGAGGGTATGTTATCGATGGGTCCGAGAAGTACGATTGCAGTATGGCTGAAGCGTTCATGCACTTTGCCGACCTGCTCAACAACCCCGAGAAGTATCTCGACGTTGACCTTCGGACGGGTGGGTGTTACTACATTCGGGAGGACCATAACGCACACTTTGACGGGCCATTCGAAACGGAAGAAGAAGCGGAAACGCGGCTTGAAGAGATTCGTGAGAACCCGGACGAGAACCGCGTTCGGGACTATCAGGATGCGTCCGAATTCACGATTCATCAGCACATCGTTCTTCCCTCGGAGGCAGAACAATGAATCGCAAGAAGCAGCTGATCTCCGAGACGCGAAAGGATCTCGACTTCGGGGAGACGGTTGCTGTATCGAAAGACGCCGTGAAGAAAGCAGGGAAGCACCTTCGGTTTGAATCCCGGCATGCAGATGAATTCGATACGAGTGAAGCAGAGATGGCGGTATTGGGGAAGCATTTCAACACCGCTGTCGTCGCCCACGAACGGAATGTGTGGGATACGGTGACTGTCCCACGGGAAGATCTCGACGACGTCATGGAATTCCTAGAGTCGGACCCAGCACTCGATAGCGCACCTGATGAGCTCTTAGAGCAAATCGAATCGGTGAAAGAAGCACTCGAATAGGAACTACCCTCCTTTTCTGGCGTGGAAACGGGCGTGTGGCGTGGCGTGGAAACGGGTGTATGCCCGCGAGCGGACCCATTTTCTCGAATATTTGGATTCTGTCACAATTTCCAGTGATAGAAGACAATCGCAGTCTTTATATACTAAGGGGTCCTACAGTAGGATGGAGACAGAAGACAGATGACGAACGCAATGAACGCGATCATGCAGCAGGACGACGACGTCGACCAAACCCCGGACTTCGGAATCATGGCCGGATACGCCAAAGCCAAAGTCTGGAATAGCTACAAAGAGAGTGTCGGAGCACGCAAAGCGCTTGACCACCGACTTGGGAAGGAACTAGAGGGAGTGCTTGAGACGGGTGCTCCACAGTCGATGCTCTGGCCTATGACGGCACTTGCCCGCGAAGGATGGTTCGCCGCGAGTTTTGTCAACAGCCTACCCGAAGATGAGACAATCGTGTTTGCGCTTTGGGAGTCCTTTACGAAAGACGACGTCGACCAAGAGCGGAAACTAGAGGTCGCCCGCCAGTGGTACAAAGACCGACTAAGTGGCTGCATAGGCGTGCAACCCTCCGGTATCCTCCGGGCCAACCTCAAGGACTACAGCGGTGTTGACGCCGACGAATTCCCATCGTACGACGACTACCGGAGTGAGAACTAATGAGCTGGACAGAGATTAGCAAGAACGGTGAAGGGATATCCGTCTCGGTGTATGAAGATGGGCCGGACGGACTCCCAACACTCGTTGAAGAGACGTACTGGACGTGGAGAGAACTAGAAGAGATGGACCACGGTCGTATCTTCCGTCACGGGATGATGGTCGAGAATGAGGTGGTCAAAGATGGCTGTTGAAGTGTCGGAACTTGCGTGCCCGGAGTGTGGTGATATTGGGTCGTATGAGGGAATCGGTCGTGAAGGTGATGCCTGGACCGGGACAACGTACACATTCCGGTACTGTTCCGACTGTGATGTCCGATTCAAATCGGAGGCAAAGCATCTAAGCTCGCCAACAATCAGCCAGTAGAGGCCAATCGCAGTCTTTTTATAGTACTGGTCCGTCTGTTAGGATGAGGTTAGAAGACAGATGACCGTAGAACTACCGGATACGCAAGCAGAATTGGCATACGAAGCAATCAGCCACGTTTACGAGAACCAAGAGGATACTCCGATGATGGAACAAAGTTTCGACCTCGTCCAATTGGAGAAGGTGCTTGCTGAATTCGAACGACAAACGGGAGAGTAGAAACCAATCGCAATCTTTAAGTAGTAACGGGATAACAATACAATGAGGACAGAAGACAGATGTCGAAAGCAATAGACTCCACCCAGACGGACGATAACGAATGGAACAATGCGGTCGAAACGATCCGAGGCGAATACGACGATAGTTACAGTGACCGAGTAACCGCGGCTGCAGAGATCCACCGGTCCACCGACCACAACCCAAAGGCGCTAGGTGGAGAAGGTGTGATGGGGCCACTACTCCGATATCAGAAAATGGACCCGGTCGACGTCTTCGACCAGATCGTTCGGAAAGCGGGCGAAGATGAGGCAGAACAAATCCGTAAGGCAGTCATCGATTATGCTGCCACACTGGAATAGATAGAAGACAATCGCAGTCTTTTTATAGTTAGGGGTGTTACGAGTAAGTGGAGATAGAAGACAGATGACGAAACTCACAGACTCGTACGAAGTGACGTTCGCTCACGAAACGCTCGACGACGTCGACGTTACCGTCGAACCGGGCGATGAAGAAACAGTTTCCGACGAAGCAAAGGAACGGTACACGGAGCGTACGCTCGCTATAGAGGCGGCGATTGATATCCTCTACGAGGCACCTGCATTCGATGAAATCAGCTATACAATCAAGCAACGGATGGCCGTCTCGAACGTGAAACAACTCGCCTGATACCCGATCAGGAACCAAAACACGAGGATATCCTCGACGACTACTTTTCCCGTTGGTTGCAGAGACTACAATCTCTCGACAGCCATAGCTCATCGTTGGGTTACTGATTCTCGTGTTTTCCAAAAGAGGATTTTTCGAAGCGGGTTTTTCTTAGTAGTGGACGTCTGCCGGGACAATCCACAGGTTCTCGTCGCCATCGAGGACACGGTCAAGCCGCTCTCGACCACGAATACCTTCGCCGAATTCGGAATACAGATACACCGATGGGCCATTATACGCGCCAAGATTATGGAACGTATGGCGGATTAGGTCTTTGTCGTTCATTATCTCGTCGTCATCGAGGTCGTTAACCGCTGTTCGTACCTTCTCAAGGTTGCGTTCGAATTCCTGTTTGGTTGCTTCCCAGCCACGCTCTAGCAGCTCTTCCCCATCGTCAGACTCGACTGGTTCCGCGACCGGGAGGTCGCCCCATCGTGCCTTGCCGGCGACAGATGACGTCTCGTCGTCAAACGTCACGTAGTAGTCAAACCGTGATTTACTGTTGCGTCCCGTACCGACGAGGCGGTCAAACGCCGATTTCCCGTTTGCAAGTGCTTCGTCTTCAGTCTGTGCTTCCACAAGTGCGTATATTTCTTGGTGCATTGGTTCGTCCTCATCTATACAATATACTCCTTAGTATATAAAGACCGCGATTGAAGATTGTACATAAGTAGGATACAATCGCGGTCTTTAAGTATAGGCGGTGCATTGGAGTAAATGGAGATAGAAGACAGATGGAATACGATACGCTACCAATCGAGTACAGTCAGTCAGAAGATGGACGCGAAGGCGAGATGGAGATCGACCTGCAGCTACCCGACGATGCGGAATATGACGTTGATGAGAGCGACGGAACAATCATCGTTCAATGGTGGAGAGGTGAAGAGCAATGAACTTGGGCGCTATTCGGCAACTGCACATCGACGTAAGCCCAGAACAACCCGAGAACCTCCCGCCGGTTCGCGACGAATACCGACCTCCAACGGCAGATATCAAGTTCGGCGGTGGTGCCCGATGGTTCGTCCTCCAGCACTTGCTTACCGAAGACGAGCCGCTCTACCAGAAGATTAGCGCAAAGGGAATGAACAAACCCGTCACGCTTACGCTCCACGACCTCCGGGAATTGAAGTTCCTGCTAGATCGTGCCGGTGGACAGAAACCGAATAGCGCGCTCAACCTCTCGATGTCGGTCGACCACGCGATCCGCCGGCTTGACGACCACTACGAAGACGACTAGACGGTCGTCACGCGGTTTCTTTTCCCAACCCGCCGGCAGACACCAATCCAGTTAGCAACGAACTCAACGAGATTGTGACGGCAGCTGCAATACAAACGCGAGAAGGGTGTCCGGTTGTTATGCTATCGGCTTCGTCATAACCCGTGGGTCGTATTCAATCATCTGAATGAGTATCCAGAACGCGACAGACATAGTTTGTACGGAGTTGTTCGGGTTGTTCGGCGTTACATGCTCGCCGTCGATGTCCATACCGAGTGTGTAGGTATTCGTAGCTTGGCAACTTTCTCCGTCGATAGTCGTATAGGTAGCGTTCTGCCGGATCGAGTATCGAATTCCATCAATCTCGGCGATGACCTCGAATTCGAATGGCATCTTGATGTCGACCTCGCAACCCATCTGTTCGAGCATCCAGATGTCGGAAAGAGCCGCCATCATACCACTGTCCTCTTTAGTTTCGTGTTGTGGCTCCGTGCATCCGTCAAGGATACGTGCGTAGTTGTCGTTTATCTCTAGCGAACTGTCCGTCTCTTCCGTCTGTGTTTGGCTCATCTGTGTTCGACCTCGTTTACACTGTCTCACCATTACTATTTAAAGATTGCGATTGTGTTTGAGAGAAGTCCCGGAGTTTTGTTGAGTCTTAATCGCAATCTTTATATTAGCTGGGTGCATTGGTGTTGGTGAGGACAGAAGATAGATGCAGAATACAATCAAAGGCGGTCCACGAAATCGAAAAGAAGTGAATATCGACAAGTCCGTAACTTGTGCTCTCTGTGGCAATCTTGCAGACGAGCGTGAGACACAGAGTCTTTGGGAGGATGATTATCAAGGAAATGGGGCAGACATGGCTGAGAAAGTCCGAGATCTACCAGATGGGGAAGCACATAGTGAATGCTTTGAGGAGAAGGTGTTCGCATAATGGCATACTGGAAGTACCACATCAAATCTGGCGACTTGCTGGAATTCACGTACGAGAACGAAGATGGTGTTGTCCGAAGCCGCTACGGGACGCTCAAGGCGATAGTCTTCCCGCCAGGCTTCGACCAGGATGCCGTCGAGACCACCGACGATATACCGCTCTCGGAGATGGACGTCCGTATCCAGTCAGGGACCGAAACGGTGGATGTACCACTTGATGATGTAACGTCGCGTACGAAGAAAGAGGACCGAGAGACCGATATCCCGGCACTCTCCGAAGGTCTCCGATTCTCGGGTGGGGTTGGTCAGAAAAGCTAATCGCAATCTTTAAGTTATAGTGGGTGCATTGCTTAGATGGAGATAGAAGACAGATGCTAAGCAAGCACACCACGTTCGGCAACGACGACGTCCTGTACCAGATCGCAGAAACGACCGACGAAACCGCAACCGTCACGTGCAAAAAAGGCGGATGGAACGACCAAGAAGCCACGCACGAAGAGGTCGCGGAACTAATCGAAGCGGAGGATTTTGAGACGTATAGTGGCGGTTCGCTCGACCAGCTCAAAGGAATTGGGTCAGCTAGCGCTCCGGTGATCGAGCGCGAGACCGGATGCTCGACGCCGAAAGAGCTTATCGCTCACTACCTGAACGAAGGCGGTGAGGAGGTCGCTGATGCTGTTCGTCGTCTCGACTACCTGCACGATGAATTGTTCAATTGGGGAGTTACTGACCGTGATCTAGGCTTCGATTCGGACGGTACGACCAAAGTCACGGTGATGGCATACCTTCGTATCGTCGGGTGCCACAAAGGGAACATTCAGCCACGAGGCGAGATAGTAACGAAATACACCGGTCACGTCCAAAATGAGAAAGTGACTGTAGACGACGTTCGGTGGGACGACGAGCATGACGATTATATGAACCCGAGTACGTCGATGACCATCTCAACGGTCGGACGCTCCAAAGAGCTATTCGAACCTGTCGATGCTACTCCGACGAATATCGAACGTATCGACCGGGGTATGCGCTACGAATACGAAGACAATCAGTCGATGATTTCGAATGAGCATATCGAGCAACTCCAAGATGAATTAGGCTTCGATATCACGAACCCTGAAAACGTGTGCGTCAATCCGTCTGAATCGGACTATCCGGTGATGATCGACATTCCCGAGAACGACGCCTGTATCTTCGTCGCGCCGCGAGTCACTGAATAGTAGAAGACAATCGCAGTCTTTTTATAGTAAAGGGTTGTATGGGTAAATGGAGATAGAAGACAGATGACGACAGTAGAAAAAGAAGTCAATACGGTTGCAAAGAAGGTCATGAATCGTGCGGTCGAAGAGGATGATTTCGACTACGGGATGACAGTCGGGCAGGTAGCCGGGAATCGCCTAGAGCACGTCGATCCCACGGTGAAGATGAAGATCATTGATGAGAAAGGCTGGGATGCGGATAACCTCCATGAGTTCTGGGAAGATCACACTCTCGAGTCTGCAATCAATACGGCGGCTTTCGCCGCAATGAAGCACATGGTGTTCGATAAACTCGACCCCTACTTCCACCCGGACAACGTGCCACAGGAAGATCACCAAACGATCACCAACTACGACGATATCCGTGATTCGTTGTCGTTGATCCTTGCAAAAAGACACCCACAATCGCAAGAACAGATCCTAGCGAATCTGGATGATGCGGTTTCGAATAATTCAGATCAACTAGTCATGGAAGGCAACGAGGCATAGGAGGACGAGCATACACACAAGGTGTACTAACCCAGATACAATCGCAGTCTTTTTATAGTAGTGGTGTGAAGCGTAGGGTGAGGACAGAACCAATGTCTACGAACCAAACGCCGGGACAGAACCACCCGGAACAGAACCCCTACGAACGGAATACCAACGAGCGGACAGCAGGCCATGCACCTGTTGAGGATGTCTGGTACAAATATGCGTCCTCGCCCGGCGTTCAATTCAAAGTAACGGGAGAGAGGACAATGGGAGATGCCCACAAAATCGACTACTACGAGATCGAGTACCGGTCGGGCACGACGGGACACATCCCCTTCAGCACGTTCCACAACCAGCACCTGAAGGAAGCAATCGTTCCCACGGAATAGAAGCGAATCGCAGTCTTTTTATAGTAAAGGGTTGTAAGACTAAACGGAGATAGAAGACAGATGAAAGCGACAACCACGAACCCGACCGACGAAGCAACGACCACCGTTTCCGATGGCGGTGTCGAATACCGAAAGTTCCGACTCAATCACCCGAAGAACTACCTCGGCGTTCCGTTGGCGGTCCTCCGGGAAGAAGCGTACGGGGAAGACGCCGACGAGATCATCGAATCACAAATCGTCGGTATGTCGAAGCAAGCGCGCAATGGTGCCGAGAATCTCGGCCTGATCACCGACGACGGAGAACTTACCCGACTCGGAGATTCGGTAGCAGACAAAGCGGTTCAGATTCATGAAGGCTCTCAGGAGGCGCTCGACTTCATTGAGTCGCTCAAGGGCACGCGGTCGCGTTTCATCGAAGATGCTCCCCAGTGGACGGAGATCGCCGAGAAAGTGGCACTGTCGTACCACCCGACCCAACGTATCGTCTCGATCCTCAAGGAGAACGGTGGAAAACTCACGCTTCCCGGTCTCGTCCTTGCGGCCTATGACGAAGATCCGGCGTTTGCTCACGAGATGTTCATTCGTCCATCGTCTCCGCTCGCCAAGTCCGGGGATGTGGATCTAGAAGACGCACTCCAAGACGCCGATACCTACCGCTCGCCGACCACGCACCAGTACAAGGCGCTCCTGTATCACTGTGGTATCCTGACGACGACTGGTGCCGACTCGTCCCGTCTCGATCCCGTCGAGGACGTGTGGGAATTGGAACCGATAGGACACACAAACTGGGAGAGTCGAATAGCACACGATACATTTTCCAACTGTTCCGAATAGTATTCTTTCTGTCTATTGAACCATATTCAGTATCTTTATTAGTGATAGGCGCGTACGGTGTGATGAGGACGAACACAGAACCAATGAAATCACAACCAACGACCAAGCAAACCAGAACCAGCGAAATACTCGAAGACTCTCGGCCACTCCCGGAGTCGTGGGGGCGTCTCGGCTCCGAGTGTTCGCTCACGCCAGAGGAAAAGGGAGGAGTGACGCATTACGCCGTGGAGGTCACAATCAAACACCTTCTACACGCCACGCCAAAGGGTCGTAATGAGATCGATTTTTCCGAGGGGCTGAACCTCGTCGTCCGATACGTCACTGCTGATGGGAAGCATGCGTTCGCCAAATCGTTCGAGGGTTCGATCATCTCGGATGGTAACAACACGACAGTAGTCCCTCGATCTGTGTTTCGTGGGCAGCCAAGCAACTTCATCTCAAAATACATCGTCCAACCCGACCGGCTAAATTCCGCTCCCACACACCCTGACGATCCAGAACGGGTGAAATCAATCTACGACATTTGAGTTAAATTACTGGATAGTAATCAACTCATCAATTATCACTTTACAAAACTAGCAATGTCAAGTCACTCTGCCATACCCACCGAACGGATGCAATCTGCATTCACTGGTTCATTCTATGTAGAATCGCATGGAGAAGGCACAGATCTGTATGATGTCTACTCAAAGGTCGAGGACCCCAACAAAGAGACAAAGATGTATTTCGTCGACATGCGGGAAGTCTCTTGCACGTGTGACGATTTCTTTTACAGAAATCACGATCCTGATCAGAAACACGCCTGCAAACACATCATGGCCGTGATCGCACAAACCGGACGATCCCCGATACAATTCTGACTCCCTTCATCTCTGCGATCTCGTCGACGATCCTCGATCTAGCGTGGAAACGCATGTCTGCGTGAGCTCGCGTGGAAATGCATGGGTGGCGTGGACGTATATTGTGACGTGGAAACGAATGGCCGCGTGAGCTGGCGTGGAAACGGGTGCGTGGCGTGGAAACGGGTGTGTGTGCGTGAGCCGGCGACTGGAAATTTTTCTGACACCCCTGCCTTCTGAGGTGTCGGTAGGTTTTTACAACTATCGAAACAGGTGTTTTTACCGCCTGTTTCGGTGTTTATGCCATTTCGAAGTGTTCAAAACATGGCAGATCAATCATATCCCCACAATTCTCGCAAACGTCGTCTTCGCCCGCCGCAGCCATCGTCTCGTCGGAATTCTCAACGGCCTGCATGTGCTTGCATTTGCGGTTTCGGTATTTGTGGTCGGGGCAGGTGCATTTGACCGCTTCGCCGTCTTCAACGGAAACGGTGTAAGTGTGGTTCTTGGCGTTATCTTCGCCGTGCGAGACGTTTGCGACGTTAACCTTGCCCTTGCAAGGAACGACGAAAACCATATCTTCCCATTGTGCGCGCTTTGCGGTGACGGATTGAGTCTGTGTTTGGCTCATCTGTGTTCGTCCTCATCTATACAGTATACCCCTTAGTATAAAAAGACTGCGATTGAAGATTGTACATAAGTAGGATACAATCGCAGTCTTTAAGTATAGGTGGTGCATTGGAGTAAATGGAGATAGAAGACAGATGAACGCAGACGAACTTGAACTCGATATGGACGAATTGGTCGATAACCTTACCGGTCGTAGTGGCGGACTCCGTCCATCGAAACCCCGAACGGCGGATAAACTCACACAGTACATATGGCGCATGGCGCGGTTTCACGCGGGATATGATACCTCGATGCCAGTCACATGCACGTGGTGGCTTGACGACTATCTCGAAGACAACGGCTATGATACCAGCGTATCGGGTATCCTCGATGACGACGGGAAGGAACTACTCCGTGGACTTGACAAAGTCACCGAAGACGTTCTAGTCGAATTCGGAGAGTGTACGATGGGAGCGGCCAAGGAATGGAAGGGTAAGGCCTACTAAGATTCAATCGCAACCTTTAAGTTAAATGGGTGCGTCAGTGTAGATGAGGACGAAGACAGATGATGACGACAACGACCGATGACGAGATACTGACCGACCCTGAAGACATCAAAGAAGCGCTCGAATCGCTCGAATACGGCGATAGCTTCGGAGCGCATACGGGCGACATAGACGGTTACTGGAGTGCTAATCACTGGGAGATCGGGTATAACGACACACCGGAGAAAAGCAACGGTTCGAAGATTCTTGGCGCATCAAGGTACGATAACCCAGATGCGGATGAATGGCTGAATCTCGGGATGGACTTTCGACAGACAGACGATGGTATCTTCGTTCACTGTTCCGGCGAAGATAGAGAAAACTGGAAACCGGTCATCTCTGTGTGTCTCAATCCGTCCACAGACTACTTTGAGACACCGGAGTATGAACTAACCCTTATCTGCGAGGAATGCGGTGAGGCAAGCGAGAAATGCCTCTATGACGACGATGACGACGAGGGAATGCTCACGGTTTGCTGTCAATCGGATAGCTGGAAAACCGGACTCCGTCGAGCAACGGAATAGATAGAAGACAATCGCAGTCTTTTTATACTAAGGGGGGTTAGGACTATGCGGAGATAGAAGATAGATGGAATGCACGAATTGCGGCTATGGCTACTTTACCCAAAGCGGCCATATAGACACTGACAACGGCGTTATAATGGATATAGAATGCGAGAATTGTGGCCATGAGGATACACTGAATATCGATAGGTTGTAGAAGTCAATCGCAATCTTTAAGTGGTAACGGGAGAACAATAGAATGAGGACAGAAGACAGATGAAGACAGACACGATCACAGAAGACGACAACGAAGAAGAGAGCATACAGCTGAATGGCGAACCCCTATACGTCGGAGACGACGTTATCATGGCGCGTGATACCCGGTCGGAGAACGTAGCCATCGTCGATAAAATCGAAAACGGATTTGCCCACCTCCGCATCAAAGGGACCGAGACGACGAAGGTCTACCACGAGAACAAAATTGACGACCAAAACATAGAGCGCTCGCCCTACAACGACGAGATCGACGTCTGGGACAAGTCCGCATTCCGAAAAGGCGTGCGTCACATCATGGTAGAAGGAACCCCGAAAAGTCAGGTGAGTATCGATAACTCGGGCGAAACGCCCGAATTGAAGTTCGAAGTTCCGAAAGATGCCTGTCTGCGCATTGACGACGTCAAAGAAGACGGCACGAAAACGTATGCGCTCGAACTTGAGACGACCGAAACGGAGGGAATGTGAATGTCGGGAGATGACACAATCGAAGCGGTGATTACGGAACCAGTATGGGTCGAGCAAAAGGTGTCGGTGAATCTCGAAACGGGGGACATCACCGAGATAGACGACCCAAAGACCATGGGAACAGTCGAACAGTTAGAAGGTGAGAAGACATACCGCTATCCGGATAGTACGGAGGAATTCGACTTGCTCGCCGACCTCGAAGAAGACGCGCGGCAACAGGAGGACCACTAACATGCCTGAATGCCTCGATTGTGGGAACAAAGAGCGGTTCCGACATACGACCGAAGGGGAAGAGGACCGTATCTACGACCCAGAGACGGGCGAATTGCTTGACGTCGTCCATGATGTGACCGAGGAAACCACCGGGATGTGGTGCGCGGAATGCGATAGTCGGAATGTAGTGCTGGAATAGAAGACAATCGCAGTCTTTTTATACTAAGGGGTGTTACAGTAGGATGAGGACAGAAGACAGATGTCGAAAGCATACAAGCAAGAATGGGAAGCCCGAACCGAGGACCTCGAACAATACCGCGATGGCCGACAGACGGTCGGCAATTGGGAACTTGAACAGGAGACAATCGAATACGAACATCCCCTTACGGGCGAAATGGTCGAAAAAGAGTCGGATGCGAGTAGCTGGCGGCTACGGTGGGAACACACCGAGACGGATACCTACATGACCGTCTCGGAGAAGAGCCAATACACCGAGCCATTCGTCTGGTATCACGCCCGAGTTACCATCAATGGCACTACCATCACAGTCGGAGAGTTTACGCATGAGACGGACGTCACGGACGCTCTCGACTGGGCCACAGACTGGATGGAAAATCACGACTCCGTCGGGGAATTGTACGACTGACGGAACACACTGGTAGAAGACAATCGCAATCATTATATACTAAGGGGTGTTAGGACTATACGGAGATAGAAGACAGATGACGATAGAAATCGGCTTCAATCAGATTGGATACAAAGCACCGAACCCTGCACCTGCTGGAAACGACCGCCGTTGGCTCAAACGCGGTAGAAGCCATACCGAATTTGTCGCCGATGAAGTCACGTACGAACTCATGGACCCATACGATGTTCGCACGGACTTTGACGTGATTGGTGGTGTCCTCGATAGTACCGCCATTAGCATTCAGGAAGCATTGAAGCGATAGAAGACAATCGCAGTCTTTTTATAGTAAAGGGTTGTAAGACTAAACGGAGATAGAAGACAGATGATGACGAGAATGGAAGAATTCGAGACGTACAACGTATACATGCCTGAAGGAATGCCCTGCGAAGACTGTGGGGAAGTCATGCACGACGTCTTTGTTCCTGTCTTGCGCAAAGATGGGTCGGATAAGAAGGTGTGCGAAGCCTGTGCAGACGAGATTACGTCCTACAGAGGATACAGCTACGAGATCGTGAGTGAGGGAGAATCGCATTTCTCACACGGGATGCGCTTGTACATTGAGGGAGAACGGATTATGTCAGCTGATGAGCTTGAGAAGAAGGGTTTCACTGGCCCGTGGGATGAAGCGCTCGAACAATACGCTAAAGCGTTCATCGATGGCCAACACTTCCCTGACGACATCGGCTCCATCTAATAGAAGACAATCGCAGTCTTTAAGTATAAGGGGTGCATTGGTGTTGATGAGGACGAACACAGATGCGAACGAATCACCCAGACCACCCGACGCACGGAAACCAAGCACAGATCGCACGAGAGAACGCACGCAACGCCGCCGAGTCCGCGAAAGAGGACGCCCTTGGCGACAGGAGAGAAGAGGACGAGACGGTCGACCGGCCCGACAAGCTCGGTGTGCACCACCGTGTCGGTGAATGGGTCTTTAGCTCTGCGACGCTGTTCGATAAGGATACAATCGCAAAAGAGCGTATCAAATCCATCACGTATGA
The DNA here is from genome assembly GCF_056892285.1 of Haladaptatus sp. HS23. Taxonomy (NCBI): domain Archaea; kingdom Methanobacteriati; phylum Methanobacteriota; class Halobacteria; order Halobacteriales; family Haladaptataceae; genus Haladaptatus; species Haladaptatus sp. HS23. Next base: position 51,550 of record NZ_JBXGLH010000008.1, on the reverse strand, counting down.
GGTAGACGACCTTAGTGGCGAAAACTACGATTTCATCCATATCCGAAAGACCCGTAACTCGGATGAATGGGTCGTCAAACACGATTACAGTGTAGAATCTTCATTGAATACCATCGAGACGCCCGACGGAGCTGATTTGACCGATGCGCTCCGTAATGCATACGGATTCATGATGTTAGAATCGTATATCTAAACACCAGCAAAAGACAATCGCAGTCTTTTTATACTAAGGGGTCCTCTGTGTGAATGAGGACGAACACAGATGACGACAACCCAACGCACGGCCTGCAACGTTTGTGACCACAAGTACGACAGCGTCCGCAACGAATGCCCGGAATGCAGAACGCGACGTGAGAACTACGACGGCGACGTCGAGAGTCAGTTTTGCGTTCACTGCCATGCCTTCACCCACTACTCAGTCCCCGTGAATACCGGTCATGCGACGACTGGTGAATCAGGGTGCCCCGACTGTCTGAATGCCTCACTCCGTCCTGTGGTCGCCGAGAAAGGCGACGAGCGCACCATCTGGGGCGGCTACATCGCACCACAACACCGAGAGAGCGCGCTTACGGTGGCGGAGGCAATCCTCAAGTTGTAACAGAAGACAATCGCAATCTTTAAGTGGTGTAGGGACAACAATAGAATGAGGACAGAAGACAGATGAACGCTAACGCACTCTACGACGCCGAACCCGCTACCCGAACGCCCGAGAACTGCTGCGAGTGGGGTACTTGCACGAACGAAGCGACCTCGTCTCGACCCGGAATGACCGGTCGAATTCCGGTGTGTGACGATCACCGCAAAGACGCCGACCCTCGGGGCGACGTCGACCGGTGGAACCGAGACATGCGATAGACGTCGACCGCGGCCATAGCTGATTCTCATGCCATCTACCCGTTCAGACGCACGTCACACCCGTGACTCACATCGAACGTTCGGAATGCATTAGTAGAGATTAATCGCAATCTTTAAGTGGTAACGGGGTAACAATACAATGAGGACAGAAGACAGATGATGACGACAACGACCGACGACGATTCGACCGGAACCGAACTAGATCAGATCGGCCAGACATTAGCGACAGACGCGGCAGAGACCGAAGAGCGCTATCTCGCAATTAGCCTGGGCAAGTCTCGAGCAAAAATCTATGAAGCCGAAGACGTCGAGGGAGAGAACGAGATTCAAAAGACGGATCTGACCGGTGCGAAGAGGTCGTTTACCGTCTCGTCCGCACAGTTCGCCATGTACGCACGCATGGGCTTTCACTTCGTCATCGGGATGGACGTCACCCCCGCACAGTTTGACGACGTGGTCCGCCGTCTGAAGCGTCTGAATGACGATCAGCTGGTGTCCTTCGCAAAGGACCGTGCGATGGCACCTCCTGAATAGAGTAATAAGTAGAAGACAATCGCAGTCTTTTTATACTAAGGGGTACTACACTGAAGTGGAGACAGAAGACAGATGAGACCCAACCCGACGAACTCCGAACTCACGAACGCTGTTCAAGCCGCAAACGCCCGCGACGCCAAGAAACACGAAGAAACAGGAATCAGCCGAGGCGAATACATGCAGGCGATAGAAACCCTCGACGAGCTCGAGGGCGTCATGATGGGATACGGCATGACGTGCCCAATCGTCCACGCCAGCCTTGACGACGAGAAAGTCGAGGAAGCGGTTCAGTCAATCGAAGACGCGGACTACACCGTTCGCAAGGTCTACACCGAAGCCAACGGCGTCGAGACGGCGATGGTCGACCTGGAGATGTAGAGAGACCACCCACCGCTTCCCTCGCCACAGCACGAACGCTGGGGCGGCTCACGGGAACGCTAAAGGGAGTGGTGTGCGTACGAGGAACCAGGACGGAACCAGAACCCGCGGTGTCCTACAGTCGGTGACGACATGCACCGACGTAAGCCAAGCTCACCACTGGCGTAGGACGTCGGGGTGTCGCGTAAGGAAAGTGCGGTGGGGGAACCAGCCCCACCGCGAGGACGGATCCTACCGGGGAACCAACCCGGATAGAACCAATGCGGCATCCCATACGGAACGAGGAATGCCATGTCAATCGAAGACTCATCCCCAAATAAGAGTACCGGAATTCAACCAAAGATACCTGACAAGCCCCTACAAAATCAAGCCTACTTAGAGCAGTTGTACTACGGCAAGGGTCTCACACAGAAAGAGATCGCCAACCGACCGGAATTTCCCGCGGATTGCACACCCAGAAAAGTCCGCTACTGGATGAAAAAGCACGGTATCGAACCCGGTGCCGAAATGGCCCACGAACGCGCCAAGCAAGCCAGGACCGCAAACTACGCCGGCTATCGGACCAACACGGATGGTTACGAGGAATGGCATCTCCGAGACGGTCGCGACGAGGACGGCGATAGCGTCTGGCAGAAGGTCAAGGTCCATCAGCTCTTAGCCATCGCGAACGGTGCCGACCCACACAAGGTCTTTGGTGGCTTCGACGTCCATCACCCGAAAGATATCCCGTGGCTCAACATGGACGACGAGATCGACGTAATCCCGCACTGGCTACACTCGATCATCCACTCGGGAGAAAAACAGCGGGATGCTCGAGGTCGATTCGTCGCTGCGGACTAAGGCCCATCTCGGGCGTTAGGGAAAACTGATTTTCGTCGCTGTTATTCGGTGTCGTCGAGGATGTCCACCTTGTTCGCCGACTCCATTTCACGCCTACAGTCGGGTGTCGGGCATCTATATCGAAGAGTTGCATGATACGTCGGACGATCTCGGCTCGGGGTGTAGAGCGCTCCCTCGTAGCCACACGAGCACTTGTAACCAATACCGCCGATATGCTCGGTTACGTATTTCTCTTTCGAGATCTCGAAGCCGTTGTGCGTGTCTGGGTTGTCTGGGTAGCGCGGTTCATCATCGGTCTCGTCCTGCTGGGTTTGTGCTTTCGACATCTGTCTTCTGTCTCCACTTCTGTGTAGCACCCACTTTGTAATAAAGATTGCGATTGGTGTTTCAGAAAACTCCGGGCCTTTGTTCGAAGTTAATCGCAAGTTTTATATTCTAATGGGATAACAGTAGAACGAGGACAGAAGACAGATGACAGAGATCACGACCGAAGTCTACTACACGACGCACGATCCCGACAAAGACGGCTTTGAAACCGCCCGCGACATCCGCTGTTACGCCGACCCGGACGACGTCACACCCGAAATATTCGCACAAGCCTACGACCTGACTTGCGAGGGAGAAACCAGCACTGAACAGCTGTCGTTTGGTCCAGAAGACACGACCAAACTCCTTCGACACATCTACGACCGACTCCAAGGTCCACGTCGAGACAAGCACCTTGGCTATATTGGCGGGAAGATGCGTAGCTGCATGGTCGGAGATATCATCGTCATCAACGGCATTGCTCACATGGTCGACCGTATTGGCTTCGAGGAGATGGGCGAATTCGAAGAGCTTCAGACGGAGACATCGGAGGCAACTCAATGAGGTACCACGAGGAAACTGCTGGCGTGCTGCTGGTGCTTACCCTCTTCGCCTGCATGATTGCCCTCACCATAGGCGAATCCGCTCTCGCCGTATCCTCGGGCGTTCTGTGGACCGCGGTTGCGTTACTCGCTCCGTGAGTCGATAGACAAAAACACCGTTTTACAGAATTGAATCGCAGTCTTTTTATAGTGGCGGGTTGTTGTTGAGGGTGAGGACAGAAGACAGATGTCGAAAGCACAAACTCAGCCCGACGACGAGAAAGAAGCGGCTATCAAACAGATATACACCCACGCACCGACCATTGCGGCCCATCTCTCGACTTTCTCGGGGATGGTCTCCAGTGTGTCGCTGACCGACGAAGACGAGATTAGCGTTATCGCCGAATCTGAATACCTACTGTCGAAGCTCCTGCAGAACTGTCGAAGTGACGACTACGCGCCTTACAATGTCGGCGACTGGAAAGGACAGACGCGCCTTCTGTTCCAGCCTGTCCGTGACGACTACTACGGAGATTCGGACCAATAGACGCAAATCGCAGTCTTTTTATAGTGGCGGGTTCTCTGTGTAAACGGAGATAGAACACAGATGTCGACCCAAGTCAATCCCGCAAAAGAGACGTACGAAACGCTCACCGAAGACACCGTTATCAAGATCCCACAGTACAAGAACGCGCTCACAGTCACAAGCGCCAATCACAGCGGTGGACTGGTCGGCGTCGAGTTCGTCGACAACAAAACGAGCGCCTCAAAGATGCTGATCCAGAACGTCAATAGCGGGCGTATCTACCTCGTTGCTGGTTCGACCGATAAAGGAGAGGTGAAAGAGATCGAGATCGTCACGCAACCCACTGACGGCGACGAGAATGACGATGAAGACGAGAAGAGCGAAGACGACAAGAATAACGAAGACAGCGAAGACGACGAAGACGATTCATCCACGATCCACGCCTGGGGTGACGGTCGACGGAAGACGCTCGCAGCGATTGACGAGAAATCCCAGCTCGACCCGCTCAAGAACCCGACCGAGATCACCGAGATCACCGACGCCCTCGAAGAGATCGCCCTAGAACGGGTGTGGTCCGAACCGACCGACGTCATCGAGAAAGTGAAATCCACTCACGAGCGCCTGCCGGATGACGCCAAGAGCCATTACGTCACTGACCGCGTGCTGCTACGGCGACTCAACGCGGCACGACGCCAATTCAACAAGTGGATGGGTAAGCGTAAGCGATACGCACAGATGCCGTCCTGGGTTGAAGCGGGCCCGGCGAACTACCCAGCAAGCAAATCACGCCGTCTCTCACGCTACGAGCGAGACGCCAGCGAAGAACTACGGGAGAAGATCAAGAAGGTAGATTCCGCCGCTCGTGGCGGACGACAGCGGGCATTGAATGCCATCGGCTCGTCGGTCGCCGAACAGAACGAGCAAGCCGCCAAGAGCGAACGTGAACAGATGCGGGACAAACTCGAAACGGACGACCTTGTCCATTTCCGTAATCCCAACCTCCGATATGGGGAGGTGATTCGAGTCAACAAGAAGACGGTGACCGTTCGCTACCCGAATCCATTCGCTGGGAGAACAAAACCGATGTCGGACGAACCAGCACCCGACTACCGAAAACAGCGGGTAGATCTCGACTCGAATCATCTGATTCGGTTCTCCGACGAGCGCCTTCAGAACGTCGACGAAATCGAATACTCGTCACTCGCCGAGATGCGAGACGACTTGTTTAGCGACGAATCGGAGTAACCCACCGATGAACGATTTACCGAAATTTGACACGGACGACGTCCCTGACGGATGGTCGCGGAATGCCTCGGCAGAGGACACACTTGGAGCAACGGCCATCTTCGACCACGATAGCGACCGGTGGAGAATCGTTGTTCGGCGGTACGACCCTGGAATTGCGGACGGGAAGCGAGTATGCAGAGAACAACCCGAAGACAGTGACCCGCTCGTTGCACCGCTGTTTGAAACCCGGTTGCGCTCCACTGTGCGGGAGATCGAAGACTACCTGCGGATACAGACTGAAGAGATGGACAAAGCGGACACGATCCCGCTCGACGGCAGAGAGACGCGTGTCTTCCCTGATCCGACCGGTGAAACGGTACTGGCCTACCTGAAGGCACACGATAGGAAACGCCAAGAGATCGAGGATGCTGACCGTGAACTCCACGAGGAACTAGCGAAACGAACCGACTGATAGAAGACAATCGCAGTCTTTTTATACTAAGGGGTGTATTGTGTAAACGAGGTCGAAGACAGATGAGCCAAACTCAGACTCAAGACGTGACGGCTGACACCGAGACGATGACCGACACCCTCGAAGAACTCAAAGAGCTGCGCCAGGCACTCCAGCACAAGAAGGACATGGCGCTCATCAATGAGCAATCGGAGAAGCACAACCAACTGAAGGAGAAAGTCGAGAAGGTTGACGATGACATCGCACGGGTGGAACACCTCATGAAGACCAACTACGATACGCTCACCGAGGCCGACCAACGCGAAGCCATCGCGACGGGCCTCGAAGCCGCGGCGGATGGGTACGACAACATCAGCTTTGACCCGACGTCCAACCTGAAGACGGATCTCCAGCGCAAGTGGCACGGGATGGGCAACGAAGCAAACGCACACATCCGACTGTTCCGTGGTGACGACCGGAAAGACCTCACCAAGGCGATTTACGGCCACATGGACGCAATCATCTTCAACCATGAGACGCCCGGTGATGAACGTCTCTCGGTCGAAACGCTCCGACGTGCGGCTGCCGAACTTCGGGCGCTCGACAACTGACCGACAGACTCAAATCGCAGTCTTTTTATAGTAGTGGGTGGATTGTGTGAACGAGGTCGAAGACAGATGAGCCAAACTTCACGCAACGGACTCGAACTTGTCGGAGACGGATATGATCGAACCGATGGCGAAGGCGTATTCCTCACGGGAACACGCCATATCGTCAGATTCGGATCCCCTCTCTGTGGGAACCCGCATGTACAGCGGAATCTTGATCGCGAGAAATACAAGCGGCAGGAAACGGCCTACCCGCTGGGAGATAGCCATCATTCGGTCTGTGATTCCTGTGCGCGGTCGTTCCTATCTCGCCATGGGTCGAATGACGAAATGTTCGTTCTCATGAGCCAGCTCTCCGAGGGCGATTATGTCGAGGTGACGGACATCGACGGGAACCGGCGAACAGGACGGGTTCGACATCCAGCAGTGGGTAAAACAGACCCAAGTACCTCCCGTTATATCACAATCGTTCTCTCAAACGAGCCGATGGAGAGATGGGCCTATGGTGTCGAGGAGACGGTCAGCATCCGGAAATACGAGGGAGATACTGCCGTCAACCCTGATACAGAGCAAGAGTTTCGTTCTCTAGAGGCAATCTCGCCACCCGATGATTGCCCCGATCGTCGAACCGAGGAGATCCTTGCGGATTTGGAGGCGTGCATGCCCGATCTCGAATATGGCGAGTACGGAGGGGCAAAAGCCGCTGCGAAAGATCCCGATGTCTTCTCTGTCTCGATCAAGGGCGAGGAGGAGGTCGAAGATCTTGCGAGGAGATTAGCCAATACAGATGGCTACACTCATCGGAAAACCGTCCTGGCGAGTGAACGCGAACACTCCTCGTATAGTTCTGTCTCGGTTCAGGTCAAAGGGTTCAAGTAGGCCAGAGCTGAATCGCAGTCTTTTTATACTAAGGGGTGCTACAGAAGAGTGAGGGCAGAAGACAGATGTCGACAACCCACACCCACTCGGATGACGACTCCCACGCGAACAACAACCAAGCAATTGAGCACGCGGAAGCCACGGACGCCGAATCGATCCGTTCCACACTCCCCGATGACATTCGTGCAGCGCTCACGAAGCGCGCGTTTTCGCCTGGGGCGCTCCGGATTTTGCTCCGAGATACGTACTACATGGGTCCGATCGGAATCGGGCGGGGTGGCTGGCGCGGGATGTACGGCGACGGTCAACCCGGCACGGAGATGCGACGTCCAAACGGCGCGCTCTACAACTTCCCGCGGTCATGGCGGTATGCGGCACTTGAGCGAGCGCTCGAAACCGGCCTCATTGCCCACGTCGGCGGTGGCAGGTTTACAGCCACGGAGCGCGGAGTGGCAGTCCTTCACCAGATCGACCGATGCCCGGAGTGTGACGAAGTGCGGGTGCCGATGGTACAATCGAGTTACTATACTGGTAACCCGTTCACAGAGGGCCATATCGAAAACCACCGGCTTCGGACACAGTGCCCGGAATGTGGTGGCGAGGGCTACAATTGGGGCAGTGGCAGTACGAGTTTCGACGAGTACGAGCGAACAGAGGACCGTATAGAGTCTGCAACCGCACAGATCTCGGAGATGCCACAGGCGCGAACCTACGGCGGCTCTCGAGACGTCGACCCGTCAGCTGCTGACGAGCGTCCGACTGTCGACGAAGCGGCCATCACAGAGACGCTCGAGAACCATGTGGAGGAACACACGCCCGGCACGCCACGGGAGATCTTTGGAGCACACGATGAAGATCTCTACGAGCGTCAAGTCGTTACGATCGATGGAGATGGCGAACACTTCCGCTTCACTGGCACTGACGAAGCGTTTGTCGTCACGCACGCCGATACAACCGGCGAGATTCACTTTACGCTCACTGACAGTGGACGGCTCCGAGCACACATGAGCTACGAGGTGGCTGTCGAACAGGGCGCAAAAGACGCGATAAAAAGCGATGCGGCGGATGCGAATTGGACGGGTGATCACTGGACAATTGACCCGAGTGGCCTGCCGCACGCTGCATCGGTACTCGCAGGATTCGAGAAGTACTACGGTCGGTGGACGGTCACGGCGACAGAAGAGGCAGTGGCCGCCTGTCAGTCGCCTGTTCCGGGCATTGACGCTGACGGCGCTCTCATGGACAAAGACGACCTCCTATGTGTTGAATAGCAAATCGAGAAGGCGTAGTCTGACCGGTATCTTTTTCACCATGCCTAACCAAGCATGGGGTGTGATCAAGGATGGATCCACTAACCAGAACCAGGAGCGAACAGAGATGAGCAAGGCAGCTAATGATGACGATCTCGGCAGCCTGCGAATGATGGACAGGGTCGATGTCGACAGCCTCCCTGAAAGCGACCGGATAGAGTACCAAGACACGGGGTTTGCCGAGGTCATCAGCGGAAAACAAGTCACCTACAAGCCACTGAACCATGGCCGAGATGGTGAGCCAAAGATCCTCTCTGGAAGAGAGTATCTTACGCCATCCATGATGCGCAAGTATCTGGAAATTGTCGGCGTGCTCGAGGAGACCATACAAACGTATAACCAACGGTGCTTAGATGGGTATGAGGCGGACTACGTCGTTGGAAACATTCAGTCACATGATTCGAAGGACGGCGACAAGATCGTAATCACACGAATCCGAACAAATGAGTGGTGATCACAATGAGCGCAGATTCTAAACTGACAGACATGAGTGACGAAGAGTACGAATATACATTCGATCCAATGGACGACCTCGTTGAGCGGTGGGGTCTCGACCTTCATGAGGCCGAAGACTTCCTTGTGAATGTCGGGTACTTCAATACAGAGCGATATCACGAGATAGCGGACTGTTTCAACCCCGAAGAGGGATCGCTGTGAGCCCTGTAACAGAACCCAAACAATTCGAGGAGGGTGACAAAGTCATTGTAAAGAACGGTACAGAGGAAGGCAACGACGGTATTGTCGTCGAGGTTGCTGGTCGAAACGTTCGTGTCGACCTCGACGAGGCGGAAAATCACATACCAAATGAGATCTGGTTCAGAGACTACAATCTGGAGACCGCAGATATGTGTGAAAAACAATTCAAACAGCAGACGAAACACGAGTTTATGGCAGTAGAAAAAGATGTAGAGGTGAAAGAATTCGGGGATGGCGATGTCATCATCCGAGCTGACACACCTAAAGACTACCCGACGCCGCCCATGTCGCTACCCAGGGAAGACGCTAAAACTCTCTATGAAGAGCTAGGGGAGATTTTCGAATGAATCCAAAAGACAAACCACGTGGTGAGCAACCGACGACCGACGATCTCGGAGAGGATGCTCTGGCCAACATCAAAGACATGGAGGAAGAGTACACAGAGAAGGTGAAGAAGATGGAGCACTTGAAAGCACAGTTTGCGAAAGCTGACGCGGCTGTGGACGCAGATTCCATCATGGCCGGATACGACGAGGATACCGATCTTGGTCACATCGAACTGTACTACGAATTCTATGATGATGAGGAACCCAGAGAAGCAGCTGCTGAGGTAGACACGGAGGAAACCAAGAGAGAGGGATTCGTCGCTAGAATTCACTTGGAGAGGTTGTCCAACTTGTGAGCATGAGGATGATTCGTGCCATATCGTCCAATGCCAGAATTACAGTGGCCCTCGGAAAACGGTTACCAGCCCGAACATCTCACAGAGTGCCTACCCACAGACCGTGATTCAAACACTCATTGATGCGTCGGAGTCCCAGTACCTACAGAATATTGAGCGAAAGGGAGACGCAGAAGCGTGGCTGGGCGACGAACCACGATATCACATCTACAAGGCCTGTGATGAACTATTCCAGGCCCGTGACCAGGCACAGATCGGCCAGTATTACGAGGCGCTACCAATGTTCGCAGATGCGCTGAATCATATCGCGTTCGCGATGGATATTGCGAAAAAGCACGGTGAAGATCACCGACATAGAGACACGGAGGGGCGCAATGTCGAGTGAGCACATGATTATTGAACTGAGAGACGTCAAAATAGGTGGGGTTCCAATCGAGTTTGAATCAGCAGTGTTGCGGTTTGGTGGTTCCGATGAGTAAACAATCAACAGAAGGTTCTGACCGAGATCCGTACGTGAATGATGTTCTTGCGGACCTTCATACAATCCGTATGCTCATGAATGATGGGCGGCCGTTGGTTGCACTGAGCCACGTGAATGATACCATCGACAGACTCGAGGATGAGACCAATGAGTGAACAATCATCACCCAGTACTTTCGAGCGAGAGAGACTACCGTACTGCGTATCACCGTCTCGGAGAATCCACTTGAGTAGCGACAAAGAGACCCCCGATTGCGGCCAAGTGATCGGAGGGAAATGGGCCTGGATTCACGAAGAAGAGTTTCTGACTCCGGAGGAAGTGGCAAAGAAGTACTGTGATCAGAGCTTCTGTACGAAGTGTTTCGATAACGCGTACAAGCTACGAAAAATTGCACGGGAGGCATTCGATGACTACCGAGGAATCTGAACAAGACCAGGAGAGATCCCGACAAGAGAGTCCCGACAAGTACGAGGTGATCAAAGACGGCGACTCGGTGGACGATTGTTTCGTGCTCGAACCGGAAGATGATCGTGCTGCACGCGCAGCGCTGAAAGCCTACGCAGCGACAACCGATAACGACGAGGTAGCCCAGGAGATCCGCGAACGATTCGGCCTTGAGCAGAGCCCTCAAGAGAAATGGGAACAACACAACGAATCGTTCAACTACGTCCCGCCAGAGTTGCCTGGGGATGCATGGTCATCAGAACAGTACCAGGAGCTCTACGATCGCTGTATTCGTCGCGAGGTGAACTGGTTCTGCACGAAGTGCACTGGTCAAGGCCCAATTGGTAGTCTTGAGAAGGCTCGACGGCACGTCGAGAAAAAACACGGCCATGACCTAGTCAAAAAGCACGAGACACCTCGGGAGGAGCAGACCGCCGCGACAGATGGTGGAGAAGACGCGTCGACCGACAAAGACCGAGCGTCGCTTAACCACGGACTCGGGGATTTTTCCGGAGAAGATGATGCCTGAGAAGACCAGTCTCGAACAACGGATGTCAATTGGGTCGGTCGTAGAACAACTGGAGAACAGTGTTGCCACGGATGGATCCACGGACGAAATTAAGAACCCTGGTCTCTCTTTTTCGGATGCGATGGTGAACCTCCAGAGACAAATGCACCGATATGGGGAGTTGATGAGCGCCATCAGAGAGACGTGCGAAACCCCGGATACAGTCGAAAATGAGGCCCCAGAATGAGCCAACGTCGAACAATTAGAAGGACGAAGGTGAAAGAGACCGGGAGCATTCCCAAAGGTTCTGAAATCATCCATACTGAAGCCAGAGGTGGAACTGGCCCACTGCTTGTGTGGTACCTCGAACCACTAGAAGAAATCGGGAGCAGTGAAGTAGTTGATCCCATCAGTGTTGTGGAGTGTCCTTCGTGTGGCCGACTTATTCGAACAGAGGATGAGGATGCAGTTCAGTGTCCGATGTGCGACGAGGAGATGATCATAAATGCCTAGCAAGGATGAACTTCTCAAGCAGATAATCGACGACCTCCTTGGGGAGACCTTTAGAGAAGACGATGTACCTGGATACGCCGGCAGGATCTTCTGGAGGGATGGGGAGTTTTTCACCGGGAAAGTCTATGCCCCCCAAAGGTTTGCACAAGTTCGATTTCGAGAGGCAAGCGCCCACGAAGACGGAGATCTCACGGTTTCTGCAGTCCGTTGGATAGACACCTCAAACCCAGAAAACCCATCTGGGGAATGGATGCATTCTCAGGTGGCTGATGAAGGCCCTGTAACCGAATCAGAGAGCGATGTGGAGATTCGGATTTATTACGGGGGCGACAGAGAGCCTATCGGGGAAATGTATGGTGATTATGCGGATTTTGCCCGAATGACGACACGGGATATTGTGGATACCATTACATCCACATTCGAATCGCTTGTCGACGAGCAAACACAGTATCGGCTCGAGATCGACGAGCTGTCCCGTCCAACAATTGCCTTTGAATGGGTACCATTCAGCACCAATGATGAAGCAATCAAGCAGGGTTTAGAGAATCAGGCTCGACTCCTAATCCATGAGTGGAGGAAAAAGTGAGAGATCTATCAGAGATTGCAGGCGACAACGCCGGGGCCGTTGTCGGGATCTGGGCACTGACCGGTGTGCTGCTTACCGTCCTGTACTATGGAACTGACGTCTCGAAGACTCTCATCAGTTCCCTCGCAGTATCAGTGTTCTTCGTAGGTGTTCTGACGATCAGTGCGTCCTACGTCTTGGTACGTGCTGCTGAATATCGGGAGAAGAGGCCGTGACGCTCGAACTACACACGCCGATCGTCACCCATCCGGACCTGCCAGATGGAATCCCTCTCATCGCGTCATTTCACGATGATCGCAATCGATTGAGCTACTACCACCCGTTACTCGAAACGTTAGACGATATCCAGACTCCAGCCACCACATTTGTCGGGGTTGACGGTGGGACAGATACCTACTTTTCGGCAGAATATCGGAAAGTCACTCGTTTCATGCAGCGGCTCAACGCGACAGAAGCCTTTGTTCGAAGCGACTATTCGTCTGGGAAGTACGATGGAGAGGCTGGCTCAAAGATCACCTCCCAAGACCCACTCGACATTGAGACGACGGTGCTCGAAATGTTTCGGCAGCTCTCGCTTGGGAAGCGGCGGATTGGTGGACGAATCGCTATCCGTGAATGGATCCCTGTCGCTGCAGAAGTGCGCTACTTCATTCGAGATGGAACAGTACTCTATCGGGAGTCTCTCGACGACGTGGACGAATGGCCAGATGACCTTGCTGAAACCGTCGCGTCAGAGATGGACACGTTCGCGTGGTCGTTAGACTTCATCCAGAGCAAGTCGACAGGAGAGTGGTATGCAATCGATATGGGGTTGGATGGATTGTATCCCAGTGATGGGTCGTGGATTGCGATCTCCGAGCACCTTGATCAGCCATATTCTCCAGAACGGTTTGCTGGCGAATTGCCAGCCCCAAACCGCTTCGACATTCTCTAACCGGTACCTTTTTCCCCATGCCTAACCAAGCATGGTATGAGATCTAAGGATGGATCCACAACCAACAGAACCAGAAAGAGAGAGTGAAGAACTGCCGGACTGGGTACCCGATCATTACGATCCAGATTCTCCCCTCCGTGACCGCCTGCCGATCATGGCTAAGATAGACGGTGGTGTAGAAGTTCGAGTGGGAGATGACGACGGATCGGTGATTATCCTCGGCAAGCCTCTCGAATGTGTCGAGAACGGATCGGGAACACTGACTCTCAAAGTCGGTGGTGAGCCCCATAATTGGAAATATGAGATTGTAGTTCCTGCAGAAGGATCTGATAGCGACCCATTCGTGAGAGCGGTGTCGCTTGACATGCCCGAGGAAAAAGCCATCGCTGATCGAGAAACGCTACTCGAAAATATCGATGTCAGAGTCTTTGGTGTCGATACCGACCGCCTTAATCAATAATCATGAGTCCAACCACAAAACAGACAGAAGAATCAAAGACAGATGGTGCTGACATTGAGATCTGTGTGAGGAAGACGAGGAAGGGATGTAAAGTCATTAGATACGACGGGACAGGATTCGCTGATGGGATCTATGCCAAACGAGTCCTAAAATATCTCTACGGAGAGAACGCCGAAGAGAGAGCAAACAAGTATGCCCATAACAGGGCAGAAGGCAATGAGAATGTCCGAGTGATCGAACTAGGTGATCGGCGGTGAACGACCCAGCTGCCGTTGATCCCAGTGATTACGAGGACACGGTGGGGTTCACTGACAGTGAAGGGAAGTGGATTACCATGGCGGAGTTGCAACAGAAGTACGGGGACAGTGCCGAGGTAGACGTCCGTGAGCTGGCAGAGGAGCTAGACGACATCGGGATGGCCCGGACACGTCGAGATGAGGATGGGAACCCAGTCTCAATCCAACTTTCCCAGTTCGCGGTCGACCTAATGGAAGCGGAAGGGAACGACGAGGTTGTTGCGGTCTACCTCAAACACGGTGAGGAACCTCCGGAGTCAGTCCGCAAGGAGTGGCTCAGACGGTTCCGGGAGAAGAAAAATGGCAAGTGATCAATCATCCCCTGGAACGTATCAGAACCCGAAAGAGCTCTTCGAAGAGGTTGCTAATCGTGCCTACCGACGTGAAAACATCGTCACGGGAGTAGAAGACGATCAGTTTGTTCTTCGAAGGCCCTATGGAGAATCAACCCTCGTTGGATGGCAAGAAGACGGAGATACTTACGTCGTTGGTGCGATGTGGAACAAGACAGAGACTGTTGGCCGTCACGCACCGAGAGAGAAAATCAGACAAAATGAGTGTCTCAAGTGCGTATTGTATCGGATGAACGTGAGCGATCCGAGCGATTCTGAGGACACGGTGGACCAGATTGTGAGCGATATCAAGAACGGCCGATACGACGAAAAGATCGATACGGGATATCTCAATGGCTACCGTGTGTCCGCGTTAGATGATGTCCTGGATGATGTATTCAAGTGGTACTAATGATCAATAGTAATCCAACAATAGACGGCCGAAAGCCCATGATGAAGTCGTACCAACGTCCCTACAACTGCAAGCACGAAGAATGCAACTGGCGTGGGACATCGATGGGAGACGCTGAAGACCATCACATCAGAGAGGGGCACCGAATAGAACTGACGACGAGTACGCAGCATAATGTACAGGTGTTTCCAACAGATGCCGAGTAATGGATCTGTAGAACGTACTTCGCAGGTGAGACAATGACGACAGACATGAACCGGTGTGACTGTGGATGGGAAGAGACTCGTAACGAAGACGGGTTCAATCCCAATCGGAAAAAATGCCCGCGTTGTGGGAACGATTTCTTCGAAAGAGAGGAAATTCGGTGGTTCCTGTGATGTCCGTGGAACGAACCGAACAGGTCGGTCTCGACAATCCGTGCGTAGCGAATGCGGTCGCTACTGCCTATGATAAAGACGGTGACTCGCTGGACGACATAAACCCGAGTGACGCGGCAGTGAAAGTCTACGGTGATGAGTTGTCGGCTTCGATAGTGACGGAAATATCGACAATATCTGACTGGGGTAACATGGTCCTCCACAATTTGGAGAAAGAGCATCCATTAGACCAAGGGGAGCCGACTGAGTTCCGTCGTAGTCTCGTGGCTGTCGTTGAGGTACTGATAGACCGCAAAGTACCGTTCCCGTCCATCATTTCGGACTTAGATGTCGTCACGGAACGGTTCGCGGATGGTCCTGCCGAGGACATTCTCGCGTGGTGCCGAAATAAGGATGGCGAGTTGCCATGACTGACGCTGGATACGAGGCGGGTGTCTACCAGAAAGCGCTCGATCAGTGGGGAGAGGAAGCCCAAATCTGCATGGGCATCGAAGAGTGCAACGAACTCTCGTTAGAACTCTCCCGCCTCTACCGTGGTCGGACTACCAACGAGGAGATTGTCGGAGAAATCGCCGACGTGCTCATCATCGCCGAACAACTCGCACTCGTGTTCGGGGAAGACGCGGTCGAAGCCGAGAAAGAGAGGAAGATAGCGCGTCTGAACGACCGGCTGGAGGACTGCTAAACATGGAGGGAGGGACTGAATACGAGTACGACCGGAACGTCGTCGAGTCTATCGAAGACTTGGCAGAGGTCCGACTTTCCGGGGCGTTCACGCTCGAAGTAACGGCGTGGGACGACGGCGACTTTCGAGCGGAAGCGTACCACACGATAGACGCAACGTACCCATTCGAGGCAGAAGCTCGGGACGAAGAGCACGGACTATCGTTCTACCGTGAACGAATCGCGTTCTCGACGACAGGGGACGCGGAGGGATGGCTTCGCCACGAGGTCGTCCGCTGTTACTGTGGAGAGACAAAGGCGCACGTCGTCTACTCCGACCGATTCTCGGGCTACACTCCGAATTGGCCCGCGCCTATCGAAGACGATGATGAGGACGAGAACAGCGGGCCGCGTATCCCGTATCAAGGGAGGTTCGCGTGATGCCTGTTGAGTCCGACGGGGGTATTCAGCGGGACACTCTCCTTGGTACATTCAGACGGTACTGGAGACGGTATGTGACCAAATATGGGAATGCTGAATCAATGATTCAATCGGGTGCTCGAATGGAGTTGTGTCCGACGTGTGAGAACCAAACACCAGTGTGTGAAAGCGATGTCAACGCATATGGTGAGATCTGGTCCACGTCGATGTGCCTGTGGTGCAACGAGGACATCGCGAAGCGTAATAATGAGGTGTATTCCGTTGACTGGTAACACCGAGACAGCCACACTACGAGTATGGCGTGGGAGAAAACAAAGCTACGGGACAGCCGACGAAACATATGATTTGCCGGTCCACAACGGTGTGCGTCGGCACGAAGCAGAGACTGAAGTTCTCTGTAACGACATTAGCGTCCGTGGATGGATTGGGTTTGAAGTAACGAACCTCCCGAACAGCGTAGAATTGATCACGCTATACGTCCACGCAGACGACTCGTTTCACGATCCCCATCCGCTTAACGAGGATCCGGTTGAACGTGGACTCGTATTCGATGACGAACCATCGAAAGCGCACATTGACCCACCTGTTTTCAGATTGGACGGGATCGTTGAATGCTATATTGAGCAAGGTGTGAGACGATGAGGGGACAAGACGAGCGGAATACTGGTTACCAGTTCGACCTTGTGGACAAAGAGGCGTACGAAGACGGAGACTACATGGCCCAGATGGGAAACTACGACTCCCGTCACGAAGCGGTCGGGCTCAAGGCATTCTTTGAGCGTGAATTCGGCTACGACTACGAGGTGCGTGCGTTTAACTCCAAATGGAGTGAGGCAGAAGAACCAACCGTCTGTGACTGGTGTGGCTTCGAAGAGCATTACATGCCACTCGTCGGGTGGAGGTTCCCAACCGGATACGGACCAGACGACGACCCATACAATGGCCCTCACAGTGGAGGAGCATTCTGTTGTGAGGAATGCAACTACCGATGGGAATGGCACTACCATCCAGAAGTGTTTCGGGAGAAAGCTGAGGAAGGTGACCGAGAGTGGACACGCACACGTCTACCCCCGAACCCCGAGAAGGAAGAGATAGACCGTCGAAAGGAAGAGAACCACAACATAACGGAGTGGTCCGCGTGACTTCAGAAACACCCTCTCGGGTACAGCGTGGATTGGAAGAACACCGGTTCCATAACGAGAAGTACGGCGGTCGTCCGTACCCAATGGGGCCACTTGGAAGAGCAGAAACGGGTCCACCAGCTGCAATTGGTTTTTGCTCGTTTTGTGGAACGAACGCACGAGCAACGACGGGAACACGTGGTGTGTTCGATTGCCCCAGATGCGTTCACATCTGGTACGATAGTCGGATAGGAAAGCAAACACGGTCGTTTGAGGACTACTTCAGCAAACAATGACAGAGAATACCGAATCGGAAGATATCACAGAACAGCTTCGAAATGCAACGCCGCCTGGGGAGTACGACAGCGAGACCATGCGTGACGAGGATGGGCGCACAGAGGCTGGCGACGAGTACTTCAAGAACATACTGCTCTACGCGGCGAGTGTGTATTTCAAGGCAGCAGAAGAGCACGAAAGAGTCCGAGATGCCCTGCTTAAACACCAGGAGGATCCGGGGGAGATGGACGTCGCCAGTACAATAGACGACGCACTGGAAGAGGAAGACCCGGAAAGAGAACAGGAAATAACGGATATGCACCTGTCTGGGTTCTATTGGATTCGTGCACAACGATATGCGTCGAAGGCACTTGCGGAGGCTTACGATGGCGAGTGAATCAAAAGAGACGAGGTCGGAGAGCAAACACTACCAGACGATTGCGGACGATTCGCCTCGTGGAGAGAAGTACCTCGACGACAGGACACAGCTCGCATACGTCTACGATGGGTTGTCGCTGCAGGCGATCCTGTTCAAAGAAGAGGAGGTCAAACGGTATCGTGAGAACACTATCTTCGACGTGAGTCTCACACCTGCAGGAGAGGCACGATGTGGTGATTCTAATGACTGACGAGACACCACCAGCAGAACAGACCGAACGCAATTGCCCCGATTGTGGTTCCGTGATGGATTGCACGGACACGAGTTACGTGCTACTGTGGATATGCGACAACGGAGATTGTGGGAACGCAGAAAGTTACTGGCGTGTTTACGACTGGGACATCTTCGGACAAGTAAAGCGGGTTCAATCGGAAGTTGGGCAGAAGGCCGCCGAACGTCTCGCTAGCGAATTCAAGGATGGTGTTCTCGCGTGAATTTACTTCACTACGGGATCCGAGAAGGCTACATGCTCGTGAAAGCCGTTGTGTATCCAGAGACGGTGAATTGCTGGCTCAAATGCCAGACCCATTCGTGGTCCGGGAAACTTCCTGAACCGGGATGGCCATCCAAGCAGTGCACTGAGTGTGGTCGAATCGTCCGTGGCTGCGGAATATAAATAACATCCTCGAACAATATTCGATCAACAATGATTTGTGAAGAATGTGGATCGCACGACCTGAGATGGGGTCATGTGATTCGAGGGAGGGTTCGATCAGGGTATGCCTGTAGTGAATGCGGGCACGAGAAAGTCTTGTGAAGGATTTATGCTCATCAAAAGCACACCACGTCAGAAGATCGAGGAAGAACTGAGTATAGAGGACATAGAGACCATTGTAATCCAATTCCTAAACGAAACGGCGGACTACACTGTCGATCGTGAAGAGCTGTACACCAGTGTGGAGGAAGTTCCAGACGACGAAATCAGTCCAATCGGTTACGAGATGGTTATTTGGACGGAGAACTACATTCATACAAAAATGTATGATGATAGTGCAACTGGTGATCCCACATGGTTCAAAAAGTTTCCTCGTAGACCAAAAGATTGGAACCAGTAGAGAGTGATCATCCAAGAGTATGGCAAGTGATCTAATTTTTGGAGTGGCTGTGGTTGTGAGTTTCTTTGCAGGAGGATCAGCAGCAATATTCTGGGTACTGCAGGGGATCTCTGAGACGGTAGAGGACCAAACCGGAATGCGCGTTGATTTGGGCGATTTGCTCCGTTGAGACCATGACCAAGTGTGAAATTTGTGGGCAGCCGCTTAATACAGAATGGGCATTCAGACTCGCGGAAGGTAACGAATACAACACCCATGGGCCATTGTGGTTCTGTTCAGAAGACCACCGAGAAGAGTATCGAGAGCATCACACTCGGTCGCCATATCTGAAGCAAAATCGGCCGAATGACTTCGATGGTGAATTAACTGCTGTCGATCACGGAGATTGGTGTGGAGATACGTTCGAGTGATATCGAAGCCAATCGCAAGTTATAATATATCGCGGGTAATACATGGGAGTGAGGACGGACCACAATGTCAGAATCGCAGGCCTCGAACCAGGCCACCATAGCAACGCAGACCGATGTACCACACATAGATACACTCGTTAGTAGCGACCTTGACGAAGCCATCCAAGCCCAGCGGACAGTTCTCGTCGACACGCCAGAGGTGGGAATGGAAGGCCAGCTAGTACAACCGAGTCAGCTGGAGAAAGGAGACGCCCTTCATATTGAATGGACCACTCACAGATCTGGCGGTGAGTACCGCTATTCTGGCGCTCCCGAGGTTTGCTACGGAGTCGTGATCAAGATTGAGAATGGCCGCTCCAGAATCAGAATTGGTCCGGAGAAAACGGCCACATTCCAGACGCAAGGCGGGAACCATCCACTGGTGCTTGGTGTCGGTGACACCATCGGCCATCAGAACATCCAGTCTCTCGTCCGAGTGGATACGGGTGTTGACGATCCGAACACCTACAGTGAGAATGTCCCTGATGAATTTGCAGAGATTGAGCCATTCGAATTGCTCAAACTCCACTTGCTCACACGAGAGGTTCGACAGTTTCAGTTGACGTCCATCAACCCGGCGACCGGGAAGATTACTGGACGTCTCTCGAGTGGGGAAGGCACGATCCAAGCGAGCGACGCGACCATCGAAGAGACTGATGCAGGACTAGTGCTCACTAACCACGATCAAGACACACAGACACTGGTCGACAGTGTCGAATCAGATTTCAAGATAACGCACTGACCGCGGATAACCAAACACGAGATAGAAGACAGATGATATCACAAAACGATCCCAAAGACGGCAGTAGCGGTAGGCAACGATCTCCATCCGATACGATTCCCGAGGGGGTACTGACGGATGAGTAACGAAGTAAGCAACCAACAGCCACGGCCATTGCGGCGGTGTGTTTGGAAGCTCAAGAAGACGCTTCTGTATGGGGGCGTGGTTGTTGGTCTCTTAGCCGCATTCGAAGTCTACCATCGTCCGTTACCCGAGACGCTCACCTTCGTTCTCACTTTGCTAGTGTTGAAGGGGATGATGCTCTGGATTATCACCGCGTTAGCGATTACATCGGGGTACTCGGATACGGGCTCACAGATTCTCTCGAAGGATCGAGAGCGCTGTAAGAAAACCCGCAAGTACCAATGGGCGATTGTGTTCGTCGCGAGTGTCAATGCCATCATCTCTGCGCTGTTTGTATGGTTGATCCATGGAGGAACACTGTGAACACACTCATCTCGCCTGATCGAATCTTTCTGACGTTGTTCACAATGGGGATGGTCCTCGTGCTGCTCAGTGTCCCTGCATACCTCTTTGGAGTGCCACGGCATTCCGACCTCGTTCGTGGAGGGCTTGGAATCGTCTTTATCCTGGGTAGTTTGCCCTTCAACTACGCGATGTTTCTCAACGAGCAGCGAGAAAAGCCTCGCTGGTGAGTTCATCTTTTCGTGATCCCATAGTTTGGTAATTATTCTGTTTTGTGAACTGTATTCGTTATCTTTAAATATCCGCGGGTGAATGCATATGACGAGGATGGACCAATGCAAGCGAAGAACCACCATAACAGAACCACTACAGGCGGGCGTACAGAACCCAGTACAGGAGAAGACAATGCTTGAGGCCAGTAGTATCTTGTTCCTTTGGACTGTTACACAGATCATTCTCCAAGCCACACCCGAACCAAGTGCGCTCCACTTCGAAGAGCTAGTTATCCGGTTCGTCACCCTGACTATCCTCTTCGGAGGGGGAGGGCTTGCAATCCACTACGGAGAGCTCTACTTCGAATCAGATGGAGAGCAATCGATGCGCGAGATTATCCGCGGAAGGGAGCACTGATCACAATGTGTGATTTCAATCCAGACTGTGAGGAACAACCGATTAGTACGACTGTCTGTGGGCCAGAGTCCGCGAAAGTGAGTTGTTGTGGGACGATTGTTCCAGCAGCGGCAGTGATCAACGAGACAGATGATCCGAATCAGCGAGAAGATAAATGAATACCAGTAACCAGATCCGCGAATCTTCTCGACTCGTAGAGTGGGGAAAATTAGGCTGTGACGTAAGCATTGTGCTAAATATCGGGGTTGTTGTTAGTGCCATCCAACGAATTATACAGAGAAGTCACGTCCATCAGAGCATTTTCTATCTTGGCGTGAGTCTTTCTCTTATTGCGATGTTTTTCTTCTGTCGATCTCATATGGAGTTGCTCACAAAGAGGTCCTCAGACAATCAGCTATTAAAATAACGGTATTTGGTCTACACTAACTGCGGTGTATTTATATACCGCGATACAGAATCGTGATATGAATACAAATGACCGACACGAAACCAGACGCCTTTCAGCGACCCGATGACGAGGGGCGCGTCTTTCTCACTCCTGCTGAAATCGAAGCAATCGTGGGGGTCGGAGATCGGAATCAGAGTACCGTCTACAAGCTCAAGAATACAGCCCATCGACGTGCGGTAAAGCGCCTTCCGTACGAGCTCCCGATTTTGAAAGAGCACTACCCGGAATTCTATGACGACGTCGTTGAACTGATCTGCGAAGATGCTCAATTCGACCTTGGACAATCAGAGTCTGCCCACCAGTCGGTTGTCGAGTCCCATGAACTATCGCCAGAAGAGGCGGAGGATCTAGAGGTGGGACTGAGTATATCTCACGGCGGCTCGGAGGACAGCTTGGTGAAAGGCAAGGATAACGAGCCAGCAACCTACCATCTTGTCAAAGTCGTCGAGCCGCCAGAAGCAGATTCCGATCAGTAATTTCGATTCACTATTCCGATCGTGTCATTGTCTGTTTGAGTGAACCGTATTCGGTACTTTTAAGTTCGGCTAGCGTGAATACAGAGTAGATCGCGAGTATCCGCACTTGCGAGAGGACGGACCAAACAGAACCATGAATACGCTAACACCAGAGACTCCTCAATATCGATCGAGGATTCGTACAGTGATGAATCTCCTTTCAGAAGGAGATCGAGTGATGATCAACGATTACGGGAAAGAATTCACCGTTATCGACCGAAGTGAATCCGATTCACGAACGCTTCTTTCGCTCGAATCGAAAGAAGGTGACGAAGAATCGCCGTATCTCGTCCAAGTCGGCACGGAGCAGAAAAGCTGTCCCGCACTCGTCTCGGATCACGATTCCCCGGTCGTCCATTCAGTGAAATCTGTTGCACCGAGCGACTCGGTTGATCGGCTCATTACAGAAACGCTCGCGCTCCCATCAGGAGGGGCATAGATGCAGGCTGGAAAGATCGGGATTGTGACGGATGGGGCGCTCAATGATATGGGTGCCTTGGATATGAAGTCCACGAGCGATGCCTTAATTCAGGGGGAAGAGCACGAACTGGTCAAGATGGCATCGATCAACCAATCCATCCAAGCTGACCTCGGTGCTTCAGGAACAAACGCGGTCGAAGGTCGTGCAATATGGGATGAGGTTGCCGAAAAGGAAGGTGCCTTTGACGATGGCAGTTCCGTGGTAATCGGCGAACGGGAAGTGAAGGACCGGAAGTACACCGAGTTTGCAGGCATTCCAACCCCGGATCACAACGACCATGACGGATTTATGCTTGCATCATCGTCTGCTGGGTCGTTCGTCTTTGACCTTGCATCGCATTCTCAAGTCAACTGTACGATAGAGTCTGCGAAACTCGATTTGCATGCATTCCTTAACGACAATCGCGACCGGTTGATGGTTTACGAAACCGGTTGGAGTGACCCACTAGAAGAGGATACAGGCAGATCAGGAGTGAAGTGGGCTGACGATAAGATGACAGACAAAGAAGTGAATGACGCACTTGAGAAATCGTCGGTCACGACACTTGACGTCGATTACATGGATGAACTTCGACGAGTCTCGTTAGCAGAGTCTGGGTGGGTAGAAGTTTACTCACCAGAGATGGAGACGACCGAGTATATCCGGTATCTCATCGACGAGATCTTGCCGTATGCGTCTCCGCCCGATGCGGACGATCTCTAAATACTCGAAGTATCGTTGTTAGACACCGATTTCACGCGGATTCACTAAAGGACCAATGAGCGCAGAACCAGCTACGGAAACCGAACAGGAAACGAACAGTGCATCGCCGCTTGCAGCGTATCGAAGCCGATATATCTTGATGAATCAGTCGATTCTGAAGCGATTTCTTCAAGTCGAGACGCCATTCCATCGTCAGGATCTCCCAGAGGTCTGCAAAGACTACTTCAAGAAGTTTACCGAAGAAGGGATCTTCATCCATCATTCCCGGAAGCCGGGTAACTCAAATCGGTGGAGTTGGGAATGGGACCCGAAAGCAAAACAGATGTTGAAAGAGATCGGTCCAGAACCCGACGATGGAGATTTGGTTTCCCCATGTTGCTATTATCGGGGATTCGTCAACCTACGGGCCGAGAACGAACATAATTTCGAGTGTAAGCTATGTGGAGGCCCATTTGACGAGTTTATCGAATTTGACGAAGAGGGATGGTCAGAAGCGGTCGTCAATCCCGATGGTGAGAGAGAATGAGCACTGAACAAGAGCCAAAAGCAGGCCAAATCACCTACATGGTTCAAGTTCGACGGGCAGTTATCTCTCGCCTTCTCGAGCTTGACGAGCCGTTCACCTACGGGGAGATCCCAGACGAGTGTATCACCGACTTCTTGGCCTTTCGTGAACGGAATATTCTGCTTCGAGAACCGCAGGAATCGTCGTCAGATGATCCGAAGTTCACCGTGTCTGACCGAGCAAAGAAAGTCCATGACGAACTAGGGCCCTATCCAAGCCCTGGTGATCTCGTTACCCCCTGCTGTGCCTATAGCGGGTTTCTGAATCTCTCGTCAGAGCATGACACGTGTTATGAATGCAAGTTCTGTGGTGAGGGATTCGACGAGTTTGTCCCATTCGAGGGGTAGAGAAGTACTAGCCGAATAGCCATCGCAATTTTTAAATAATAGCGGGTAATTCAAGAACATGAGGACGGACTAATGCCGCAACAGAACCACCAAGAGAAGCCAGACGACGAAACGGATATCGAACGACCAGACGCAGACGACGTCTTTCCGTTCCCAACCTACCGAGAGAATCAAAAAGAGGCGCTTGAAGAGTCCTCAGAGGCACTGTGGGAAGACGAGGAATGCGATAATGTGCTTGAGATACTTCCAGTAGGAATCGGGAAATCACCGAACAATACCGCACTCGGGCGGCAAGCAGAAGATGCCTTTATGACGACACCTCTCAAGACTCTGCGACATCAGTTAGAGGATGACCAGGTCCTCAACAAACACTATGAGGTGTTACGCGGACGGGCAGATTACGTCTGTCGCGCACGGAACCACCCAGAGACGGGTAAGGATTACTCCTGTAAGAACTGCCCTGTCTCTAGTGGAAAAGAGAGTGAGACGACCTGTCGTGATATGGCAACTGAGGGATGCACGTACTGGAAAGCGAAGGAAGATGCGATGATGAGTGATTTTTCTGTTATCACGCTTGCCTATCTGATCATCGACTCGTATCTCCCTGTCACCGATATGGCAAACGATCGACCCCAATCGGAAGACGACCGTGGTGGCACAGGTCAAATTTCCTTTGATGATCGGGAACTGCTCGAGATCGACGAGGCACACAAACTGGTAGATAACGTTGCCAGCATGCATGCTGGGATTGTAATATCTCCGTGGAAGCTTCCGAATTCGGTCTATGGCACGATCAATGAGGAGGTCCACACCAATATGAAGCGGATGAAGGATGTGAGCACGGAAGTACAGGAACTTGCAATTCGAGCAACTGAGTATATCGACGAATTCGAGAACGTTGACGAAGATTCGCCACGATCAGAGGAGCTGAATCAGGGCGTCGAACAGTGTGAGGAATTCAAGCGCAAGTGGGGCTACGCACTCTCGGAGATTAAGGACGGTCGTCCGTGGGTTGTCGAGGTGAATGATATTACGGGACCAACCGAGGAACCATCCAAACGAATCGTTCTCAAACCCGTCGATGTTGACAAATTCCTCCAAGAGAAGGTATGGAGTCGGGCAGAGAAAATCGTCCTTTCGACGGCCACAATGCCCTACCTCCAATCACCCGAGAAATGGTTGCAAGAGCTCGGCTTGGATCCTGAAAAGACAAAAGTAGTTCAGAAGGACATGCCATTCCCGGTCGAAAATCGACCCATTCACACCGATACGATTATCGGGGAGTTCTCCAGTGGAGGTCTCAGCGACCATTGGGATGAGGTCGTGGAGGAGATCAAACGCCTATCGATGAAGCACAAGGGACAGAAAGGTCTCATTCACACGGTTAGCTACGATCGCGGATGGAACCTTCACAGCAAATTCAGCGACGAGCTCAAAGACAATGCGATTGTCCACGAACAGAATAGCGACGATAGTACGTCAGTCCAACTGGATAAATGGCAGTTTAGCGATGAGGATATCTTCCTCTCCCCGGCGTGCATGGAGGGCGTTGACTTGCATGACGAAAAGTGTGAGTGGCAAGTGCTGTTGAAGGTACCATATCCGAATACCCAGGATTCACGGTGGAACTACCTCATTAACGAACGGAGTGACTGGGAGCGGTACTATGAGACTGCACTCCGAGACATCGTCCAAAGCTATGGTCGGGGTATCCGGCATAAGGACGATCAATGTGACTACTACGTTCTCGACGAGTGTTTCAATGACGTGATGAATCGAGCAGGGCCGCCAGAGTGGTTTACAGACGCAATTCAGTAGGTCAAATAGATGTCTATAGATATAGAAGAGTCTTCGTCGAACCAAGAGCCATATCTCTTCCTTACGTTGCACATCAAAAAACGATGGTGTGAAAGGATCACGAAGAAACCCTTCACGAAAAAGAACAAGATAGAAGCGACAAAACAAATACGAGAGTGTTTCAGGAATTCAATTCCTGTCCAAAACGCACACAATAACAAGGCGTACATTCACCCAACAAAACGTTGGGTGATTATCTACGAGGATAACCTTGCGAATGATCAACACGATCTAATAACGGCATACGTATATTCAGGGCAGAACGACAACCTGTCATTCCCGGATATGGCATGTTGTCTCGAATGCACTGGCTACTACCACATCTCTGAAAACGGCTGCCCTCGATGTGAGTGAATAGTAGCCAGAACCATACTTTAGTTGTCAATTGATGAGTTGGTGAAAGTCACTAGTTGATCAAATATATTAATTATTCGACAAGTTATAAGTTATCCACACTCTTTGTACAGAATGAGTATCACAGATGGCAACTGAAACAGATTCAATCGTCACTGGACACAATCGCGTCCCACCAATCTCGGGATTCAACGAGAAGATCCTCTATGCAGCTCTTGGGGAAAAACGTCCGAGTGGGCAAGAAATCAAATCCATCCTGGAGGACCGATATGAGATGGAGATTAACCACGGTCGGCTCTACCCAAACTTAGACAAACTCATCGATCACGGATTCATCAATAAGGGGAAGATCGACAAGCGAACGAACTACTACGAGGTCACGAGCAGAGGTCAACAATATCTCAAAGAAGAGCAAGAGTGGGAAAAGTCCCGACTCTAAGACGATAAAGCGTCTCCAGCCTCGCAGAGACACGATACACCAAACCAAGTGAGGCCAGCACCCTAGAACCAGGTGCAGAACAAATCCCATACGGAACGCAGACTCGTGCAGTTTAGGTGGCCTCCTTCGAGGGGCCTGACGAATTACGTTTCAAGTACCGACACCGACGAGTGACTACACTAACACCAACACACCAAAACCATGCCACAGAGATACGATTCAGGACTCTCAACCAGCGTTGTCAATTACATCGTTCGACACAGATCAAAACTGTCGTTAATCCCGGACCCGCCCCAGACGTTCACGCGGTCAGAGATCGACAAACGAATTAAAGAGCATTTTGCAAAGCTCCACTCAAACGATATCATCGTTGCTCCAGAAGGAACGACGGGAGAGTCACAAACCGAGTGGATGCTCAATCCGCAAGTCTATGAAACGCTCGAAGAATTACTCACGGATGCGCCACGGGACGAGCCCCTGACGCCGTGCTGCCGCTATGTTGGATGGTCAAATGAACGAGACGGTGACTATCGATGCCGTCTATGTGGTGAGGAGTTCACAGAGTTCGTAGTGCTTTCGGAGACGGACAAAAAGCCCGTAGCGAATTCGATGGATCATCAGTTGAGGCACTCGAGTACGCCAGTCGATGTGTGATCGGTAGGCGTTATCAATAGTGTCCTTCTTTTGATTATTGAACCATATACAGTGTATTTATATACTTGGCGAGAGTAGGCGGCTGTGAGGAAGAACACAAGATGATCCAATCGACTCTCGCAGCAGCAAACATAGCCAACACACTGCCAAACTTCACCGAAGGTGACTCAATCGAAATCAAAGAAATCGATAGAGAAGCAGGAATTGCGAAAGTTAGGCATAACGGAGGGAGCCTCGAGGTCATAAATATCGGGTCTACTGATGAGCTCACGGTAGACGAATCCGAGACAGTCCCGCCGCAATATTCGCGAGAAATTGAAGAGCGAATGGCACTCTGTGATGATGCATTGATTGATGTCTATGCATCGGGGATCTCTCCATGGTGGGGGTGGCGATGGAAGCTGATGAGCTGGCACGAGGCCCGACCAAGTGTCCGAGGGTCCTGTTCTGATCTAATCATTGATTCAGGGGTGAAGCAATTTGGGACTCCCGATGATGTCCTTGATGCTGCCACCAAGGTGGGTGCAGATTATGTCGTTGCATCAGATCGAACCGGAATGGAGACGGAGATCCCACACCAATATCAGGATGTTGATTCTCTTGATATTACACTCGATTTCTTATCCCAATATGAATCATCAGACTGTCCTGCAAAGCTCATATTGCCAGTACAACCCCCGTACGATACAGCATTACAGACAATCGAGAATCTTGGCCTCTTGGATTCGATACAACACATTGCATTAGGGGGGCTAAAGACGATGAAGTCACCCGATGACCGAATAGCCGCCATCAAGCAAGCACGGTCGGCCGTCGGTTACCGAGTCGATCTGCACGCGCTTGGGTTAGGGATGAACCTGAAAACGATTAAGACGATTCGAAGCAATCCAGATCTGATTGATTCCCTGGACGTCTCGACTCCAGAAAATGCCCCGTCAAAGGGGATGTTGCCTGACGCAATAGGGAAGCAGCACAAACATCGGTTCCCATCGGGTGTTAGCTCTACTGTCGTTCGTGCCGCAGCAGCAGCCTTTATCGCGACGCAGTTCGCCTACATGATTTCGCCGCAATGTTCGACATCAGAGGTGGAGAAATACCACCAGGAAACGTTGAACATCGGTGATTGCACTAGAAAGTAATAATTGAACCATATCCAGTAACTTTATTACTGTTGGCATATAATCAGCTTGTAACGCGGGAACCCCCCGCAATCGTCATACCGGAAATAGGACGGAAACACAAATAGAACCAATGTTCCACGCAATAATCGAAGCAGACGCTCTGGAAACGACACTCGACAACGCTGACGCGATTGTTGATGAATTCAAAATGAAGCTCAGTGAAGACGGGATCCTCATCGAAGCCGTTGATCCAGCAAACGTTTCGATGATTTCGGATACGCTTCAGAAGAGTGCATTCGAGAGCTATGAAGCAACAGAAGGTGTTCTCGGTATAAACCTGAACCGGATGCAGGATATTGTCGGGATGGCTAGTTCTGGCGGCCTCGTCGAGATGGAACTAGACGAAGAGACGCGAAAGCTCCACATCAAGGTTGACGGGCTCGAGTATACGCTTGCGCTTATTGACCCAGCGTCAATCCGTGAAGAGCCAGAGATCCCTGACCTGGGGCTTGATGGTAAAGTGGTCCTCGATAGTTCCCATCTTAGCCAAGGTATCAAGGCAGGAGATATGGTGACCGATCACCTCGAATTTACGATCACAGAGGTTGATGGGGTGTCCGCTCTCCAGATACATGGAGAAGGGGATACAGATGATGCGATGTTAACGCTCAAAGAGGGTGAAAAACTGGAGGAGATAGAACCCGCTGATGTTCTATCTCTCTTTAGTATCGACTACCTCAAGGACATGAAAAAGTCCATCCCAAAATCCACAGATGTTACACTGAAAATCGGTGAAGAGATGCCGATGAAAATCTCCTACGACTACGCAGATGGGGCCGGTAATACGGTATTCATGCTTGCACCGCGAATTCAATCCGAGTAGACACAACAATCACAACCACCACACGAATCACAATCCATGAGTAAAGCAGCCACCACAGCAGCACACACGGAACAGTATAGTCGTCTCGTATACGAATCGCGCCCCGGAATGGGTGTGCAGGCCATTCGAGAGATAGCGGACATCGTCGGGATTGACCTGGCTGATAGTCAAGATACGCTCTCGAAAGAGCAGCTCGTCGAAGTGTATCTGTGGGTAATCGGAGACTCCACTATCCCACACCAGCTCTTCAGATCCAATCGCGTAGATTACCTCTACAGCATTGCTGATCAACTCGGGTTGATTGTCGAAGGTCCTGCAAAGACCTCTGACTTTCGAGCCGTCGAATGGGCAGCAGTACGTGACGAGCTCAAGAAAATCGAGCGAGCAGAAGGAAGTGATCGGAACGTCTGGGAAGCGCTCAAGTGAACGAAGCAACCACCGAGATCGCTGTTTGAGACGAACGCCACTATTGTCCAACATCTTGATAAACACGGTTTAGAGAGTCATCAATAGACAACAATGACCGACACAAAAGAGGAATCAGTGCCCACACGATATCTGAAGAATACAATCGACGAAATGCTCATCGAACAGGGAATGGACCCAGACACAACCGTTGTTCACGATGTGTCCTATGACGATGGTGAGATAATTCTTGACGCTGAAGAATCGGGCTCTGAACTGAAACACATCCTCATTGCAAAAGCTGTCACCGCATTAGCGACAAAACCCACGATAGCCCATGAGGTCTCACATGGAGAGTACTCTGTTTGTGCTTCAATAATGAATGAAGAGATCACCATAGAAATTCAGGGGCCACACCGCGAATCAACGATGGAGATCTCAAAAGAGATGGGGAAGATAATTGCTGCCAGTCAATACCAGAGTGGATAAATAGATGAATCCACCCACATCATACGATCAACCAGAGTGTCTTGAAGATGTTAAACAGTATCTGCGCGATCTACGGGAAGCAGCCGCATTCCAACGCGATTGTTACAATCCAGACAAAGGCGGGACTCCCGGCCGATTCGGGCAAGGTGATTACTGGAGAGGAACATATGGGTGTGCTACAATTATGCTCGACTGGCTCGAAGGACTCAACACCGGGCATTCCCTGCAGGCACCAAGAGACAACGATGTTTCTAGCCAAGAGCTCTCCTCTGGACGAGAACATCAGCTACTCTTAGAGATCTCAAAAGTGACTGGGCAACCAGTCGAAGAAATGGAGGGTCTCACGGAGATCGTCAAAGACCAATCCAACGAAGCAATCGGAGAAGAGAAGTGCTTGGAAATTGCAGCAGAGATGGCTTACAGTGGGATTAGGTACGAGAAGATAGAATATTATCTCCCAGGTGCAATCAAAATCGCTGGAGAGGCTTCGATGTCTGTACAAACAGTAGGTCAATTGGCCGCGGAATGGTCGATAGTCACCGAGATGAATAAAAACTGACTATGGACGAGAATGACACAGATGAAGAAATCGCAGGGTCATGTGAGTGCGGATGGGTACTGACAAAGGCGCAAGCTGAGAGCATGGCTCAATTGAGGCCCTCGACGGTTGATGGGAGCGACCTGGAGACTGTTGCAGATGAACAAGCGAGTATGCACGAGTCGACGTGCCCCGACGATGGCAATGTCACAATCACTCTCCCGTAGGGCGATGACTTGTTGAATCGGTATCTTTTTCACCATGCCCAATTAAGCATGATATAGGAGCACTTTTACAATGACAGGAGAATCCAGCGCCCAACAAGGATCGGGCCAATACGTAGACATCGATCCAATTGCAGCCGAAGAATACAATGGTAACAAAGAGTGTCGATACGATGGCTGTGAAAACGAAGCAGACTGGCTTGTGGAGGTATCTGCGTCAATATCTGGCCCAGGTGTCCTAACGATAATGTGCCAATCGTGTAGCAACTCGAATCGAGTCTACGTCACTGAAAACGAAGTTATACAACACGAGATCAGCGAAGAAGCCCGCGACAAGAGTGAGTACAAGAATCCATCCTCCGAAGATCAACAACAGGTGTTGGATGATGATTGAGGAATCTCAGGGTTTCGACAACCAGGATGAGGAACCGGATGCGTGGCGAAATATCTCCGTCTGTGAGTGGTGCAATGACGAGGACGCAGGTGCACTTCGCGCCATCAAAATGAAGAAAGGACGTCGAAGAAAGCTCTGTCGAGGGTGTTTTGCACACAAATTGGATGCCGGTGAGGTTGATCCCACAGACCCACGAGTGAGATCATGAGCACTCAAGACGTGATTAGTGACTTAGAACCAAAGTCCTGGGACGAGATCTACGATTCACCAAGTCTCGTCGACGAAGACGGGCATGTGAATGTTGGAGGGTTCGAGAGAGGATACACAAGAATCGGCGACTGTTTCCGCACATACGATGGAACGGTATACGTATCCGTCGAGGAGGGGTGGGTGGCATTTGGTGCCGTCAGTGCAGCACTTTCCGAACTACTCAATAGCAAATCAGAACCATGACCAAGAGACATAACGCCTTTATTGTTACACTGGATGAAGAGATCCGAGAAGATGATTCAGAGCCCATCCGTAACGCACTGCAACACATTTCGGGAGTAGCTGGTGTGGAGTCTGCCGATATAGATCGGATAGAGCTCGCAACACTTCGCAATCGGATGCAAGCAAAGCTACGAAGAAAGATCGATGAAGGGTTCGAGGAGGGCGTCGATGACTGCTGATTCACAATCTCAACGGATTCCATACGGAGACCACCCCACAGAGGACGCTTCCGAGGAATGTCCTGGCTGTACCGCAAGACAAGGTGACCTTCACGATGGTGGGTGTGACCACGAGAGGTGTCCCATCTGTGATGATCAGCTCGCATTCTGTGAGCATAGGGAGGAGTTACTGAATGACTGAACAGACACCAACATTCTGTCTTATCTCTGCGGTCGCTAAGAACGGCGTTATCGGTAGTGACGGAGAGATCCCGTGGCATTTCTCCGAAGACCTGCGCCACTTCAATGAGACAACAATGGGACATCCGGTCGTGGTAGGTCGTCCGACCTATGAAAACATCTCCGGGAAGCTTGGTGGCCCGATGCCGGGACGGACAAACATCGTGTTGACCAGGTCAACAGACGAGATTACAGATGATGTCATCGTCGTCCATGATATCGATGAGGCCATGTCTGTTGTGGATGACAGCCGCGTCTTCGTTGCTGGTGGTGCAACAGTATACGAAGAGTTTCTCCCGTACGCTGACGAGATGGTACTTACGGAGATTCACGAAGCATATGATGGGGATGTGTATTTCCCAGAATGGGATGGTTCAATCTGGCGCGAAACAGTACGCGTCATTCGTGAAAAGTTCGATTTCGTCCGATACAGGCGGAAGATCTCAGTAAATCACGATCCGCCCGACGGTTACGGAATGACGGAAGACGGGTACTACTACACCGAACCAAACTGTGATCCAATACCAAAAGATGCATTCTGAAATGCAAGGAACGAAGGTGGACAAATAGATGCCCAATCCGATCAGCGAAGACATGGGCGGACCCTATGTATGTGTGGAATGTGGAAACACGTTCGAAGAACCAGTCACGTCGGTTCTCGATGGGCGAGAGATCACACCGTGCTGTAGCTACGAGCTCTACGAACAACTGTAGTTGCCGTCCTTTTCTCTGGGTCTTGTTCATATCACAACCAATCGGTATCTTTTTCACCATGCCCAACTAAGCATGGTGTGAAGTACAATGAACGGATCCACAGAACCACAGACGGGAAAGCACGGGAAACCTACTCGGTCAAAAAAGCTCGAACAGATGACGTACGAGCTTCGAACCATGAATTGGCCTACAGAGCTGCACGAAGAGTCTAAAGAAGTCTACGACGACATGGTCGAACTTCGAGACAAAATGAAGGAGATCGAAGATGAGTAAGTCAAAGTCGGAGGATTCAGATCTTGATCGGTACCAGATCCCGCGGCCTCACGGTCAATCCACTGCAGATATCGTTCGTTCTCTCCAAAAGGGTGATCGAATTGCACACTGTGAAGGTTACCATGAAGGTAATATTCGGTGGACCAAACGAGAGATCACTGCAGCAAGTGATGAGTGGGCTGAATTCGGGGACTACCGATTAGAAGTTGTCGAAGACGAAGACATAGCCCGATCCACCATCGGTGACGAGGGTGTTCAGATTTGCTCCTACCGGACTGGTGTAAAAGAACCTGCCGGAGAGATCGAGCGGATTCCTCGTGAAGCACTCGCTGCAGAAACTTGGTATCACTGGGAGGTTGGAGTGTCCGAAACACGCACCCTCGAAGAGGTATCCACTGATCAAACCATGTTCGTCGAAGCTCCCTCGAAAGAGCTCGCTGTGAAGACCGCAAAGCGGCGCGCAGAGATGGACAGCGGGTACGAGCAAGTTTGCTACCGTGAAGGAGAGTTGGAGGCGGGTCAGTAATGCCTGAGAAGCCAGATTGGGCCGAGAAATACGACTCTACCAAGTACAATGGAATTCACTACCCATGTCCGGGCGGGTGGGTCTTCTATGACCCTGAAGAAGGCGGGGGGTTGTGGTATTACTGTGGTGAAGAAGGAGAAGGCATTGGAACGATGGATGAGCTCCTTGAAGCCGTTGATCGCGACGACGATGCCTACAATGAAGCACGCGGAGAGCCAGCATTTGTTAACGTAAAGTCAATCGAATATAACGTTAAACATCGCACCGAAACTATCGAGTGGGAGCTCAAGATCAATTCAGACACGGTATTCCGTCAGATCGAGCCGGATGAGGAAGACGTCTGGGCAGCAACTGCAGAAGCAATGGCACAATACGACGAAGGAGAGGATCTTGACGGTATTCGTCCGGAGTCCGGTCGTCTCCCGGACGATGTCAAGAAACAGCAGGATACAGAACGTCGGAAAGAAGAAAACCAATCGATTGGATCCTTCTTGTGACCGAACGAATTCCGTACGGAGAGGAATCGAAAAAGACACTCGGTGAGATTCCATTGTATATTCCACGCGATGCGGATCGCTGCCCTGACTGTCAGGTACCGCGTGGAGAGCAGCACAACGCCGGATGCGATGTCGAACAATGTCCAGTTTGTCAGAGACAACTGATCGGATGTGACCACGGTTCGATCTTTCTCAAGTGACCGGTAGCGCGGAGTCCCCTTCCTCAAGGAGCAAGCGAAGCGAGCGAGTAGGGAGGGGAGGAGCGCGTTGCGAAGCTGGGTATTTGGACCAACCCACACACCGATGGAATTCGGAAAACCGATGGGTTGCAGGGGGATTGCTGACCGGCACCTAACCATTAAATATATGCACCCGAAGTCCTTCTTTGAATTATGGAAGTGCGTCGAACAGCCGTCGTG
This sequence comes from Haladaptatus sp. HS23, assembly GCF_056892285.1. NCBI lineage: Archaea > Methanobacteriati > Methanobacteriota > Halobacteria > Halobacteriales > Haladaptataceae > Haladaptatus > Haladaptatus sp. HS23. Next base: position 16,357 of record NZ_JBXGLH010000008.1, on the reverse strand, counting down.
AAACTCGCCGTTTCCGACGAGCAATGCGACGCACTCCAATCCACCAGAGAACAGTTCCTTTGGTGTGCAAACCGTGCCTCTGAGTTCTGTTGGGACAATACCGACTACGACGACTGCGTGACCAACAAGCGACAGGCACAGAGCGCGCTGTACGACGAGCTTCGCGCCGAGACCGACTTGACAGCAAACCTCGTCATACTGGCGATCTACCGTGCCGTCGAAGCCGTGAAAGGGTGCGTCGAACGATGGAAGAAACGCCAGCGCGTTTCACAACCGGAGTTCACATCATGGTTTATGGACTTCGACAAACGGTCTTCGACCATCCACCGAAGCCAGGCGTCACTATCCACGGTAGCGGGACGTGTCGTCTGCGAGTACGTGTTTCCCTCGGACAGCCCGACACCCTACGAACAGTTCGTCCTGAACGACGAGTACGAGCTTCGGCAGGGAACACTGCACCGCGACGAAGCAACGGGCGACTTTTCCCTGCACATCACGACCCGGCGGTACGACAGCGAGAACACCGACGATTCAGCAGATACGGAGCACCAAACGGTCCTCGGTATCGATCTCGGTGTGAACTCACTCGCTACAAGTTCGACTGGGACGTTCTGGCAGGGCGACGACTACGACCACTGGATCGACGAGTTCGAGAAACGCCGTGCGAAGATGCAACAACGCGGAACGCAAGCCGCACACAATGCACTTCTTCGGCTCGGAAAACGCGAACGAGCCTGGCGGAAACAGTACATTCACACCGTGGCGAACGACGTAGTTCGAGAAGCTGTCGAGAACAACTGCGACGTAATCGTGTTCGAAGACTTAACCGACATCCGCGATCGCCTACCGCACGCCGAGTGGCACCACATTTGGGCCTTCCGGCGGCTCTACGAGTACGTCGAGTACAAGGCCCCGGAACGTGGTGTCTCGGTCGAGCAGGTCGAACCCAACCACACCTCACAACGCTGTTCGAAGTGCGGGTTCACCGCGAAAGCAAACCGTTCTGGCACCGAGTTTTCTTGCCGGAAGTGCGGCTACGCGGTGAACGCGGACTACAACGGCGCGAAGAACATCGGGCTACGATACGCCCGCCAGCAGTATCACAGACTCCGTTCGGGGCAAAAGTCCCTGGATGGAGATGCACCAGTAGACGTGCGTATAAATCGTGGGACAATGACCGACGACGGACCGCAGGCCTTAGCCTCGGACTGATCGCCGGGAGTCCACATGAAAGCCCCTTCCTCAGGGAGCGAGCGGGGTATCCCGTGAGCGAGCAGGGAGGGGTAGTTTACCCTGATGCTAGTCGTGATCGCTGCGTTTCCCGAAACCGTGGTTGCCGCGTATGGAATTGGAACACGGGTGTTTTCGGTCATATTCCTTCCAGCAATTGCGTTTTCACAGGGCATCGAAACTATGACCGGCCAGAACATTGGTGCGGGGAAAATAGATCGTGCCGAACGAGCAAATCATTACGGTGCAAAGGTGATGTTGATTACATTGACCGGATTCGGATTAGTCGTATTACTGCTCGCCGAACCAATTGTGGGAGTGTTCACAACAAACTCCACAGTTGTCGCGGAAGGAGTAACATTCATCCGCTACACAGCTCTCACCTTTGGATTCATTGGGGTGATGCGCGCGTATAGTGGTGGCTTCCGTGGCGCTGGAAAGACACTACTTGCAGCCGCCGTTGCAATCCTAACGCTGGGAGTCATCCGATTTCCGATTGCGTGGGTCGGTTCAGATATGCTTGGATCAGCAGGGATCTGGGTTGCATTTGCGGTCTCCAACGTTATTGGAGGCGTTATTGCGTATCTCTGGTTCCGTCGCGGAACATGGCGGAGTGTTGAGCGAGCAGACAGCCACTTCACCGAGAGTTCCTCGAAGACGCTGGGAGACGATTAGTATACTCTCCAGCCATAGTTAATTCGGGTCTCAACGCTTCCCTGTCAATGACCGTGACCTCTCGTGGAAATACTTCGTCATCAGTTCCTCAGTCACTCATCGATGGAGACTACAGAGTGGTGGTCTTCGGGGTTCTCGTCGTTTTCATTGGCACTTTGACCATTCTGGGGAGACTTCGACGTTGTAGGTGAACTGTTCGGCCTGAGGCGTGTTTCTGTGCCGTCTCGGCATTCTGTGGAATTCGTAGCTGCTATTCTCGCTCTCAAATTGTGTCGAATGAAGTGACAACCTCACTTGTTGAATACACTGGTACTAGATATTGCTCATCGAAATCAGAGTCGTCGCTCCAGACGCTTGCTTCACAAGCAAGTGCACAGGCAACATACAATACATCGTCAGGGTCTGTCGCCCCAATCGCCTTGTCGGCCTGCTCAATGAACGGATAGAAGTCTGCAGCGGGGACGACATCGATATATTGAAAAAGTAGTTCAATGAACTGATTGACTCGGTCCCCATCCATGCCGGATTTCTTGACGATAATATCTTCGTAGTTCCCGATTTTGTCGTGGACAATTTCAGGAGTTAGAAGATCTGATTCAAGTGTGACAATGAGTTCACGTGTTTTCGAATTCGCGATAAGTGCAGAGATGACGACGTTGGCGTCGACAACCAGCTTCATTCGGTAATACTACCTTGACTCTTCTTCAAGGGATTTGCGTGCGCTCTGGTTGATCTTAGCGGAAATTTCCTCGACATCCTCATTGCTGAGTTTACTGTCAGCGGTGAGTTCGTCCATTAGGTCGAGCTTCTTGACTTTGTCTTCAATTGCCTGGCGGGTGACCTCGCTCCAGTTGATCTCTGGATGGTTTTCCATTCGCTGCTTGAGATCAACATCAACGTTGACTGTGATTGTGGGCATCCAGAGTACTGTGTTTTTCAGTCGATGACCTTGGTATTCTCATAGCGGTAGGTGAGTTCGAGTTTCCTGCAATGACTAGATAGCCTGCCGTGTGACCAGTACTGACCATCTTGCATCCGCCTGCGATTAGGCTGGAAGCAATAAGCGTCGATGCTTTTCCTTCCATTTGTCTCGACTGCTACTTGTTTCACACGTTCACAGACAGACACATCGATACACTCGCTTGGTAAAATGCCCCCGTCTGAAATCGCACTCCGTTGTTGAGTGACATCTTCCCGCGCCTGAAGCAACAGCCTCCTACCAACCACCGAGCGATTCGTTAGTCTCTTCGGGTTCGCACCTCGACGAGATGCTGACTATGCCACAGTACAGTCTCCTATCGCGTCCGAGGACGGACGGGATCGGAGTTACTTTTAGTCGAATGTTCTCAGCGCCGTTCACGTGCACATTCATTGTCAAGAATTCTATAATCTGGTCTTTTCCCCACGCTTCTCGTCAGGTCAACAAAACTCCTTTACAAAACCCACACCAATGGGTAGCAACGAGAGCCAAGCGCTCTATACAAAAATGCACGGACAAAATCAACAGCAGGCATACGATCGAGGCACATCAATTTTCTCCCCGGACGGCCGACTGTACCAAGTTGAATACGCTCGCGAAGCAGTCAAACGGGGCAGTGCCTGTGTCGGCATTCGGACGACTGACGGTGTGGTGCTCGCAGCCGAAATCAATACCCGATCACCGCTGATGGAATCATCGTCGGTCGAAAAGCTCCATAAGGCCGACACACACATCGGGATTGCCTCTGCCGGCCATGCTGCCGACGCTTGTCGATTGGTCGACAAGGCACGTCAGCATGCACAAGTTGAACAATGGCGCTATGATCAACCGATAAGTGTCGAGACGCTCACCACCGCTGTCTGTGATGATATTCAAGAACTTACGCAGAAAGGTGGTACACGGCCATTTGGAGTCGGGCTTCTTATTGGTGGCATCAGCAAGGGCGAACCCCAACTCTTCGAAGTAACGCCGGCTGGGACAACGTCCGAATGGAGAGCCACTGCAATCGGTGCGAAAAGTGATGACCTGCAAGCCACTCTCGAAGAGCAGTATAGAACCGACCTCTCGCTTGATAATGGTATCCAGGCAGTTTTTCAGGCTTTACAAAGCGTGAAAGACGATGAGTTCTCCGCAGCGGACGTCAGTGTTGCAACCATTGACTCGGATTCAAACCAGTACAAGACGGTAAATGAGGAAACAGTTGCAGAACACCTTCGTGATCTTTCTGGTCCAGATGAGTGAACCTAGGCAGTAGCCAATCTGGAGATACAATACTTTCTCAAGGCTTTTCACTGGTTTCAGATACCCCTGAAAGAAAATTATCAGTTATATTTCACGTTGGCCTTTGCCATTAACTTAAATCCAACTTGGAATGATGTGATTCTAGCTGTGCTATTCCGAAACATCCTCAAGATCAGCGCCCTCTTTCAACTCTTGACGCTTTTCCCCAGATTCTTTGCTACTCGGGACCAGTCCTCCTGAGTCAGATTTGGGCGAATGAAGCTCATTCTGTGATTCTGCTTCCTGATCTAGTTCACTCGGTGGGTGTTTGTCACCATTCTCGTAGACAGTTCCATCGCCGAGTGAAATCGAGGTTGCTAATTCGTCACTCAGTCGTTTCAAGATCGTTTCTGCACCGACCGATTTCAAGACCTCATCCATTGGACGTGGTGCCCACCAACGAACACCGGTGTCACGAATGTCCAGTCGCTCAATACGATCCTGGTTATAGAGTTCGTTCAATGTTGAACGAGTTGTTTCGGGACTTTCATCGACGATATCTGCGATATCTGTCGTCGCACTTGCAGGCCTCTCGGTAGCCAGTAGCGCATCAAGTGTTTGATCAAGCATTTCTTGATCATTGATCTGATCCGGTTCGTTCTGTTCTTTCACAGAAAACACTATACGATTGACTGGGATAAGCTAACCGGCGTTGTAATTTGAAGTACTGAACAGCAAAGTCCGGTTGAAGCCCCATGTTATAGGGTTCGGCGGGCTGGTGGGTGAGCGGTGGATTTCTCGCTTCACCCCTGCCCGTCAGCCGGAACGTACCCACGTATGTCGGGGAGAGTCGTTGCACGCGACAATACCCGACATTAGGTATCACACACTGAATATTGATATTAACCGGTAAACCGGCAAGAGATTCAAAGTACGCGAAAATTGGTGTACAGATGTTTAAATCAGTGAACGGTCCGTATTGAGAGATGGTTTAGTAGACTGGTTTCTGACACGCCTCATAAAGAAGATGCGAAAATAAAGTCACCACGTAGATGATGTCATCTTCGATTCTCTTCCGGTCACATAGGGCAAGAGAAAGCCCTCAACTATGGTTTAGTATTATTTTGCTGATATACAAACAAATAATATACCCTAATCGGCACTGTCTAGATAAGGAAACCCAGTGACTGCGATACGATCGACAAGATTTTCGCACTGTTCGAAAGAGACGAATTATTGACAGTGAGAGTGGCTGCACCGAGAGAAGACTGAATTCGGCAGTTTTACTGAAAACCTCGTCATGATGAGACAAAGTGATTCGTTCGCTACTTCCGCTACAGACGCTGAAACGCCACTCTACAACAGAATCGCTTAACTAGACAGTGCCGCCTAAACATTCGTGTCAATCTATAAATCGAAAGCTAGTTTTCGTCCATTCCTCTCTGGTTAAGTAGCTCTGGAATTTATAATATAGTATGGTCGAAGATAGTAACGCACAACATATGACTGACTCGCTTCAACGGCAAGCACAGTGCCTGCAGGAAACATCGCCTGAGAAGTACGGCCTCTTGAAAGCCTATCATGAGCGTGTCCGTGAAGCGCTTGAAGTCTGTTCGCGGAACTATCCCTCTACCAAGCAATTAAGTGAAAACCTTCCCGATTCCAATATGACTCCCCAAATGGTGGGGAATCTACTGGCATTACTCGTCCAGTTTGAGATTATCGAGATATTCAGCGAGCGCAACAATAGCAACCGCTATGACCTCACCCACTATGATCGCAAGCGAATGGACACGCTCAGTCAGATTCTTCAGCGAGTGGCAACTGGGTCGTAACACGCGAAATTCGAACGAAGAAACCTGAAACTTGCCGCGTGATCTGAATGGTTAGCTTTCGCCCGATAGGCAGGGGCCAAAGTCCAAACCGGGTTTATTCCGAGGGTCGCTCCTCAACCATACATATTCTCTACTTTTCAGCGCGTTTGACGAGACGCTTCAGATTGAGGTGACCAGCACCATGGTAGGTCTGTCCGCCGGGCGCGCTACTTGCGGTTTCCTGAATGAGCGATTCAATCTGTTCAACGCTAGCGTTGGGGCGGAGCGAACGAACAAGCGCAACCGCACCCGCAACCTGTGGGGCGGCCATTGAGGTGCCTGCTTTCCAGCCGTAGCCCGGTTCCGTATCAACGATTTCGCTTGGCTTGTCACCTTTGTCGTCCTCGTCAAGGCCGTCCTCGTAAGTCGTCTTCACGATCGTCGAGTAGACAAGGTCGTTATATGCGTCCTCGTTGCCCGCCTGAATTTCTTCGAGGTCAGCATTACCACCGGCGGCGCTAACATCGACTGCACTGCCATAATTGGTGTAGAAGGCAGGTTCGGTCGTCGGCTCTTCCAGCCGGTTGCCTGTAAGCCACTTTTCCTTGTTGTCGCTGTGCTTGTCCCCCCAGCCAACGCCAATGGGGCCAGTCGCGGCGACGCCGAAGACACCCTCGGCCTCCGTCGGGATACCGAGGGTGTTCTCTGGACTCATGTCGAGCGAGTCATTGCCTGCGGAGTTTACGATGACCGTTCCTTGTGAGCGGACGTACTCCGCGACCTGTTCTGCAATGCGGAGTTCTTCGGTCAAGAATGGATATTCATCGACGTAGACATATGGTGCGGGGAAGCCAACACTGTAGTTGATGGCATCACAGCCTGCTTCGGCGGCTTTCACCCACCCGGCGTAGCCGTCGCCCTGTTTTCCCTCCTCCCTGGAAAACATCCGATAGGAGACGATTTCGGTGTCCGGTGCCGTCCCGAGAACGCCACCGTTGGGACCGTCGTTGCTGTTGGTCGCGGCAATGATGCCAGCGACGTGTGTTCCGTGGTTGCCCGCGCCGTTGGGCCGCCAGTCGTACTCATCTTCCGAGACGTTTTCAGAGAGCTCATCATTGACGACGTCTTCGAGGTCGGGATGAGCGTCGTAGACGCCTGAGTCGACGACGGCGATGCGTGTGCCCTCGCCAGTCGTCGTGTCGTGGATGGACTTGCCGCCACCCGGCTTGTCGGTCAGCTCATTGTTGAGGTCCTGGATGCGTTTGTCCCACTGGTACTCGCTGTTCTTGGCCGACCCGTCGTGATTGTGGCTCGAACCCTTGCCGCTGGTGGTCGGCCCGTCCCGTGACTTGACGGCACCAGTGCGGTCGTCCCCCCGATTGATCACGCGGTCGGGGACTGTTGTACCGTTCACGCGTTCTTGGTCCCCACGTGCGACGAGTACGTCAGCCTGCGAGAGGTCGTGGATGATCTCGATGTCGTCAGGAATCTCCGAGCGGTCGACGTCACGGAGGTTGATGAAGAACCGCGAGTCCGAAGTGGTCGCTGTCGTAGTGCCGACGCCAAGTGTTGTCGCGCTGAGTGTTGCGCCGGTCAGTTGAAGGAACGTCCGTCTATCGTGCTTTACCATGACACATTCATTCAACAATTAATTACTATTAAATATTTCTTTTTATCTAATACGGTTACTATCGAAGATATATTATTTGATATATAAAAACATTATTTGAGTAGGATATCTCTTTTATAAAAGGGCTCAGTCTCCCCCTGTCTGTCTCAAACAAGCATTCACTGACGAGACCAGCTCTGGTATTAATCTATTTAAATATGTATTTTATGTTGAGTGAATCTTGTATCGAGAGCTCTGTTCATACGATGATATCTATTCCACATTGTGAACAAAGTTCAGACGATGAGTATAGATTGGCAGAAAGCGGTTCTGTAAATGGCTGTGTAGAAACTCTACACGCGCAGTCATGAAGGAACCTAATGTCAAGTAATATAATAGGATTCGACAGAGACGACAAACAGATCGTTGTCACGAAGGCGATCAAAACGCGAAGAGGAGAGGGACGAGACAAAAACGTCTCGGAAGAATTCTGGTCTCTCTTGAGAATTGTGACGAGGATCATCACTTATAGTACCGACGACAAACCGCAGATCAGTATGACGCCCACTATTCAACTAGAGAGAACACGATGAGACGGTCGTCCATAGGAGTGGTACTGCTCTGTTTCACACTCTTAATTGCCGGATGTACCACTGGAGCTTCTAATAACGAAAACAAAACTTCGACCGTAACTCCAACCACGATCGAGAACACAACGACACCGGTACCGGGGACAACGCTCACGTCAACCGCAGAACGAGCTACAGGCGCCGAGAGCCTACACAAGGGAGAGTACTACCGATTGAACACGACAGTTGGCGGGCCAGTCATCGAGTTTGAAGTGCTTGAGAGTGCTGGCGAGGAGGTCACAGTTAAGATCACAGGCACACCGGCAGATGGCAATTCATCAACTACGACAGTGCGAGGCACTACTAAATCCGTGTTCAAACAGGTGATTAACTCTCAGACAGGGTTTGGTTTCTTCCTCCTCGCGCGGGCCCCGACGGTTATTGTTGACGGCCGAGATCTCGTGGTCGGCGAAACGTTCACCGTCGACAGCACCGATGTGACGGTCGGTGGTGAAACCCCCGAGCCCGGAACATTCTCGGTTACTGTGACTGGTACCGATACCGTGAACGGGATTGATTGTACAACAGTCAAAATGCTTCTCAATAACCAGTCGAAACAGACGGCCTGTGTGAACCCAGATCTCCTCTTTGCGCCACGAACGACTCTTTATAATGATGAAGGAGAATCAACTGGGTCGATTGTCCTTGAAGAGTACCGCACGCGACGGACGAACGGAACAACAAAATAAATATGGTGAAATACAAAAATAGATGGCTCTTGGGTTCCTCCCCCGCCGCAAGCGACGGGGTTTCCTCGCTACAACAAAAGCGATGAGACTGAATGTAATGTGATATTAGTGAAAATTTATGCCTGGCTATTTGATCAGGAGATACAATCCACACTACACTACGTATTGACATCCTCCCAAGCCTAAAGATACGGGTATGCGCTCGATTCTATATTAGATCGCGGTCAATCTGCTCTTCTTCTGAAAGAGCGACAATCTCATCATCCTGATCTTCGTTGGGCGATGATGACAATGATGCAACCAGCATGCTACGAATTGGTTTGCTTTTGAACATTAAGATTAGTCGGTAATATAGTATAATATGCTTTCTGGAGGTTCCAACGAATGCTGATATTGCATATTACTGGATACTCAGGGAGTTTATTGCCTTGTCTGACCTAAGGTATAGATAATAAGGGTTGAAGCGGTGGTTCGTTCGGCAGTTCTGTTCATCCCGTTTGCACGCATCGCTAACACAGGATGCCACCAAGGCCATCACAGTCGCAATTGTCCGGTTCAGCATCGTTTCGCTCTCTTCCGACGGAGATACGTCGAGGGTTCCATCGTCCGTCGCGGTTTCGACTGCAGTTATGTGCTTATAGCAAGCGTTGCAGTGGACGTGATGCAGGCACAACAGGCCATCAGTTTGTCTGTTACGTCGTCGATAGAGATGGTGTATTGGTGATACGGACGTATCTCCGTAACGAATAGCGTATCCGTAAAGACGAGTCACGCATCCAATGCTTCGACGACGTCTTCTACTGTGAACAGGCGAAGATCGTCCCGCTCTTCGGCGACCTCTTCGATGGAGTGTTTAAATCCACTCCGCGAGAAGAGAGCATACTCCTCAACTCGCTCACTTCCATCATCGGGTACCCATCTGGGCCACTCTTCTTGTCGAGTTTGAAACCTGATTGCTGATACGTGAAACTACGGAACTCTCGCGGTTTCTTCCAATTCAACGAGCCAATGTCATACCCTTTCGCTTTGAGCTTCCCGAGATTAGTGACATTCGTTGCAATCCGCTCAATAGCGGTTTGCAGGACTTTCGAGTAGACTTGCTTGAGGTCGGTTCACCACGTTTTCAACTCTGGAAGCTCGTCACGAATCTTGGTAACGCGCTGTTTAACGGTGCCTTCCGATTCAGAGATTTGGTCGAATCAGTACAGACCGTGGTTATAGGTTTGTCTCACGATGTCCCGTGTCCAGTCGAGCGACTCCTCTTGGGAGTCGGTTTCTGGGAACTGTGGGTATCGGGGACCGTACTTCATGCGTTGTACTTCCGGAAACTGTTTACAATGGCTTAACTACCTGGATTCAGGTGTGTGCTGCATGTGCTGGTGCTGTATCCCCTCCCCTACTCGCTTCCCTTCAGTCGCTCCTTGAGGAAGGGAGCTTAGCACCCTCTATTTTTGCTAAGATATTCCGGTACCATCTATTTGATCAAACTCGTACAGTGGAAGAACTCCATACATAGTACACATATTCTGACAGGATCTGGAGGGTACTACACGTCTCCGAAATGAGCGGGAAGTGAAAACAATTCATCAACTTCATACTTGATAGCGGCCACAATTTTATATAAATCAATGCCAAATATTAACATAGAGGAGCAAAGACAAACTGTGTATCTGTTTCAGATGGTGAAAACAAATCTGTTGGACATAGTCTGACTGTTTCACATGCCATGTGTGTTACATTATAGAGTCAGCACTTCTCACCCCCATAATGACTGAACGCAAATCCCCGTCCGACGATGAGGACAAGCAGAGAGATACTGTCGTCTGCCAGACCGAGTTCGATCCGGCAACAGACTGCGCCAGTGAAGCAGTGATCAGAGCCGTTGCGATACTGAACGACGTTGATCCTACTGACCTCGCGCCCCTTTCTGAGGTTGTTGATCCTGACGCACTTGATGCGCTCTTCGCACCAAACGCTAGTGGAATTTCGCGCAACACAAATGGACATATTCTATTCAATTACGATGCATATTACGTTAGAGTCGATAGCAGTGGACAGATTACAGTCCAGCAGTTTGACTCAGGAATTGATGACTAACTTGGCGTGGTGACATCTTCTCGGCGCTAACGCACGGGGCTTCCTCACCCACTACTGGGTGGTTCGTTGGTCTCTTAGGGTTCGCACCCCGACGAGGTACTGGCTATGCCACGGAGCCGTTACTCCTATTTCGTCCGGGAAACGGACGAGACTCAGAGTTACTTGGTTATTTTGCGTCGGTTCGCGTGTCCGTGGGCTTACTTGTTTGTTTCGGCTTCCGCCGTGGCAAACACCGAGTCAACTGCCAGTTTACGGACTGTCGGTGACCGAATGATAACATCATTCGGTTCGAAACTAAGAGATAGGCACGGAGAGTACCTGAGGCTTCTGAATAGGACGTTTGAACAAATGAAGATGGCGCTGTATCCTCGCCTAAAGGACGGGGTTTAGCGCCTGCATTAAACATAACACGGTAGATTGCTCTTCAACTGTATCGTTGTTACGGAATTGCAGGCAAGAAAGCCTCGCCTTTAAGCGCGGGGATGAATTGCCCTCTTTGGTAACTTTCCCCGCATAGTATTGTCTTAGGTACTCCTCCGACGTATCTCTATTTATTCGACGTGGTCTCTCCACGCCCATATCAGGACAATCAGAAAAATACGGATCCATTCGACCGAAGCTCAAAGATATCCCTTTGGGATTCGTCGGTACCGGTGGCGGCACAAGTACCTCCGAACTTGCCGACAATCGTTCGTCCCCTGCTGGAAACGGTGGGAGCATCTGATTCGGGGATAGGAAACGGCTGTGTGACACAGCCAGTGAATGCCATTCCGTGATGGATTGAACTCTCGACAAGGACCGTTTCGTTCACGAACCTTAAACATCTCACAGAACCTGCTGTGGTGCGATGGGAGTCTTCACCCTTCAGGGCGAGCGAGGGGGATGTCAATTAGTTTGGCGACTCTTGAGCGTCGACAATTTTGAGGAGATGTTCGAGTCGTTCACTAGTCCGACACCGTACAGTCTCGCTACGCTCGTCGTATTCAACGACACCAGAATCAGCGAGTGTCGGAAGGTGTATGTGGAGAAGCCTGATCCGTGCCTGTTCAGAGCTGTTGAGGTTGTCGATTTCTTTGTGAACGTAGTCAGCCAATTGGGTAAGCTTAGTCGTTGCTGTCTTTTCGGCAATAAAATACCGGATAATCTCCCGTCGTATGGGTTTTTTTAGTAATTTACTGGCAGTACTTAACGTGAGGTCGGGGGTTAATGGGTCGTCCGTACGCAGTGGTGCACTCATCGTTGGTATTGGTTGTGTTCGTTGGGGACGCATCACTTCTGTAACACGACACACCGGGACAGCATAGACGGAAACAAAAGATAATCCGGAGGCGAGCTGTGCTATCTTTCTATATATCACTGAATGAATGGCACTTAAAGTTTGTGCTTATTAGGTGAGAATTTAGGACGATATCGAGTGAAATGCCTGAAAACGACGGAGAGAAAGCTTAAAACGAATGCAGCAAATATACCTAAGACCGTAATTGTAATAATACATTAGCCGTTTTCAGCTCCGGAATTGTGACAACCATTCTATAAGATGGGATAATCGATCGTCTTTCCTCTATAAACTGAAAATGGTCAGAGTCGTATTTTTGCCACTTAGTTCGGCTGAAACGGCGATGAATATCCTTGATCCCGTTTAAGATCGCGAATGTGGAGAGTACGCGCTGGAAACCGATGAAAGCAATACACCAGCAACAGTGTGCGACGCCCTTCACGAGCATCTCTATACAGCACGGACATCGTTCGGCACCCCTCGTTCAGACGCGATCACCATTTTCTTGCAAACCATCGCTCTCGAGACCACTAGCTTTCCTCGAACAAAGCGATATCACACTCGTCGCTCTTTTTCCGTTCACACGATTTCAGCACATTCGTTCGGTTTGTGAACGAATGGACTGATGCCGAACGCGTTGGCGTGAGTAGTTGTATCGGCATCTATTGGCTAGAGACTAGCAGGAGAGGTGGGTCAAAGAACACTCAAGAATGTGAATCTCAACGTAGCAATATTTCAACAATAATCTTATCCAGGACATCCTGTCGGATTCGTTCCAGCAATCGATAGCAGATTATCAATAACATCAACAACCCACTTACCGATACCTGCGAAGATGATTGCTCTGGCAACATTACATGCGAGATAGGCGATTGCTCTATGGACTTGCTTGTCGAGTGACGACGTATCCATGGTAACAATAGCAAGAGATGCTGCACCATAGAGTCGGGCCAATGTCTGTCCATAAGCAGCAACGATGCCAATGGCGAATGCACCCGGTGTCGCAAGCGCACCTGCGGAACTCATAGTAGAGAGCAAGATATTGTACGCGTAGATAACTCGATCAATTTCCCGAATTGCCTTTCGAATTCCTTCCTCAGATGATCCACCACCACTCTGATCGGGGAGTACACCAAGTAATTCACCAGTCTTTTCATCGATGTTCCAGAATGCAAATGGAGCCCCAGTGGTTGGTACGAGCTGGTAATCAGACTCACTGAATACATCCATGGTATCGAATAATTGGTCCCAGAGGTCTGCACGCTCATCACCCCATTCATCAATTGTGGCATCATCGATAGCTCCGTACTCATCCAATTGTTTGTCTGCCAATAATGAGTGAGTACTCGTCTTGAAGAGTTCACTCTCTATTATTGCAAGTCGGGCTGTCTTTTCTACGGTGATTTCAAACGCTTCCTGTGGATCATCCGCAGCTGTCGCAAAGTTCGAAAATGGAAGGAGATCCACATGCTGAACCACACGCTTTTCGTCGAAAACAGGATACTCTTGATACAGTGTTACCCGTAATCCAGTGTGGAATGTGAGCGAGTGGTCAGTGATCGCTTCGGGAAGTGGTCCAGTGAGCAAACAAAATTCAGGTGGGATATGTGTGAACCCTGCGTCCAACTGACGATTGAGTTCTTTTTCATCGCCGTCGATCAGCGCTTGGTCGATACCATCCACAGAGAGTTTCGCAGTAAGAAGATCGTCAAGCCAGATTGATTCAGCTGGAGCTGCAGCCTCGAACGAGAGCAAATTACTCCCGAATAGAGAGCTCGTCACATCATCTACCATATCCTGTGTGACGGGCTGTTTTTCGTGGCGAACAGGATCATACCCAGCTAATGTACGGATTACCTCTTGTTTGTCAATCGTCACCGTAAGATAGAGTCCTGCAAGATGAGGCGGTAGTGCGGGTGAACTGGGAATAGAGTACTGAGTTTGGTCCTCAATATCGCTGTCAGCAATACTAACGCGAACATGACGCTTCCCCGACGAACCCATGGGTGCTGGTGATCCATAGGTCAGTGTGTATGTGGGAAGCGTTGGTGCTTGTTTTTCAAGATAATCGATGACTGCCTTCTGTGCAGTCGCGTGATCGCCTGCCGGTTTAACCACCCCACCGGTGAGATCCGCCATCTTTTGCAACTCAGGGTCTTCATTCTCGAAAACACTGAGCATTATTGCAGGAGGTCCTTGCTGAAGTGCAGTTTCGATCTCGGGGGAGAGTTCATCATTTACGTGTCCATCAGTCGCATAGACGATGAGATTCGCATCGGAGCCTGCTGCACGATCTAAGTATGTCCACAGATCAGAGTTTGTTTCCCAGTGTCGGATGTCAGAGTTCGGATACTCACTGAGGATATGCGAGCGGAGTGCCGTGACTAATTCCGTCATTCCATCTCCAAGATAGCGATTGGGCATACTCAACGAAGTGTCCGATAGGATAACCACACGAGGAGCCTGTTGATTACTCGTCATTGAAATTCCGACTGGCTTTTGTTCTTCTGTAACTCTGAATGCCGTCGCGGGGAGTTGCTCTACTGGTTTTCCTGTCTCGTCGGTCGCATGGACATCAAGTTGAATTTCTGGAAATCGTCCACTATCAACTGTCACATCAAGCCGAGACACATCACTTGATACTGGTCCACCTTCAGATCGAACAAATGGCTCTCCGTTGCGAGAGACCGTGTCATCTTCCTCAATATGGAGCCTATCACCCGCTCGCGTTACAGCATCACCTGTCACAGACAACTCACCAGACTCGTTTTTATCTAGGTCAACAGCCTGCATCGTGAGAGCGGGGATAAATGTCTGGATATCACGAAAAGTGGTGGTTGGCTGCTCAAACGAATCGATACCCGGTAGGGTCTGAAGCAGAAGTTGGCGGCCAACCAATTCGTCGGCACTCCAAGTCCCAGAGACGAGTTCAAATGATTCTTCTGGATCGTCAGCTGTCACAGCTGAGAGGGTCACCTCCACAGGTAGTGTTTCGGATGCATCAGGAGCGATTTCAAGAGAGTCGGTCGAATCACGGCTCTCACCAAAGGGTAAATCGAGATCAAATAGGTCTGCATAATAGTCGTCTCCATCAATCACGACACGAACGACTGGCAAAGCACCACTCTCCCAGTCAAATTCTTGGGGATAAACTTCTGTAGATGGCACCTGCTGAAGCAGATGGTTAGCGAGGCGCTGACTCTCGCGACCCTGTTCGTCGATTGTATCCACGGTTTGGACGTCTTTCGCTGATTGATCGAGTCGTTTGTGCCACTCTTCTATTTGCTTTTCGTCAATTTGTGGTGCAAATTGTCGTTCAAGGGGTTGCCAAAGTAAACGCTTCATTTGTGTCGGGTCGTCTAAACCCTCACCGATCAGTACCTCAGCCGTCCATCCGGCACGGCGATATAGATATGCCAGCAATTCAGCCTTCTCACGGGGTGTTCCTGCACCACCTCGCAATGTTCCTCGGATACCCCATCGAACTCGAGTACCATTATGATTGAATTGATCAATCTCATCCGGATAGGTGACTATCTCATCACGAACAAATCGGAATATTTTCTCTGGATCCGGATTGTCGGTGGTAACTAACCGGGTGGCACGAGCTGGTAGATGGTCCGGACTAGTTTGGAGCGCCGTTCTGAGCTCTTCCCAGACTGTAAATGGAACGTGTTCACTATCTTTCGGGCGACCCAGGATATCGTCAATGAATGCACATCCCGCTACACTCATTGCAGCTGTGGTCATACCAGCCGTTTTCAAGTAGTCGCGTCTGTTGAATTCGGTATTTTTGTTCATATTCGTCATTTATAAGCACTTGTTTTCGATTAGACCACGTTAAATACCTAAACGAGCGTAATTCAGGCCTATTCAGATTCTACGTGGTTGCGTGCTGATTCACTATTTTGTGCTATTTCGCCCGTGCTATGGAACTGCGGTAGTCCTTACCTGCATCTGTTTCATGTACGGATCACAGTGAATCTATTACGAGAAACAAAAGAAGAGCGATTATAGTTATCTAGCGGAACTGTTCCTGTTGATGAAATTGTTTCGTAGCCGGCACTGTCTAGTTAGGCCAGTTTAAGAAGCGAGCAGTTCCGTGGTTTTGGTGTCTATGCTCAACCAAGAACTGCTC
>NZ_JBXGLH010000073.1:0-284 GCF_056892285.1 Haladaptatus sp. HS23 | reverse complement strand
CGCGCATTTCCCCGGGCTCGCCCAGCAACGCGAAACCCGGTGCCTTGCGGCGCGGTGATGCCAGCGCTGCGTTGCCGAGCCCGCCGCGCCCGCCGCGCGCCAGAATGAAGGACTCACCCGGTGCCACCAGGTCGATGATCGGTTCACCATCAGCAGTCGAGACCACCGTGCCGCGAGGAACCTTGACGATGACGTCGTCGGCGTCGGCTCCATTGCGATTCGAGCCCTGGCCGGGTTTGCCGTTCGCGGCCTTACGGTGCGGGTGTCGCTGAATGTCGAGCAGC
>NZ_JBXGLH010000072.1:0-298 GCF_056892285.1 Haladaptatus sp. HS23 | reverse complement strand
CAAGAACGACGTAATTGGAAGCATCAGCGATTCACGCTAGCTATACGCGCTTAGCCAGCATAAGGTGCGAAGTCGAGAAACTAGACAGTGCCCGCTACGGATATCTGCCATCAGAAATGCATATGTGTCGGACCGTCGGTTGAGGCGATCCTTGACCAATTGAAGTCGATATATCTCCGGCCGACCGTAACTACCGAGAACGAAGACAGTATATGCTCGCGTGGCTCTGGTGAATCGCCATACTGCGGTTGATTTCACTGTGTTGCGGCACGCTTGATGTTATGAACGACACATTTCA
>NZ_JBXGLH010000071.1:0-313 GCF_056892285.1 Haladaptatus sp. HS23 | reverse complement strand
GTCAAAGTGTTTGATCGGCATGGGACCGATCAAGCGGCTGCGTTTCTAGCTGATTTGGCCGAGAAACACGATCTCTCGGACACGGTGTTTCTCGTTGATGGCTATGGATATCGGACTGCCCTCTTCCGAATTGGATTGAGCGGTCGGCTCGACTACACAGAGCGAAACCTGATCGAAAAGTGGTTTCACACGCTCAAACAGCGGATCGACCGCTTCCATACGTCATGGGTGGGCAGTCGGCCGAGCGTTCAGCAGTGGCTTGAGCAGTTTGTGCATTACTATAACCGTCAGAGACCGCATCAATCGCTTGAAA
>NZ_JBXGLH010000070.1:0-352 GCF_056892285.1 Haladaptatus sp. HS23 | reverse complement strand
CGAATCTGGGCTTCGCAAGGGGGCTTAAGTCGTAACAAGGTAGCCGTAGGGGAATCTGCGGCTGGATCACCTCCTAACGAACGAGATCAGGCCGACGTGCCTGACTCACTTTGGGATTATCCTCGACGACCTCGACCACGCAACTGGTCGGGCACCTTTGAACTGCCAGGGTTAACACAGCCCTCGCCTCGTGGCGAGGCGGGCCCATAGCTCAGTGGTAGAGTGCCTCCTTTGCAAGGAGGATGCCCAGGGTTCGAATCCCTGTGGGTCCATAGCGTGGGACGGTTCGAATCGTGCCCCTTAAGTAGTGGGCGACGAAACGAACTATTCCCAACAAACCGATGCACCAACC